>NZ_RBLU01000051.1 GCF_003989515.1 Curtobacterium sp. HSID17257
GGACACGGCACCCGCGGGGACGACGGCACCGGAGCAGTCGACGACACCGGAGCAGTCCCCGACGCCGTCGGCTCGTGACGACCTGCCGGTCGACGACTACCCGCTCGACGACGAACCGTACGACGACGGAGCGCCGTTCCCCGATCCGGGGCCCTCCTCGGGCGGCCGGTCGGTCCGGCCCGAACCCGGGCAGGCGCCGCAGCCGTCCGGCGCCGCGGAGGCGCAGCAACACCAGCAGGCCGCGGCGCACCAGACCGGCGTGCAGCAGACCAGTGCGGTGCAGCAGCGCCAGGCACCGCAGCGGTCTGCCCCGCCCCAGGTCCGACGGACACCGGTCGCCGGTCGCTACGGTGAGGCGGTCGTCCGTGAGATCCTCGGCGCGCAGTTCATCGAGGAGACCGCCCTGCACGAGGAAGGCGCCTGATGTACGACGGCATCGTCCAGGACCTGATCGACGAGTTCGGTCGCCTGCCGGGCATCGGCCCGAAGTCAGCCCAGCGCATCGCGTTCCACATCCTGCAGACCGAGTCGTTCGACCCGGCCAGGCTCTCCGAGCTCCTCGCCGAGGTCAAGGAGAAGGTCCGCTTCTGCGAGGTCTGCGGCAACGTCACCGAGCACGTCCGGTGCAGCATCTGCCGGGACCCGCGCCGATCGCCGACCGTCATCTGCGTGGTGGAGGAGGCGAAGGACGTCGCGGCGATCGAGCGCACCCGTGAGTTCCGCGGGCTCTACCACGTGCTCGGCGGTGCGATCAGTCCGATCGACGGTGTCGGCCCGGACGACCTGCGCATCCAGCAGCTCATGACGCGACTGGCCGACGGCACCGTGGACGAGGTGATCATCGCCACCGACCCGAACCTCGAGGGCGAGGCGACGGCGACCTACCTGAGCCGACTGCTCGTCCCGATGGGCATCCGCACCACGCGCCTGGCGTCCGGCCTGCCCGTCGGCGGCGACCTGGAGTACGCGGACGAGGTCACGCTCGGCCGCGCCTTCGAGGGCCGTCGCCTGGTCGGCGGCTGACGGTCGCCCGCGCAGGATCGTTGCGTCGAGGCCGCCTCGCACGCAACATCCGCGGAACACCCTCTACGATTGTCAGACCGCGCGACCGTCGCGGAACCGTCGTCCCCGGGAGTACCAGCCAGTGGCCCTGATCGTGCAGAAGTTCGGTGGATCGTCCGTCGCGGACGCCGAGAGCATCAAGCGCGTGGCGAAGCGGATCGTCCAGACGAAGAAGGCGGGCAACGACGTCGTCGTGGCCGTCTCCGCGATGGGCGACACCACCGACGAGCTCGTCGACCTCGCGCACTCCGTGACGCCGATCCCCGCAGGTCGTGAGCTCGACATGCTGCTGACCGCGGGGGAGCGCATCTCGATGGCGCTGCTCGCGATGGCGATCAAGAGCCTCGGGGTCGAGGCCTCGTCCTACACGGGCAGCCAGGCGGGCATGCTCACGGACGCGCAGCACGGCAAGGCCCGGATCGTCGATGTGACACCGAAGCGCGTGCGCGAGGCGCTCGACGCCGGGCACGTCGCGATCGTCGCCGGCTTCCAGGGGTTCAACCGCACGACGGGCGAGATCAC
This sequence comes from Curtobacterium sp. HSID17257, assembly GCF_003989515.1. Classification (GTDB taxonomy): domain Bacteria; phylum Actinomycetota; class Actinomycetes; order Actinomycetales; family Microbacteriaceae; genus Curtobacterium. Next base: position 1,585 of record NZ_RBLU01000051.1, read on the forward strand.
CACGCTCGGTCGCGGCGGGTCGGACACCACGGCCGTCGCCCTCGCGGCGGCGCTCGACGCGGACGTCTGCGAGATCTACACCGACGTCGACGGCATCTTCACCGCGGACCCCCGCGTCGTGCCGAAGGCGAAGAAGGTCGACCGGATCACCAGCGAGGAGATGCTCGAACTCGCCGCGTCCGGCGCCAAGGTCCTGTACATCCGCGCCGTCGAGTACGCCCGTCGGCACGGCGTCACCCTGCACGTCCGGTCCTCGTTCAGCAACGCCGAGGGCACCATCGTCTACAACCCTGTAGAGGGGGAAACCGTGGAAGAACCGATCATCACCGGCATCGCCGGAGACCTCTCCGAGGGCAAGATCACCGTCGTCGGCGTGCCCGACACCCCCGGCAAGGCAGCTGAGATCTTCACGATCGTGGCCCGCGCCGGCGCCAACATCGACATGATCGTGCAGAACGTGTCCGAGGCGGTCACCGGGCGCACGGACATCTCGTTCACGCTGCCGAAGGACCAGGGCCAGGGCGTCCTGACCGCGCTCGAGGTGGCGAAGGCCGACATCGGGTACGAGGGCATCCAGTACGACGACCAGATCGGCAAGCTCGCGCTCGTCGGTGCCGGCATGCGCACCAACGCCGGCGTCTCCGCGGCGCTCTTCCGCGCCCTGCACGAGGCGTCCATCAACATCGAGATGATCTCCACCTCGGAGATCCGCATCTCGGTCGTGACGCGGGCCGACACCCTGAACGAGGCCATGCGCGTCGTGCACCAGGCGTTCGGGCTGGACGCCGACCAGGAAGCCGTCGTCTACGCCGGTACCGGGCGCTGAGCGCGCCACCCGGACGATCCACGAGCAGGAGCACCACATGAGCACCACCGTCGCCGTCGTCGGCGCCACCGGCCAGGTCGGCGCCGTGATGCGTCGCCTCCTCGAGGAGCGTGCGTTCCCGGCCGACCACGTCCGGTTCTTCGCGAGCGCCCGGTCCGCCGGCACGACGCTGCGGTTCCGCGGCGAGGAGATCGTCGTCGAGGACTCCGAGACCGCCGATCCCTCGGGCATCGACATCGCGCTGTTCTCGGCCGGTGCCACCGCGTCGCGCGCCCTCGCGCCGAGGTTCGCCGCCGCCGGTGCGGTGGTCGTCGACAACTCCAGCGCCTGGCGGATGGACCCGGAGGTGCCGCTGGTCGTGAGCGAGGTCAACCCGCACGCGATCGACGAGGCGCCGAAGGGCATCATCGCGAACCCGAACTGCACGACGATGGCGATCATGCCGGTGCTCAAGGTGCTCGACACCGAGGCAGGGCTCCGCCGCCTCGTGGCGACCACGTACCAGGCCGTGTCCGGGTCGGGCCTCGCCGGTGTCGAGGAGCTCCTCGGCCAGGCGCGTGCCGCACTCGAGCAGGACACCGCGGCGCTCACGCACGACGGTTCCGCGGTCACCTTCCCGGAGCCCGTGAAGTACGTGCGCCCGATCGCGTTCGACGTCGTCCCCCTCGCGGGCAGCATCGTCGAGGACGGCCAGGGCGAGACCGACGAGGAGAAGAAGCTCCGCAACGAGAGCCGCAAGATCCTCGAACTGCCGGACCTGCTCGTCGCGGGCACGTGCGTCCGCGTCCCGGTGTTCACCGGCCACTCCATCTCGGTGCACGCCGAGTTCGCGCAGCCGCTGTCGCCCGAGCGGGCGACCGAGATCCTGGCCACCGCCCCGGGCGTCGAACTCGCGGACGTCCCCACGCCGCTGCAGGCAGCCGGCCAGGACCCGTCCTTCGTCGGCCGCATCCGTGCCGACCAGTCCGCACCCGATGGCCACGGTCTGGTGCTCTTCGTCAGCAACGACAACCTGCGCAAGGGTGCCGCGCTCAACGCGGTGCAGATCGCCGAGACGATCCTCGAGCGCCGCGCGGTCGCGGCGTAGCGACCATCGTCGACGACACGACACCTGACGGACGGGAGGCCCGTGGCGACACCGCCACGGGCCTCCCGTCCGTTGATGCCCACCCTGTCAGCGCGCGCTTGTAGGATCGGTACGTGGCAGTGAAGCAGGTGGATCCGATCGACGTCGTCCTGGTCGGGGGAGGGATCATGAGCGCCACGCTCGGCGCCATCATCCACCGCCTCGAACCCACGTGGAAGATCCGCGTGTACGAGCGGCTCGGCTCCGTCGCGCAGGAGTCCTCGAACCCGTGGAACAACGCCGGGACCGGGCACTCCGCGCTGTGCGAGCTGAACTACACGCCGGAGATGCCCGACGGTCACGTCGACATCGCCAAGGCTGTCACCGTGAACGAGCAGTTCCAGGTCTCGCGGCAGTTCTGGGCGCACCTGGTCGAGACGGGCGCGCTGCCGCAACCCTCGAACTTCATCAACCCGACGCCGCACATCTCCTTCGTCTGGGGCGCGGACAACGTCGAGTACATGCGCAAGCGCTACGAGGCGCTCAAGGGTCACCCGCTCTTCGCCGGCATCGAGTACTCCGACGACCCGGCGCAGATCCGGAAGTGGGCTCCGGCGCTCATCCCCGGCCGCAAGAAGGACCAGCCGATCGCCGCGACGTACTCGGCGGCCGGGTCGGACGTGGACTTCGGTTCGCTCACGCAGCAGCTCTTCGACGGGCTCGAGATCGAGGGCGTGGAGTTCGAGCCGTCGCACCAGGTGAGGAAGATCACCCGCTCGAAGACCTCCGAGGGATGGGCGCTCGACGTCCGCAACGAGATCGGCCGGTCGACGCAGCGCATCGCTGCGAAGTTCGTCTTCGTCGGCGCGGGTGGCGGCGCCCTGCACCTGCTGCAGAAGTCGGGCATCCCGGAGATCCGCGGGTACGGCGGCTTCCCGGTGTCGGGCGAGTTCCTGCGCACCGACGACCCGGAGGTCGTGCAGAAGCACTCCGCGAAGGTGTACGGCAAGGCGAGCGTCGGTGCGCCGCCGATGTCCGTGCCGCACCTCGACACCCGCATCGTCGACGGCAAGGCGTCGCTGATGTTCGGTCCCTACGCGGGCTTCAGTCCGAAGTTCCTCAAGCAGGGTTCCCTGCTCGACCTCTTCCGCTCGATCCGTCCGCACAACCTCCGTCCGATGCTCAGCGTGGCGTTCTCGAACTTCGACCTGGTCCGGTACCTGGTGGGGCAGCTCCTCGCGTCGAAGCAGACGAAGTTCGACGCGCTCCGGGACTTCATGCCGACGGCCGAGCCCGGCAACTGGCACCGCATCACGGCGGGGCAGCGCGTGCAGGTCATCAAGCCGGACCGGGAGAAGGGCGGCGTGCTGCAGTTCGGGACCGAGGTGATCACCTCGGCGGACGGTTCGATCGCCGGGCTGCTCGGCGCGAGCCCGGGCGCGTCCACCGCGGTGCCGATCATGCTGTCGATGCTGCAGCGGTGCTTCCCGGACCGATGGGACGCCTGGGCCCCGATGGTCAGGACCATGGTGCCCACGTACGGCAAGGACCTCGGGGCCGATCCGCAGCTCGCCGACGAGACGCTCGAGCACACCGCGAAGGTCCTCGGCCTGCACCACTGACGTCCTGGGCCGCCCGGGGACTTGCAGGTCGTTCGAACGTGTGTTCGAATGAGGGCATGCGGTGGAGCGGGCAGGCGATCGGGGCGGAGCACGACGGAGCACTCCCCGGGCTCGAGTCGAACAGCGGGCTGGTGCGCAGCGTCACCATGCCGGAGTTCGCCGGCGTGACCTTCCACGAGGTCCTGGCGAAGAGTGCCCTGAACCGGGTGCCGGCGGCCGACGGGAGCGGGACCTACGGGTGGACCATCAACCCCTACCGCGGGTGCAGCCACGCGTGCGTCTACTGCTTCGCCCGGCCCACCCACACCTACCTCGAGTTCGACGGGGGCGCGGACTTCGACCATCAGATCGTCGTCAAGACGAACGTGGCCGACGTCCTGCGCCGTGAGCTCCGGAAGCCGACGTGGGACCGTCACCCCGTCGCGCTCGGCACGAACACCGACCCGTACCAGCGGGCCGAGGGGCGCTACCGCCTGATGCCCGGCGTGATCCGTGCGCTGGCCGAGTCGGGGACGCCCTTCAGCATCCTGACGAAGGGCACGCTGCTGCGGCGGGACCTGCCCCTGCTGGTCGAGGCGGCACGGAGCGTGCCGGTCGACCTGGCGATGTCCATCGCGGTGTACGACGACGAGCTGCAGCAGCAGGTCGAGCCGGGGACCCCGACGACCGCCGCCCGACTCGCGACCGTGCGGGCGATCCGTGACGCCGGGCTCGAGTGCTCGGTCTTCCTCATGCCGGTGCTCCCGTTCATCACGGACACCCGCGCGCACCTCGACCAGGCGATCGGTCGGGCGGCCGACGCGGGCGCCTCCAGCGTCATGTACTCCGCGCTGCACCTGCGCCCGGGCGTCAAGCCGTGGTGGGCCGCGTGGCTGCAGCGGACGCGCCCCGACCTCGTCGCCCGCTACCGGTCGATGTACCTCGACAACACGTACGCGCCCGCCGACTACCGGCGCTGGCTCGCGGACCGGGTGCGCCCGATCCTCGCCGCGCACGGTCTCGGGCTCGGCCGGGTCGACCCCACGACCGGGTCGATGGGCTTCAGTGAACAGGCGCACCTCGTGCCGGACAGCACGGTCTCGGCCGCAGCGTCCGGCGGGCCGTCCGGGGTGACCGGCGCTCGCATCACGAACGGGTACCGCGTCCCGGTGTCACTCGACGAGCAGTCCCGCCCGACCTCGTCACCGCTCAAGCGCGCGGACCCCGGCTTCGACCGACGTGGCGCCGCGGTGGCAGCGGTCGGCAGCGGGACCGGGCCGACCCTGTTCTGACGAGCGTCCACCTTCCGCGTTCGGGGGACACCCTGTGTCGGTGATCGGCGGTAGCATCGATCGGGTCGCCGGATCGTGCTCGTTTCGGGGTACACGCTCGGCCCTGACCGGCCGCGTGGTACGGCGACCGGACGACTCCCGGAAGGACCTTCGACCCGTGCTCGGCATCCCCACGCACCTCGCTCCGCGAGTGAACGCGTGGTCGACCGTGCGCGCGTTCCACGCTGCGGCGATCGGTTCCGTCGTCGCCGCCGCCGTCACGCTGCTGCTGTACCGTCTGGCCGAGCCCGACGTGCGGGTCGCCGGGGCCGTGCTCGCACTCCTGCCGATGCTGGCGATGATCGGCGTGCACGTGCAGTTCGCCACCTGGCGCTCGGCCGTGGCGTTCCTGCTCACCGGTGGGGTGTGCACGTGGTGGTTCACGACGATCGTGCAACGCGAGGTCCCTGCGGGATGGGTGACGAGCTACCTGCTGTCGCTCGCGGTGATCCCGCTCGTGCTCGTGGGCGGCGCCGGCGCGGTCGCGAGCCGCGTCGTCGTCTGGTCGATCGGCGGGTTCCTGGTCGGCCGGCTCGCGACGGGGATCGCCGTGCTGCAGTCCGGCGGGCCGCCCCGGCCGCTCGTGCTCGCCTGGATCACGCTGGGGTTCGTGGTCGCCCTCGTGCTCTTCACCAGTCGGAACACCGCGCGGTCCGAGCGTGTCCAGCCCGAGCTGCTCCGCTCCGCGCGCGAGGAGCACGTGTCCGCCTACCGCGCCGGTGTCGAGGCCGAGGCCGCGGCGATCCTGCACGACACCGTCCTGAACCACCTCGGGGCCATCGCCCTGGCACCCGACGGACCGATGGACCCCCAGCTGGCGCGGACCGTCGAGGCCGACGTCGCGATGCTCACCGGCAAGCAGTGGCTGGCTCCGGCCGAGCGGTCCGACGAGCCGGACCCGGCTGCTGCCGGTACCGCGTTCACCGCGATGGTCGACGAGTACCGTGCCCAGGGCCTCACGGTCACGGTGACCGGGGACCCCGGTGCCCTGGTGCGGCTCGACCCGTCCGCGACGACCGCCCTGCTGCGTGCCGTGGGACAGTGCCTGGCGAACGTCCGGAAGCACGCCGGCACCGATGCCGCCGAGGTCAGCGTCTTCGACGACGGTGCGTCGTGCACCGTCATGGTGGTCGACGACGGCCGCGGGTTCGACGAGCAGGAGACCGGGAACGACCGGATGGGGCTGCGCGGCTCGGTCCGCGAACGCATCGGTCGTGTCGGCGGTGACGTGCAGGTCTGGTCGTCGCCGGGCTCCGGCACCAGCGTGATGATGACCGTCCCCTACACGCGCGAGGACACCGCTCGTGCCGACGGAGCGGGCACCGGTGGCATGCGGTCCGGCGGCCTCCGGACCAGCGGCGCCGCCTCCTACGCCGTGACCGGCGAGTCCGATCGGGGGACCACCCGGTGAGCCGCGTCGACGCGGTGCGCGCGGCGGTCCGGAGTGCCCGGACGGCGCAGCAGTGGGACCCGCTCGGCGCCATGGGGTCCCGTCCGCTCGCGGTGCTGCTCGGTGCCGCCGGCATCCTGTGGGCACTCCTCGTCTCGGTGTTCGACCGCGATGTGGTCGGGAGCCCGACCCTCAGTGCGCTCACGGTGCTGCTGCTGGCGGCGTCCGCGGCGGTCGTCGTCACGGCCTCCTCGCCGTTCCGTGCTCCCTTCCCGCGCTGGGCCTACGTGCTCCACGTCGTGCTGCTCGGAGCCGCGACGATCGCCAGCGTCGCCGCGCAGTGGGGGCCGGACCGCAACGCGATGAACGACTTCATGTCCGTGCTCACCGCGACCGGCATCGTCATGGTCGCGCCCTACCGACCGTGGCGCGACCTGGCGGTCGGCGGGATCGTCCTCGCCGCGGTCGACGCCGCGGCCTGGGGGATCGCCGCCGCCGAGTTCCCCCACCAGGTGCCCACGGCCGTCGCGGCCTTCCTCGCAGCGGCGCCCACCCTGGTCCTCACCGGCGCATCGGTCGTCTTCGCCTGGACGTTCGGTGGACTGGCGGAGCGCGTGCAGATCCGTGCCGGCTCGTACTCCGTCGCGCGCGCCGAGCGGGACGGCATCGCGGCGAGCGTGCAGCAGGACCGGTCCGTCGTCCTCAGCCGTGACGTCGCCCCGTTCCTCACCGAGCTCCGGACCAGCGAGGTGATCACCGACGCCGACCGTGCACGCGCCCGTGCCATCGCGGACGGCATCCGGCGCGCCATGGTCGCCGACGCCGACCGGACCTGGTTCGAGTACGCGGTGACCGTCGACGGTGGGTCGGTGGAGTCGGTCGACGACCCGGACGGCCTCGTCGCGACGCTCGACACCGACCAGCGCACGGTGGTCCGCACCTTCCTCCGCGCGGCACTCGGCGCAGCGACCGTCGACCCGGCACGCTTCCGCGCCGTCGTGCGCCGTGCGGAGGAACCGGGGTCCCCTCCCGAGCGGGTCGAGGTCCGCCTGGAGCTCGCGGTCGACGACTCCGACGTCGGCATCCACCGGACGTTCGACCCGTACTTCGCGGTCCTCCGCGTGACCTTCCCCGACCTCGACGTCGCCGTCCGCCCATCGTCCCTCGCACTAAGGTTCTCCTATGACCAGCACTGACCCGAACCGGACCACGGAGGGCGTGCCCGCGCTCCCGCAGCCCGGAACCCGACGCGTGCGGCTGGCGATCCTCGACGACCACGAGGTGCTGCTCGACAGCCTGTCGAGCTGGATCGCCGTGAACGCCTTCGACTTCGATCTCGCCCTGACCGCGCACACGTGGCTCGAGATGGTGCACAGCGAGAACTTCCCGACGGACCTCGTGTTCCTCGACTTCCAGCTCAAGGAGCCGGTGTCGATCGAGGCGCGCGTCCGCACCTGCCGGGCCGCCGGCGCGAAGGTCATCGTGCTGTCGAGCGTCGACAGCCGTGAGTCGCGCGACCGCGCGCTCGCAGCCGGCGCGGCCGCGTTCCTGTCGAAGTCGCTGCCGATGCGCGAGGTCATGGACGTCGCGCGCGAGGTCATGGGGGTCTCCCGCGAGACCCCGCCGCAGCGCGACTGGCGGCCGCTGCCGACCGGCGCGAGCGCGCACCAGCGGCCGAAGCTCAGCGCGGGTGAGGAAGAGGCACTCCGCCTGTACGTGTCCGGCTACTCGACCAACGAGGTCGCCGCGCAGATGAACGTGCAGTACGAGACCGCCAAGACGTACCTGCGTCGCGTGCGCGAGAAGTACAGCAAGGTGGGACGTCCCGCGTCGAAGAAGTCGGACCTCATCCGCCGCGCCGCCGAGGACGGGTTCCTCGCGTAGTGGCGAAGCTCTACTTCCGGTACGGCGCGATGAACAGCGGCAAGAGCACCGGGCTGCTGCAGGCGGCGTTCAACTACGAGGAGCGCGGGCAGCGCGTCCTGCTGGCGAAGCCGTCGGTCGACACCAAGGGCGACCGCGAGATCGTCTCCCGTCTCGGTGTCACCCGGACGGTCGACGTCGTCCTCGCCCCGCACGACGACGTCCGTGCGGCGGTCGCCGAGGCCGGTGCGAGCGACCCCGAGTCGGACCGGCTCGACGGCATGGTGCGCCCGGTGAGCTGCGTGCTCGTCGACGAGGCGCAGTTCCTCACCCCGCGACAGGTCGACGACCTGCTCCGCGTCGCCGTGCTCGACGAGGTCCCCGTGCTCGCCTACGGCATCCGCACCGACTTCCGCACCGAGGCGTTCCCCGGCAGCGCCCGGCTGCTCGAGGTCGCGCACTCGCTCGAGGAGCTCAAGACCATCTGCCGCTGCGGTCGCAAGGCCGTCTTCAACGCCCGGAAGGTCGACGGTCACTTCGTCTTCGACGGGTCGCAGGTCGCGATCGACGGCGTCGACGTCACGTACGAGTCGCTGTGCGCGAACTGCTACCTCAGCGAGTCCGGCGGACGGCTCGACGGCGAGCTCGCGCACTGACCCGGCCCACGTCCGTCAGGTGACCCGCCGACGGACGGGAGGCGCGGCGCAGCGCCGCCACGCGCCTCCCGTCCGTCCCGTGGTGCGGAATGCGCGCACGCCGGCGACGGTTGACGTCCGCATGAGCGACGCCACCGTGCACCTGTCCGTCCTCGACCTGGCCACCCGCGAGTACGGCCAGTCGAACACCGAGGCCCTGCAGGGCTCGATCGACATGGCCGTGCACGCCGAGCAGCTCGGGTACGAGCGCGTCTGGGTGGCGGAGCACCACGGCATGCCGGGCATCACCTCGTCCGCGCCCGCCGTCCTGCTCAGCGCGGTGGGGGCCGCGACGTCGCGGATCCGGATCGGTTCCGGCGGCGTGATGCTGCCGAACCACGCGCCGCTCGTGATCGCCGAGCAGTTCGGCACGCTGCGGGCGCTCTACGGCGACCGCGTCGACCTCGGCATCGGACGGGCCCCCGGGACCGACGGCGCGACCGCGATGGCCCTGCGTCGCACCGACCGGCTCGACGTCGACGACTTCCCGCAGCAGCTCGCGGACCTCATCGGCTTCTTCACCGGCATGGACGCGTCGAACCCGCTGTCACGCATCCGCGCCGTGCCGGGCTACGGCGACGTGCCCGAGTTCTGGCTGCTCGGCTCCTCGGGCTACAGCGCGCAGGTCGCCGGTGCACTCGGGGTCTCGTTCGCCTTCGCGCACCACTTCGCGTCGGACAACACCGAGGCGGCACTCGCGCTCTACCGCGACTCGTTCCGTCCGTCCCGCTTCCGGCAGACCCCGAACGCGCTGATCGGCGTGCAGGTCGTCACCGACGAGGACCCGGCGGTCGTGGAGGAGCAGAGTGCTCCCGGGATGATCTCGTTCATCCGGATGCGACAGGGCGCGAAGCCCGAGCCGGTGTCGATGGAGGAGGCCCGTGCGTACGAGTTCTCCGACCTCGAGCGCCGGTTCATCGCCGCGCGCACGGAGCGGCAGGCCTACGGTTCGCGGGACCAGGTCGCGGCGAAGATCAACGAGCTCGTCGCGTCGACCGGCGCGGACGGCGTCATCGTCGCACCGGGGGCCGCACAGGCGCGCTACCGGCACCAGGCGCTCGACGTGGTGGCGTCGCTGCAGGCCGAGGGGCTCCTCGTGCCCGCGGGAGCCACGGTCTAGCCGGGCCGCCTCGCCACGGACCGTCGGCGTCCGGCTGCCCGCGCCCGTCGCCGTCAGGGGAGCAGGCCGAGGCGCTTCGCGGCGGTGATCGCACCGACGCGTGTGCCGACGTCGAGCTTCCGGTAGACGTTGTACACGTGCCGCTTCACCGTCCCGACGGCGAGTCCGAGCTCCGCGGCGATCTCGGCGTTCGAGCGAGCAGCGGCCACGAGTCCGAGCACCTCGACCTCGCGGTCGCTGAGCGGGGACCCGGCACGCGCGTCGGTGACGAGGTCGACCGGGAAGGTCACCGGTGACGCCCCTGCCCGTGTCGCCCGGACGATCCGTTCGACGAGCTCACGGCTCGGCGTGTCCTTCGTCACGAAGTCCACAGCGCCGGCGTCGAGCAGGGCGCGACGCAGGACGGCGTCGCGGTGCATCGTCAGCACGACGATGCTGATGTGCGGGTGGGTGCGACGAACGGTGGCGATGGTCGTGCGCGCCGGTGGGCCGTCGAGCTCGACGTCGAGCAGGAGCACGTCGATTGCCGCGGACTCGGGGGAGTCGAGCACGTCGGACGGCCGTTCCCCGTGGGCGACCACGCGGATCGTGGGCACGGCGGACAGGATCGTCGCGAGCCCCTCGCGGAAGAGTCGGTGGTCGTCGACGAGTGCGACGTGGGTGACGGCGGTCACAGGGCCCCCCTCGGGACGGTCAGGCGGACGGTGGTGCCCGAGCCCGGGGTGCTCTCGACGTCGAGGCGGGCACCGAGCACCCCCGCACGTTCTCGCATCGTGCGCTGGCCGAGGCGGCCCTCGGGGACCGCGCCCGGCGTGAACCCGGGCCCGTCGTCCCGCACCGTCGCGACGACCGTCGCCGGTGACCAGGCGAACTCGACCGTCGCCGTGGAGCCCGGAGCGTGCTTCCGACGGTTGGTGAGCGCTTCGAGCAGGATGGTCAGCGCCTCCTCGGCCTTCCAGTTCGGCAGCGCACCGGCGACGCCCGTGGTCGTGATCACGAGGCGGTCGTCCCCGGGGAACAGGTCGTCCACGTGCCGCCGGAGGGCATCGTCGAGCCGGTCCGCACCGACCCGGGCGTGCAGTGACAGGGCGAGGTCCTGCACGTCGGTCAGCGCACCCCGGAGCAGCCGCCCTGCGGACTCGAGCTGCGCGGTGCGCTCCGCGTCATCGGGGTCGGTCAGCAGCACGAGATCGAGGCGCTGCAGCCCGGCGAGGACGCCGTGCGCGACGCGGTCGTGCAGGTCGCGTGCGATCTGCTCGCGCGAGTCCAGGTTCGTCGAGGTCACCCGCTGGCGGAGCGCCTCCGTGTACGCGATCGCGCCGGCCGGGAACCGGCTCCAGACGCCGGCGTGCAGCGCCCGCGTGGCGCGGAGGACCTCGTTGGCGGATCGCGCACCGACCTCGTCGACGAACACCGGCAGGTAGGCGTCGAAGAGCATCTCGGCCGCCAGCATGGCGCCCGCGGGGTGCTGCGCGTGCTCGGCGTGCAGGGCGCCGGTCGCGAGGTGCGCCGGGTCGAGGTAGCGGTCGCTCACGACGCTCCCGGCTCCGTCTCCGGACGCGTACCGCTCGTGTGCGTCGGCGATCATCGACGTCACGTTGTCGAGGAGGCTCTGCGCGAGGACCGGGTCGTCGGCGAGTTCCGGGAAACGGGCGCCGATGTCCGCGAGGACGGCGGCGAGCGGGGCGGGGATCGTCATGACGGTTGCGAGCGTAGCGGGGGAGGTCGCACGGCTGCGCCCGATCGCTCGGCGATGTGTCCTGTGGCACAGGGCCCGCAGCCCGCCTGGTGGTGCCTGCCCTGCGTGCGTGCTCGTCCGGCGAAAGCAGCAGGGCCCCGATCCGAGCGGATCAGGGCCCTGCTGTTCTACTGTCTCAACACAGTGTCGGGGTGACAGGATTTGAACCTGCGACCTCCTCGTCCCGAACGAGGCGCGCTACCAAGCTGCGCCACACCCCGCGGTGTGGTTGCTCCGAACCGGAGCGACCAGGAAAGTCTACCGGACGTTCGAGGGTGCTCACGACCATTCGGGGAACACCCGGGCGCGTCGCGGCGACGGTCCGCTCAGGCCGTCCGCGCGGTCAGGGTCACGACGACCGCCTCGGGGCGGCACGAGAAGCGCACCGGTGCGTAGATCGACGTCCCGATCCCCGCTGACACCTCGAGCCACGACCAGTGCCCACGGTGCTGCCACTTGTGCAGTCCGCTGACGTACTGCCGGGGGAGGTCCGAGTTCGTGACGAGCGCGCCGACGCCCGGCACCTGCACCTGCCCACCGTGGGTGTGCCCGGCGAAGACGATGTCGGCACCCTGGTCGACGAAGGCATCGAGGACGCGACGGTACGGCGCGTGCGTGATGCCGATCGCCACGGGGGAAGGGCCGTCCTCGTCCTCGGTCCACGGCACGGCGCTGCGCATCTCGTCGACGTTTGTGGGCAGCAGGTCGAGGCGGTCCCAGTCGCGGTGCGCGTCCGACGTGCCGAACAGCTCGAACCGGGATCCGCGGAGCTCGATCGCGTGCGCCTGGTCGTTGACGTCGAGCCACCCGAGTGACTCGAAGAACGCGGTCTGCCGGTCGATGTCGAGCTCGACCGGACGGCGCCCGGTGTGGTGACTGCTCGGGCCGGTGAAGTACCGGAAGGGGTTGCGCGGCGAGGGTCCGTAGAAGTCGTTCGACCCGTGCGCGAAGGCCCCCGGGACACCGCGGAACGGCTCGAGCGCGTACTCGACCGCGGCGTTGGCCGTCGGGTGCCCGAGGTTGTCTCCCGTGTTCACCACGAAGTCCGGCTCGACCAGGCTGAGGTCACGGAGCCACTGCTGCTTGTCGGCCTGCCACGGTGCCATGTGGATGTCAGAGAGGTGCAGGACCGTCACGTCCCGCGAGCCCTCCGGCAGTACCGGGACGGTCTCCCAGCGGATGCCGAAGCGGTGACGCTCGACGAGGGAACCCCACGCCGCCGTCGCCGCTCCGACGGCCGCGCCCGCTGCGATCACTCCCAGCGCGGCGCGACCGCGACTCACCTGCAGTCCTTCGGTGCGTTGCCGTCCTTGTCGCCGAAGAGCTGCACCGTCACCGTCGCGTCCTTGCCGATCGCGGTGCCCTCACCCGGGTCGACAGCGGCGACCGTGCACTGGTTGCCGCCGTCGCCCTTCGCGTACTGCCCGGACAGCGCGACCGTCGTGATGCCGGCCCCCTGCAGGGCGTTCTTGGCGTCACCGACGCTCTTCCCGGTGATCTGCGGGACCGTCGTCTGGCTGCCGTCGGTCGTGAAGACCGTCACGCTCGACCCCGTCGACAGGAGCGACCCCGCTGCCGGTGACGTCGACGAGACCGTCCCGGGAGTCCCGCCGCCGGCCTGCGCGCCGCCGTCGACGTAGGTGAAGCCGGCACCGGCGAGCGTGGCGCGGGCGTCGTCAGCGGTCTTCCCGCTCACGTCGGGCACGGCGACGCTGTTCCCGCGCAGGGCGGTCTGGGACGGCGTCGGGAACGGGTCGGCCGGGTGCAGGTTGTTGATCGGGATCATCGCCTGCTGCCACACGTGGGCACGCTGCGACGCGTAGGAGCCGTAGCCCGCGCCGCTGTTGTAGTGCCGCAGGTTGGTCTTCGCACCGTCGGTGTTGCCCTGCCAGTAGGCGGTCGCGACCTTCGAGCTCGCACCAACGAGCCAGATCTGGTCCGCGTCGTCCGTGGTGCCCGTCTTGGCGAACAGCTGCGTGCCGTCCGGGGTCTGCGCGCCCACGGCGGTGCCGGACTGGATCGTCCCGCGCATCGCGAAGGCGGCGGTCGCGGCGACGCTCGGGTCGAGCACCTGCTTGCACTGCTTCGGCTGCCCGCCGAGCTGCTTGCCGGAGGCGTCGGTGACCTGGTCGATCGCGATCGGGGCGCAGTAGATGCCGCCGTTCGCGATGGTCGCGTAGGCGGACGCCATCGTGAGCGGCGCGATGTTGTTCGTCCCGAGGATCGACGACGGGTAGGCGTTCAGCTCCGTCTTCTCGTCGGCGGAGTGCACACCGAGGTCCTGGGCCGTCTGCCGGATGTCGCACAGGTCGAGCTTCGCGGCCATCGAGGCGAACGCCGCGTTCACGGAGAGCGCGGTCGCACGGGCCACGGTGAACTGGCCCTTCTCGCCCGCAGAGTCGTTCTTCGGGGCCCACGGCGAGGTGATGGTGGAGCCGCACTGGGTCCACCGCGACGTGTTGTGCGGGGTGCCGTTGACGCTCTCGTTCAGGCCGTGTCCGGCCTTCAGCCAGTCGAGCAGCGTGAAGACCTTGTACGTCGACCCGACCTGGAAGCCGATGGAGCCGCCGTACTCCTTGTCGACGCTGTAGTTGATGGACGTCGCGGTCGGGGGCGACTGCAGGGACTGGTCGTAGTCCTTGTTCTGCGCCATCGTCAGGATTCGTCCGGTCGATGCCTCGACGGAGTTGAGCGCACTGCCGAGCTGCAGGCGCGACTCGGTGTTCGGGTCGAAGGTGTTCAGCAGGGTCTTCTGCTGCGCGGTCAGGTCGATGTCCAGCGTGGTCTGGATCTTGTACCCGCCGTTGCGCCAGGCCTGGTCGCGCTCCTTCTGCGTGCCGCCGAGCTGCGACATCTGCTTGACGACCTTCACCGCGTAGTCGCAGAAGAACTGCGCGCCGTTGCCGGCAGCCGACTTGCAGCCCTGGCTCGGCTCGGTCAGGTGCACGTAGTCGGCGGGGTTCGACGCGATCGCCTGGTCGAACTCCTCCTTGGTCAGGTGCTTCTGCGCGTACATCGACTTGAGGATGACGTCGCGGCGGGCCTTGTTGGCCTCGTAGTTCTCCGGCTTCGCCAGGTTGCGCGTGTTCGGCGACTGCACGATCGCCAGGATCGAGGCGGCCTCGGCCGGGGTGAGGTCGGTGGCCGACTTGTTGAAGTAGTGCTGCGCGGCGGCCTGTACACCGTAGGTCTGGTCGCCGAAGTAGGCGATGTTGAGGTACCCGGTCAGGATCTCCTTGTGCGAGTACTTCTTCGCCAGGCCGATGGCGAGCTTCATCTCCTCGAGCTTGCGGGGGATGGTCTGCTCGACGGCGTCGTTGTACGCCTTCTGGCGCTCTTCCTCGGTCGGGAGCTCGAGGGCCTGCTGCATCTTGATGTTGCGGACGAGCTGCATCGTCAGGGTCGAGCCACCGCCCGACTCGCCGAGCCCGCCGGCGATGCTGCCGACGCCGGCGCGCACGAGCGACGTCATGTCGACGCCACCGTGGTCCCAGAAGCGCTTGTCCTCGCCGTCGATCGCGGCGTTCTTCAGCTGGTCGCTGATCTGGTCGTACTGGAGCTCCTCGCGGTTCTGGTCGTAGACCGTCGCGAGCTGGACCGGCTGCCCGTTGCTGTAGGCGTAGATCTCGTTGCGCTGCGGGAGGTCACCGATCTCGATGTACTCCGGCAGGGACTCGAACACGCCGATGGTCGAGGTCGTGGTGACACCGGCGACGGCGATCGCCGGGGTGACCCCGATCGTCACCAGCAGACCGGCGAGCGCGCTGAACCCGACGAAACCGACGAAGGCGCCGATCGCGGAGACGGGCTTGGTCCGCGAGGCAGACTTCTGGGCAGACATAGGATGCAGCCTAAACGACGCCCACGACTGAAAGGCTGGCAAGGAACCGCATGACTCGCTGGGAGTACTTCACCACGCCGTTGATGATCCACAACACCGCTGCCATCCTCAACGCCCACGGCGACGAGGGCTGGGAGCTGGTCCAGGTCGTCACCGGTCCCGAGGGCGGACTCGTCGCCTACCTGAAGCGCCCGAAGGCCGACGCGTGAGCGTCGCGGACCGCCTCGCCGATCTGGGGCTGACGCTCCCGCCGGTCGCCGCACCGGTCGCCGCCTACGTCCCCGCGGTCGTCTCCGGCCAGTACGTCCACACGGCCGGCCAGCTGCCGTTCGTCGACGGCGCACTGCCCGTCACCGGCAAGGTCGGGGCGTCGGTCGACGCCGAGACCGCCACCGCGCAAGCCCGCGTGGCCGCGCTCAACGCGCTTGCGGCCGTCGAGTCGGTCGCCGGCTCGCTCGACCGCGTCGCCCGGGTCGTCAAGGTCACCGTGTTCGTCGCGTCGGAACCGTCCTTCACGGGCCAGCCCGGGGTCGCCAACGGCGCTTCCACCTTGGTCGGCGAGGTCTTCGGGGACGCCGGCGTCCACGCGCGCAGCGCGGTGGGCGTGGCCGTGCTCCCGCTGGACGCACCGGTCGAGGTCGAGCTGGTCGTGGAGCTGACCGACTGACGGACCGTCAGTCTCGTGCGCAACGCAGGTGGGGCCTCCAGTCCGGGTCGGACGGGAGGCCCCACGCACGTTCCGTGGTCTACATCAGTTCCGCGATGGTCGCCATGATCGTCGGGTCGGCCAGCGTGGTCGTGTCGCCGATGCGGCGGCCCTCGGCCGCGTCGCGGAGCAGGCGGCGCATGATCTTGCCCGAGCGCGTCTTCGGCAGTTCCGGCACCACGACGACCTGCCGCGGCTTCGCGATCGCGCCGATGCGCGTGCCGACCCAGTCGCGGAGCTCCTTCGAGACGGCCTCGCGGTCGACGCCCTCGGCCGCCTCGGCGGTCAGGATGACGAACGCGACGACCGCCTGACCGGTCGTCTCGTCGGCGGCGCCGACGACGGCGGCCTCCGCGACGCCCTCGTGCCCGACGAGGGCGGACTCGATCTCCGCGGTGGAGAGCCGGTGGCCGGAGACGTTCATCACGTCATCGACGCGACCCTGCACCCAGATGTCGCCCTGCCCGTCGAGCCGTGCGCCGTCACCGGCTAAGTAGCGGCCGGGGAAGCGCGACCAGTAGGTCTCGACGAAGCGGTCGGGGTCGTTCCAGATGCCGCGGGCCATCGAGGGCCACGGCTCGGTGATCGTGAGGTAGCCGCTCTCGCCGGGGTCGGCGCGGTGCCCCTCCTCGTCGACGATCTCGGCGACGATGCCCGGCAGCGGGGTCTGCGCGGCGCCGGGCTTCAACTTCGTGACACCGGGCAGTGCCGAGATCATGATCGCGCCGGTCTCGGTCTGCCACCAGGTGTCGACGATCGGCGTGCGGTCGTGTCCGATGACCTGCCGGTACCACTGCCACGCCTCGGGGTTGATGGGTTCGCCGACGCTGCCGAGCAGGCGGAGCGTCTCGAGACTCCGTGCCTCGGGGATCTGCCTGCCGGCCTTCATCGCCGCGCGGACCGCGGTCGGGGCGGTGTAGAGGACGGTGACGCCGTAGCTGTCGACGATGTCCCACCAGCGGCCGGGCTTCGGCTCGTCGGGCGTGCCCTCGTACAGCACCTGCGTGACGCCGTTCGCGAGCGGGCCGTAGACGACGTAGGAGTGCCCCGTGATCCAGCCGATGTCGGCGGTGCACCAGTAGACGTCCTTCTCCGGGTGCATGTCGAAGACGTTCCGGTGCGTGTAGGCGGCCTGCGTCAGGTAGCCGCCCGAGGTGTGCACGATGCCCTTCGGCTTCCCGGTCGTGCCCGAGGTGTAGAGGATGAACAGGGGCGTCTCGGCCGGGAACGCCTGTGCCTCGTGCTCGGGGGCGGCCTTCGCCAGTTCGTCGTGCCACCACAGGTCGCGGTCGGTCCAGGCGATCTCGTTGCCGCCGCGCTTGACGACGAGGACGTGCTCGACGGTGTCCGTGCCCTCGCCGGTCAGGGCCTCGTCGACCGCGGGCTTGAGCGGCGAGACCGCGCCGCGTCGCCAGCCGCCGTCCGCGGTGACGACGAGCTTCGCGCCGGCGTCCTCGATGCGGGCGCGGAGGCTCTCGGCACTGAACCCGCCGAAGACGACCGAGTGTACGGCGCCGATCCGGGCGACCGCGAGCATGGTGACGACGGCCTCGGGGATGAGGGGCATGTAGACGACGACGCGGTCGCCCTGCACGACGCCGAGGTCGGTGAGCATGTTGGCGGCGCGCTGCACGTCGGCGGTGAGCTCGGCGTAGGTGATGCGGCGTGTGTCGCCGGGGGCGCCCTCGAAGTGGATGGCCACGCGGTCGCCGTTGCCCGCGCGGACGTGCCGGTCGAGGCAGTTCTCGGCGACGTTGAGCGTGCCGTCGTCGAACCACTTCGCGAACGGCGCGCCGGACCAGTCCAGCGTGCGGGTGAACGGCGTGCGCCAGTCGAGCAGTGTCCGGGCCTGGTCCGCCCAGAACGCCTCGCGGTCGGCGGCGGCGGCCTCGTGGAGGTCCTCCCGCGCGACTGCGTCGGCGACGAAGTCCGCCGTGGGAGCGAAGGTCGGGCCGTCCTCGTGACGTTCGTCGGCCTGGGTCGGTGTGGACATCGGTGTCCTCTCGCATCGGTGCGGCTGGGGTGCAGTCGGAGACTACCCCCGGTGCGGGACCACCCTGCGGGGCCGAGCGGACATTCCGGCCACCGAGTTGCCGAGCATGGGCTGTCATGGGGTACAGTGGTTCCTGCCGGACTCGTTTCCGGTGGCACCGGGCCGGATTCCCCCCAATCCACCGATGCCAAGGCGGCACCAGTTCCCCCCAACAGGTGCCGCCTCTTCTTTTTGTCCGACGCCTGTCGTGCAGCGACCCGAGGCTGCAGGTGTCGATCCGCGTGCTGGTGCCGAAGAGTGGACAGAGCTGTCCACGTCGTCGGTGCAGGGCCGACCGAGGGACGGCTCCGGCTGTGCGCGTCAGCTCGGTCGGCCGTCCGCGTCGTTCCCTCGTCGCCCCGCGGCCGGAGACCGGACACCGAACGGGGTACGGCTTTGCGTGACGGGGTACAACACGGTGCTCCTGGGGTGTCGAGCCGACGGTCTCCACAGGACATACCGATCCCTGCGCTGTGCGCAGTCCGCCGACCTAGCGTCGTCGCATGCACCGCCACCGAGCCGACACCGCCCGGGCCGACCACCACGCCGCTCCGAGGGCCGGCTCCGGAGGGCCCGGTGCTGTGCCGTTCCTGCCGGGAGCCGAGCGGGCTCGACGACGGAGGAACCTCGATCCGTCGGTGTTCGAGGAACTCGCGGCCCTCGTGTCCGACGCGACGACGACGGACGTGCTCGTCGTCGGCGGACACGGCACGTGGATCGACCGCGGACGAGGGCTCGAACCCGCTCGTCCCGAGCTCCCGGAGCGGCGGGCCCGCGCGCTCGCCGCGGAGCTCGTCGCCCTCGGCGGGCGGCACGTCGACGAGACGACACCGTGCGCGGACGTGCGGCACGGCGACGGCGTGCGCGTGCACGTCGTCCTCGCGCCGGTGTCGGTGGGCGGGACCGCGTTGTCCATCCGGCTGCCACGACCCGAACGCCCGACGCTCGCCGAGCTCGAGCGGCTCGGGACGTTCCGCGCTGTTCGACGCGCCGTCCTCGAGGACGCGGTCGCCGGACGGCGCAACGTGCTCGTCACGGGTGCGACCGGCAGCGGGAAGACGACCGTGCTCGCAGCGATGCTCGGCGCGGTGCCCCACGACGAGCGGATCGTCACGGTCGAGGACACCGCGGAGCTCCGGATCGAGCACCCGCACGTGGTCGGGCTCGAGGCGCGGCAGGCGTCCGCCGAGGGGACGGGAGCGATCGGACTCGACCGGCTCGTGCGCGAGGCCCTGCGGATGCGCCCGGACCGGTTGGTCGTGGGGGAGTGCCGCGGTGCCGAGGTCCGCGAGCTCCTCGGAGCCCTGAACACCGGACACGACGGCGGAGCCGGCACCCTGCACGCCAACGGACTCGCCGACGTGGGGGCGCGGCTCGAGGCGCTCGGCGCGCTCGCCGGCCTCGGGCCGCAGGTGCTCGCGCGACAGGTCGTCAGCGCCGTCGACCTCGTCGTGCACCTCGAACGCCGACAGTCGTGGCGCGGGGTCGCGGCGGTCGGGACCTGCGTGCTCGACGGCGACCGGCGGCTCGAGGTCCGCCCCGTCGATCCCGGCGGCCGGTGAGTCGTCGTCGGAGC
>NZ_RBLU01000052.1 GCF_003989515.1 Curtobacterium sp. HSID17257
CCTTGCTCGCGGTCGTCGAGGGGTCGGGACGCTCGCCGCCCAGGGTCTCGCCCTGGTGCGACTCGTCGGGGGTGTGGTCTGCTGCGTCGGTCATGGCGCCGAACCTACGCGCGACGGCGGACCCGACTCGTCATCGCGTCGTCCCTGGTCCTCGTGGTGGAGCTGGGCCTGGCCGGCGCGCGTCTGGTCGCCTGACAGCACCGGTCCACGGGCGAGCACCAGCACCAGCACCAGCACCAGCACCAGCACCAGCACCAGCACCAGCGCCAGCACCAGCGCCAGCACCAGCGCCCGCAGGAGCGACAGCGCCGCTCAGGCCCACCGCATCGCGTAGACCCCGGCGAGCCCGTCAGCGCTCGGCAGCGTGAGCACGGTGCGGAGCAGCGCCTCCCGCCCCACCGACCCGAGCGCACCGGTCGGACGCCCGAGCGCCATGTTCAGTTCCGCCTGCCGCGCAGCCCGTCGCGCCGCGACCTGCCGCCCGACGGCGTACGCGTTCGCGGACTCCTGCCACGGAGCGGTCGTCCCGGACCGGACCGCCTCGGCCAGCAGCGGCGCGAGCGCAGCGGCGTCGAGCCATCCGAGGTTCATGCCCTGGCCGCCGATCGGGCTGATCTCGTGGGCGGCGTCCCCGACGAGCACCACGCGCCCGACACCCACGCGCGAGGCCTCCCGCCGCCGCACCCGGAAGCCACTCGTCATCGTGCACGTCGCCGGGTCGGGGCGGGCACCGGTGCGCCCGGTGACGATCGCCGCGAGCCGGACGGCAGCGTCCGGGTCCGGCGAGCGATCGCCCGGTGCGGTCTGGCCGTCCGCCACGAGGGCGACGTACCGCCGTCGGCCACCCGGCAGGGGGAACGACTCGACGACCCCCTCCGGCCCGACGTCGACCAACGCCGACGACCGCGCCCGCTCGGGCTCGGGGTCGACGAAGTCGCCCATCACGTACCGGTCGCGGTAGTCGCGCCCCGAGGACGCGATGCCGACCAGGTCGCGCACCGCGCTGCGGGCGCCGTCCGCCCCGACGACGAAGGCCGCCTCGGCGACGACCGGGGCACCGTCGGTCCCGACGCCGTGGGCCACCACGTGGCCGGCGTGGCGGGACAGGTCGGTCACCGTCGTGCCCGTCCGCAGCACCCCGGGTGCGAGCCGGTCGCGCAGCAGGGCCTCGGTGCGGTGCTGGTCGAGGGTGGCGACGTAGGGGTGCGTCGCCGAGGCGCGGTCGAAGGACAGCGACCCGAGCACGCGACCGCGGCTCCGGGCCACGCCCGTGCGGACGAGCACCGCCTCGGCGAGCACCGCGGTGTCCAGGCCGATCGCGGCGAAGGCGTCGAGCGACGGCGGGTGGATCCCGATCGCCCGCGAGCCCGTCGGCTCGGTGTCGCGTCGCTCCCAGACGGCGACGGAGACGCCCAGCCGTTCGAGGAGCGCAGCGGCGAACAGGCCGACGGGCCCGCCGCCGACGACGAGCACGTCGACACGTTCCGTGGTCACGCAGGCGAGCCTACGGACCGGTCACGACGACCCGCCCAGGAGTCGTCGGACGGGAGGTGCGTGGCGGGCGCGCCGCCAGCCTCCCGTCCGGCGGTGGCGCACGTCGACGCCCCGCTCGCCGCCGTCGTCAAGTGGTGACGCGAGCGCGCTCGGCGCGGTCCTCGGCGGCGAGCCGACGGGCTTCGCGGAAGCGTTTCTGCGCCTTCTCGACGGGGACCTCGACCGCGTAGGCGGCGCCGACCGCGACGATGACGGCGACCGCGATCATCAGCACCTGGCCCCACGGACCGACCGCGAAGGGGTCGAGGAGCGCGATGACGAGCGGGTGCCAGAGGTACGCGGCGTACGACACGCGCCGACCGAACCAGGAGACGGGCGACCATGCGAGCGCGGCGGACAGCGGCGACCGCACCGACACGAGACCGCCGATGAGCACGGCGGAGACGACACCGGTGAGCGGCAGCACGACGCTGAACGTCCACGCGTGCTGGGCCCAGTCGTCCCCGATCCAGAGCATGACCCCGGCGAGCAGGACGATGCCGGCCCACGTCGCGACGTGGCCGGCGAGCCCGGCGGCCCACGTGCGGACGCGCTCGTCGTCGAGCAGCAGTGCGAGCAGGCAGCCCGTCGCCAGCGGGACGACCCCGAGGACGGGGGAGAAGTAGACGTCGGGCGTCGCGCCGCTGTTCGGCTTCGCGTAGACGAGACCGGCGACGACCGAGCATGCCACGATCACCGAGCCGAGCCCGGCGAGCAGCCAGCGTCGACGCGACCGGACCACGAAGAGGAGCACCAGGACGGGTGGCCAGACCAGGTAGAACTGCTCCTCCATCGACAGTGACCACGTGTGGGCGAAGACGCCCTGCGTCGTGTCCCAGAAGGAGCGGAACAGGTTGCCCGTGTACGTCAGCGCGATGAACGCCGCTTCGCCGGGGCTGAACGACGCACCCTTGTAGTCGCCCACCCAGTTCCACAGGAGCAGGCCGACGACGACGAGGGCGACGAGCGCCGGGTAGAGCCGGAGCAGGCGCTTCAGCCAGAAGTTCCCGAGTCGGATGCGCCCGGTCTTCCGGTGCTCGCCGAGCAGCAGGGTCGTGATGAGGAACCCCGACAGGGCGAAGAACACGGTGACGCCGACGAAGCCGCCCTCGAACTGCGGCACGTGCAGGTGGTACAGGATCACCATGGCGATGGCGATGGTGCGCAGGCCGTCGAGGGCCGGCGCACGGCGGGTCAGCGGTGGTGGCGGCGTCGGCCGGGCAGCACGGGTCCCGCGACCGACCGGAGTGCTGCGGTCGACCGCGCGGGTGTGCTCGGGGGCGAGGGTGTTCGTCGCCACGGTTCCTCCCTGCGAGGATCGTTCGAACGGATGACGACGAGCTTGCCCTGCCCGGGTAAGAGGACCCTCAAGATCCGGGGTGCACGATCCGGGTCAGTGCGTCCAGTCGCTCGTGCACGATCGCCCCGAAGTCGCGGTCCTCGCCGTCCGTGATCCACTGCGTGAAGGACAGGTGGAACACCGTGACCGCCGTCTCCGCGGCGATCGTGGCCGCCGGTTCGTCGATCCCGTGTGCCCGCAGTGCGTCGCCCAGGTGGACCTTCAGGGTCACGAGCTTCCCGAGTTCCCGACTCCGCGGCGGCGTTCGACCGGCCCGACCCTGCTCGAGGACATCGCCGCGGGGGCGTACGCCCACGTCGCCGCGCGCTGAGGGCGGCCGGCCCCCGCGCATGCCGTGGTGCGGGTGGAACGACAGAACCGCTGTCGTACGACGTCGACGTTGTCGCACGAACCGCGCGGAGCACGAGCAGTGCGGGCGGAACGACAGAACCGCTGTCGTACGACGTCGACGTTGTCGCACCAGTCGCGCAATCCGGAGTTCGGACCCGCCGCGCGCTGAGCGGCGACGGCGTCCGCGACCCGCGCTACTCGGCCTTCTGCATCTGCCAGGGCTCGGGCTCGCGGTCGCCGTTCGGACGCACGGGCCGGACGTCGCCGACGATGGGGATCGAGCGCTTCCGCATGAACCACAGGTAGCGGACGAAGAAGTGCGACAGGGTCGACAGCCGGTTGCCGTTGCCGAGCAGCGAGGCGATGTGCACCGCCACCCACGCCAGCCACGCCACGGGACCGACCATCGTGATGCCACCGCGCAGCTGCGCCACCGCGGCGTTCGTCCCGATGGTCGCCATCGTGCCCTTGTCGAAGTACTTGAAGTGCTCCGTCGGCTTCCCGTCGAGCAGCCGCTTGACCTGGCGGGCGACGTGCTTGCCGCCCTGCAGCGCGGGCTGGGCGAGCTGGGCGAGGGCGTCGTCCTGGGCCGCGATGTCGCCGGCCGAGAAGATCCGCTCGACGCCCTTCACGCTCAGGTCGTCGTTCACCTGGATGCGGCCGCCGTGGGTCTGCGGCATGCCCCAGCCCGAGACCTCCTTGTGCGCCGCGACCCCCGTGGCCCAGATGACCTGCGACGCGGGGATGAACTCGCCCGAGGCGGTGACGACACCGTCCTCCTTGACCTCGGCGACGCCGGTGTCCAGCCGGAGCACGACCCCGCGCTTGCGGAGCACCTTGGCCGCGTACCGGCGGAGGCGCGGGGCGAACGGCTTGAGCAGCTCACCGCTGCGGTGCACGAGCGTGATCGAGATGTTGCCGCGCTCGATCTCCGGGTAGGCGCCGACGAGCGCCTGGTCGCGCAGCTCGGCGAGGGCTCCGGCCATCTCCACGCCGGTCGCGCCGCCGCCGACGATCACCACGCGGATCTCGTCCGGGCCCTGCTGCGCCGCGGCCTGCTCGAGGCGGGTGAACAGCTCGTCGCGGATGCGGAGGGCCTGCGACCGGGAGTACATCGAGTACGCGTACTCGTACGCACCGGGCGTGCCGAAGTAGCTCGTGTTGACGCCGTTCGCCAGGATCAGCCAGTCGTAGTGCAGGTGCTCGCCGTCGGACATCTCGGCGATGCGGTGCTCGGTGTCGATGCCGGTCAGCAGCCCGTGCCGGAAGTCGGCGTTCGACTGCTTCGCCCGGAGGCTCCGCAGGAAGTACGTCACGTCGCCCGCGTTCAGGCCGCCGGTGGCGACCTGGTACATGAGCGGCTGGAACATGTTGTAGACGTGGCGGTCGACGAGCGTCACACGGACGTCGGCGTCGGCGAGCTCCCGCATGGCCGCGATCCCCGCGAAGCCACCCCCGACGATGACGACGTGCGGGCGGGTGTCCTCGGACATGGTGTTCTCCAGGGTGGTGCGGTCGACGGCCACCCAGAAGGGTACGCCGGTCGCGGCACCTGTCCGTCCACCTGCCCGTCCGGCTGCCGATGGAGCGGTCCTGCGGGTCCGGCCTGGAGGCGCACCCTGACCCCGTCAGGCGTCGAAGGGCGCGTAGGTGCTCAGCACGTTCCCCTTGCTGGTCATCACGCTCTGCACCAGGCGCAGACGCGTGGGCGGGTCCGTCGGTTCGAAGAGCTTCCGCCCGGCACCGGCGATCGCCGGGTGCACCATGAGCTGCAGTTCGTCGAGGAGCCCGGCGAACAGCAGGTGGCGCACCAGCGTCACGCTGCCGGTGACCGCGACGTCGCCGCCGTCGCCGGCCTTGAGGTCGCGGACGAAGTCGTCGACGTCACCCTGGATCCGGTGGGCGTTCTGCCACGTCAGGTCGTCGCCGAGGGTGGTCGACGCGACGTGCTTCTCGATCGGGTTGATCCACCGGCCGAAGGGGTCGTCCTCGTGCTGCGGCCACCACTCGGACCACTCCAGGTAGCTCTGCTTGCCGAGCAGGACCGTCTCGGTGCGCTCCATCCACGCCGTCATGGCGGTCCCGAGCTCGGCGTCGAACGAGTCGTACTGGTACTTGTACGGGTCCTGCACCACACCGTCGACCGATGCGAACAGCCCCGAGGTCACCTTGCGCATGCTGCGGAGCATAGGGCCCCGTCGGTGCGACGTCGAGGGCCGGTCCGCCCCGACGGCGTGCTGCGCGCCGGTGCGGAGGCTGACCCCGCGCTGCGGAGGGCCGGGTAGGTTCGCAACGTGCGCGCCAGGGTGGAGTCCTTCGAGATCGGTGGGCTGCCCGTGCGGCTCCGGACGATGGCACCCGCCGGCCGGCTGCGGGACGGCCTCGCCCCGACCGTGGTCCTCGTCCACGGCATCGGGATGTCACACCGGTCCTTCGCACGGACGCAGCGGATCCTCGCACGGACCAACCGCACCGTCGCGGTCGACCTGCCGGGATTCGGCGGGGTCCCGCCGGTCGGCCGGGCGGTGCAGGTCGAGGAACTCGGTGCCCTCGTGGTCGAGGCCGTCCGTTCCCGTGGTGCCGGCGACCTCGTGCTCGTCGGGCAGTCGATGGGTACCCAGGTCGTGGTCGCGGCCGCGCGCCGCCACCCGCAGGCCGTCGCGTCGCTCGTCCTGATCGGCCCCGTCGTCGATCCGGCGCGCCGCACGCTCCTGCAGCAGGCGCTCGACCTCGGGCGGGACACGGTCGTCGAGGACCCGCGCATGAACGGGGTCGTCCTGACCGACTACCTCCGGAGCATGCGGCAGTACGTCCGCGAGCTCCGACCGATGCTCCGGTACCGGCTCGAGGAGGTCGTGCCGACCCTGACGCAGCCGGTGCTGGTCGTCCGCGGTGACCGGGACCCCATCGGCCGCCGCGACTGGGCGGCTGCGCTCGCCGCCTCGGCGCAGCGCGGCGCCTTCGTCGAGCTGCCCGGCGGACACCACGTGCAGGACCGCCAGCCGGCTGCGTTCGCCCGCCTGGTCGACGAGTTCCGACGTGTGCAGACGACGGAGGACGTGATGACCGGGGACGCGACGACGGGCGACGCACGGTGACCGAGCCGATAGTCCCGGGGACCGGAGCGGTCCCCGGGACGGGCCCCGAACCTCCCGTCCGGGTGCCGCTGCTCCGGCGCGCCTGGTGGGCCGTGCTCGACTGGTGGTACGCGGCCCGCTGGCAACTCCGGAGCGTCGGTCCGACGACCGCCGAGGACTACCGGACCGGTGACGGCCAACCCGTCGTCGTCGTGCCCGGCGTCTACGAGACCTGGCACTTCATGCGGCCGCTGATGGACGCGCTGCACGACGCCGGGCACCCGGTGCACGTGCTGCCCGTCCTGCGGCACAACCTGCGGCCCGTGCCGGAGTCGGCGCGCGAGGTCCTGGCGTACCTCGACGAACGCGACCTGCGCGACGTGCTGATCGTGGCGCACAGCAAGGGCGGTCTCATCGGCAAGTACGCGATGACGCTGCCCGAGGGGGAGCGGATCGACCGGATGGTCGCGGTCTCCACGCCGTTCGGCGGGTCGGTCTACGCCCGGTTGGCCCCCGTGCCGCACCTTCGGGCCTTCCGAGCGGCGGACCCCGTGCTCGCCGCGCTCGGGCGTGACCTGGCGGTGAACGCGCGGATCACCTCGGTCTACGGGGTGTTCGACACGCTCATCCCGGGAGGCAGCGAACTCGCCGGGGCCACGAACGTGCGGGTGCCCGTCGGCGGGCACTTCCGGATCCTCGGCGCGCAGCAGACCCGCGAGGTCGTGCTCGACGCGGCGGCGGGCCCGGGCACACCGGGCTGAGCCGAGGTCGGGCCGCGCGCTCGTGTGCGGTCCGCGTGCGCTCGTGTGCGCTCGTGTGCGCTCGCACAACCGGAAGCACGTCGAACCACGCGATCACGTGGCGCGAGCTGCTTCCCGTTGTGCAGAGGCACCTCGCACCGTCGCGCCGCGCCGCAGCGCTCAGGCGCCGGGCAGGAACAGGCAGAACGGGTGCCCGTCGGGATCGAGGAGCACCCGCACGTCGTCCTGCGGTTGGAACGCCGCCTCGGTCGCACCGAGCTCGAGCGCACGAGCGGTCGCGGCGCCGAGGTCCTCCACCTGCAGGTCGAGGTGCAGCTGCATGCCCTGCGTGCCCGGGATCGGGGGCCAGGTCGGAGCCTCGTACGCGTCGTCGTACTGCACCGAGAGCCCGACCCCGTCGTCGGCAGGGCGGACCCTGAGCCAGGTCGGGCCGTCCTCGTGCACGGTCCACCCGGTCAGCGCACCCCAGAACCGCGCGAGGCGCACGGGATCGGGGGACTGCAGGACGGTCGCGGTCAGCACGGGCATCGCGGGGTCGTCGGCGCTCATGCGACGCACGCTACCCGGGCCTCACGACAGGACGGTCCAGCACCGCGGCGGCCCGGCGCCCGCCCGGCGGCTGGCGGCTCAGCGGTCGGCGACGCTCGCGCGCTCGACGATCCGGTGCGGCACGACGACGGTCTCCGGCGGCAGAGTTGGGTCGGCGATCCGCCGGCTGAGCAGGTCGAGAGCCGCCGTCGCGAAGACCCGCCGGTCGAACGACACCGTCGTCAGCGCCGGGATCGCGAAGGCGGCCGCGTCCACGTCGTCGAACCCCACGACGCTGACCTGCTCCGGGACGCGGACACCCCGTGCGGCCAGGACGTGCAGCACGCCGAACGCGATCGAGTCCGTGTAGGCGAACACCGCGTCCGGCAGCGGGTTCACGTCGAGCCACGCGGCGAACGTCGTCGCCGCCGCACTCGTCGTCCACGCCGCCAGCGGCACGCGCAGGGACGGGTCGACATCGAGGCCGACCGCACCGAGCGCGTCCGCGTGACCCCGGTCGCGCAGCTCGCTCGTGGCGGTGGCGTCCGTCGGACGCGCTGCGCCGACGAGGGCGATCCGACGGTGCCCGCGGTCGAGCAGGTGCCGCGTGACCTCCCGCGCGGCGAGCCGGCTGTCCACGTGCACCTGGTCGACGTGCTCGGGCTCGACCTCGCCGATGACGACGGTCGGCGGGAGCCCCTCGGTCTCGGCCAGGACGCTGGCGCTGAGCGACACCGGGTTGAGGACGAGGCCGTCCACGAGGTGCGCCCGAGCCCGGGAGACGAGTTCGCGCTCGCGGCCCGGGTCGTGTCCGGTCTGGTCGAGCTGCACCGTCCAGCCGCGCTCGCGGGCGAGCTCGACGAACCACTGCGCCAGCTCCGCCGAGTACGCGCTGCCGAGCTCGGGCAGCGTCAGGGCGATCGCACCGGAACGGCCGTTCCGCAGTCCGCGGGCGGACAGGTTCGGCACGTAGCCGAGCTCGACGACCGCGCGCTCGACGCGCTCCCGGGTCTGGGGCCGCACGGGCACGCCGCCGTTCACCACGTTGGAGACGGTCTTCGGGGAGACCCCGGCGAGGGCCGCCACGTCCCGCACGGTCGCGCGCATCGGGACGAGCGTAGCGCGCGCCGCCCGGCGGACGGGAGGCACGGTGCCGGACGGTCCCGCGCCTCCCGTCCGGCGCGGTGACGGACGGGAGGCACGGTGCGCGGCCGCCACGCGCCTCCCGTCCGACACGGTGTGGTCCGACCGCCACCGCGTCCGGTTGCCGGCGCCGTCGGGGCGCGGCTACGCGTCGACCAGCTCGCGACGCGCCGCCCGGCGCGCCCGGACGCGGCTGGTCACGGTGGCCGCGATCACGACCGCCAGCACGGCGTACAGCACGATCGGGATCGGCCCGGCCACCAGGACCGAGAAGTCCCCGTCGGCGCTCAGCGCGGCGTCCCGCAGGCTCGTCTCGGCGAGCGGACCGAGCACCATGCCGATGATGAGCGGCGCGAGCGGGATGTCGAGCGCCCGCATGAGGAACCCGACGAGGCCGATGCCGAGCAGCATGAGCAGGTCGAACACCGAACCGCTCGTCGCGTAGATCCCGAGGCCGCAGAAGACCGCGATGCCCGAGTACAGGTACGCCCGCGGGATGCGCAGCAGCTTCGCCCACAGCATGGCGAACGGCAGGTTGATGACGAGCAGCACCACCATCGCGATGAAGAACGACGCCAGCAGCGCCCAGACCAGGTCGGGGGAGCGGTCGAACAGCAGCGGGCCCGGCTGCAGGCCGTACTGGCGGAACGCGGCGAGCATGATCGCGGCCGTCGCCGACACCGGCAGGCCGAGGGACAGCAGCGCGCCCATCGCCATGCCGGTCGTCGAGTTGCCCGCGGCCTCGGGCGCCGCCAGACCGCGGATCGCACCCTTGCCGAACTGCGGGTCCTTCCGACGGGCGTCCAGGCGCTTCTCGAGCCCGAACGCCAGGAAGGTCGGGATCTCGGACCCGCCGGCGGGCACGACGCCGAAGGGCAGGCCGATGGCGGTGCCGCGCAGCCACGCCGGTGCGGCCTCCCGGAGTTCCCGCTTCGACAGCCACGGGCGGCCGGTCGCCTGCACCATCCGGCCGTCCTTCAGGTGCCGTGCCAGGCAGGCGACGTAGATGACCTCGCCGAGCGCCAGGACCGCGACCGTCACCGTGACGAGCGAGATGCCGTCGAACAGCTCCGGGACACCCATGGTGAAGCGCGGTGCACCCGAGATGCCGTCGACGCCGATCACCGCGATGCCGAGCCCGAGGCAGAGCGACCCGAGGCCCTTCAGCGCGTCGTCGGTGACGACCGACGACGTCGTGACGAAGGCGAACAGTGCGAGGGCGAAGAACTCCGCCGGTCCGAAGCTCGACGAGAACGACGCGAGTGCCGGTGCGAGGAACACGACCAGGACCGACGCGATCATGCCGCCGACGAACGCGCCGATCGCGGCCGTCGCGAGTGCCTGTGCGGCTCGTCCGTTCAGCGCCATCTTGTGGCCCTCGAACGTCGAGGCGATCGCCGAGGCCTGGCCCGGCGTGTTCATCAGGATGCCCATCGTCGAGTCGCCGAAGAGTCCGCCGAAGTAGACGCCGGCGAACATGATGAACGCCGCTGTCGGGTCGAGCGAGAACGTCACGGGCAGCAGCAGCGCCACCGCCATCGACGAGCCGAGGCCGGGGAGGACGCCGACGGCGGTGCCGAGCAGGCAGCCGACGACGACCCAGAGCAGGTTGGCGGGGGTCAGGGCACCGGCGAAGCCGTCGCCGAGGAGACCGAGCACGTCCACGTCAGAACTCCCATCCGACGATGCCCGAGGGCAGCGACAGGTCGAGCAGCATGTCGAAGGCGATGTAGCTGATCGCGCTCACCGTCAGCCCGACGACGAGCGGACGCAGCCACCCCGGGGCGCCGAGCCCCTTCGCGACGCCGAGGAACAGCAGCCCGGCGCCGACGATCCACCCGAGCACGCCGAGCAGCAGCGCGAAGGCGGCGAAGGACAGGACCACCCAGGCCAGGGAGCGCCAGTCGACGCGGACCGAGCGTGCGGTCTCCGTACTGGTTCCGTCCGTGGTGTCGGTGGCGGGCTCCAGCGGGGCGTCGTCCGTCCCGGCGCGACGCCCCCGTGCAGCCCGGACGGACCGCACGACCAGCAGCGCGGCGAGCAGCAGGAGTGCCGCGGCGACGAGCCCGGGGAACACCGCCGGCCCGGGGAACGCGGTGCCGGCGGGGACCTCCATGGTGACGATGCCGACGACGAGGTAGACCGCGAAGGCGGTGAAGAGCGCCGGGGTGGTCAGCTCCTTCGCCACCGCGGCGACACGGCCCGGGTCGGCCCGGAACGTGAGCCGCTGCCCGACGACCGCGGACGACGACGTGGGGTTGCTCGGACGGCTCATCGGCCCAGCTCCTCGTACAGCGCGGTGATGCGTTCGCGTTCCTCGTCGATGAACGCGTCGAGGTCGTCGCCGGTGATGATCCGCTCGGTCCAGTGGTACCGCTCCATCGCGTCCGCCCACTCCGGGGTGTCGAGGGTGTCGAGCACGATGTCGGTGAGCTGCGCCCGCTGCTCGTCGTCGAGGCCGCCCGGCGCGGCGATCTCGCGCCAGTTCGTCAGCGTGACGTCGTGCCCCTGCTCGACCGCCGTGGGGATGTCGATGCCCTCGACCGGCTCCGCCGCGACGAGCGCGAGGGCACGCAGCCGACCGGACTCGATCTGGTCGATGTTGTCCGGGTACCCGCCCGAGGCCGCAGCGGCCGTGCCGTTGAGGAGCGCCTGGATCGCCTCGCCACCGCCGTCCGACGGGATGTAGTTCGTGTCCTTCGGGTCGATCCCGGCCGACACGGCGAGGTCGGTGACGACGAGCTGGTCGAACGAACCGCCGCCTGTCCACGGCACCGAGCCGGGACGCTCGCGCCATGCCGACACCAGGTCGTCGAGCGTCTCGTACGGCGAGTCAGCGGGGACGACGATCACGTCGTACTCCTCGACCGTGACCGCGAGCGGCGTGATGTCGTCGTGGGTGACGGCGGACCCGAACTGGATCTCGGCCGCGAGCAGCCCGGTCCCGCCGACGAGCAGCGTGTCGGTCTGCCCCGCGAGCCGCGCGACGTTGCCGAGGGCGATGGTGCCGCCCGCGCCCGGCATGTTGACGACCTGGACGGAGTTGACGATGCCGTTCGCGCGCTGGGCCTGCTGCATCGACCGCGCGACGCCGTCCCAGCCGCCACCGGCAGCCGCGGGTGCGACGAGGGTGACGGACCGGGTCGGGTCGCCGCCTGCCGCTGCCGACGTGACGGACCCGAAGGCGGCGACCGCGATGGACACCGCGGCGACGGTCGCACCGACCACGCGGGCGACGGGACGCCGGGCACGCGGCCCGTCCGCTGTCCCGGTCGTCGACTGCTCGGGCGCTGACCGCTCTGGCACTGACTGCTCTGTCATGGATGGCTCCCTCCTGCGCACGTCGTCGTGCCGCAGGTCGAGAAGTACGATGGCAGCCGCCGACCGGACGAGCTGCCGGCGGCGGAGATGTGCTCATTGACGCTCACGGCGTCGCGGCCGGAGGAGGACGCCACGGTGACCAGGGCACGTCTCGGGCGGCTGCGGCGGATCGCGGTCCTCGCGCTCCCGAGCGTCATCGTGCTCACGGCGACGGGTGTCACGACCGGGGTCGCGGCCGTGGTGCAGGAGCGCGCCATCCGCACGTCCGTGGTCGACCAGGTGTCCGGTGTCGCCTCGAGCCTGGCCGACCTGCCCGAGGTGCGTGACGCGGTGTCGTCCGCCGTCGACCGTGGAGCACCAGGGGCGCTCGCCGACGCCGACGACCTCGCATCGGCCACCGCGGCGCTGCAGCCCATCGCGACGCTCGTCGAGGGCGCCTCCGGTGTCTCCTACGTCGTGGTCACCGACGACGAGGGCGTCCGCATCACCCACCCCGACCCCGTGGAACGCGGCGAGCCCGTGGAGACGACGATCGCACCCGTGCTCCGTGGTGAGCGGTTCGTCGGGACCGAGACCGGCCCCTCCGGTACGACGCTCCGCGCCAAGGTGCCGATCCGCGACGAGGAGGGCGAGGTCGTCGGCGTCGTCGCGGTCGGCGTGCTCGAGTCGACCATCGCGGCCGACCGGGAGCGGGCCCTCGGCACCCTGCTGCCGTGGAGCACCGGCGCCCTCGTCGCCGCGACGCTCGCGAGCGTGCTCCTGTCGCTCCTGATCGCGCGCCGGTTGCGCCGGGCCGACGCGGTGGACGCCGAGAGCCGGCAGGTCCGGAGGACGACGGAGGCGCTCCGCGAGCAGGCCCACGAGTTCGGCACCCGTCTGCACGTCGTGCGCGGGCTCGTCGAGCAGGGGGACGCAGAGGACGCGATGGCCTACATCGACGCCGTCGCGCCCGGACTGACGAGCGGCGGTGGAGTCGGCTCGCCGCGGCGGGGTGCGGTGGCGACGGCATCCGTCGCGGCGGTGCGGTCCGAGCTCGCCGTGGCCGGTGCCACGCTCGACCTGCGCGTCGCCGACGACGTCGTGCTCGACGACGCGGTGCTGCTCGTCGTCGCCAACCTGTGCCGCAACGCCGCCGAGGCCGGCGCCGTCACCGTGGCCTGCACGGTCGGCACCCGGAACGGGCGCGTCACGGTCACGGTCGAGGACGACGGGCCCGGCATCGACGCGGCCGACGCGCACCGCGTGCTGACCCGCGGGTGGTCGTCGAAGCCCGACGAGACCGGTCTCGGGCGCGGCATCGGCCTGGCACTCGTCCGGCGGACGGCCACCGACCGCGGTGGGTCGGTGCTCGTCGGACGCTCGGCAGCGCTCGGCGGCGCCCGGCTCGACGTCGAGATGGCGGCGGAGTCGTGACCGCGTCCGGGCCCGCACCCCTGCGGGTGCTCGTGGTCGACGACGACGCGGGCGCCCGCGCACTCCACACCCGGTGGGTCGCCGCGACCGAGGGGTTCGCGGTCGTCGGGGCGGTCGCGTCCGGCGGGGCCGCGCTGGCCTCGGTCGAACGCGGGGTCGACCTCGTGCTCCTCGACATGCGCCTGCCCGACATCAGCGGCATCGAGGTCCTGCACCGCATGCACGTCGCCGGCGTCGACCGCACCGACGTGCTCGTCGTCAGCTCGTCGCGCGACCAGGTCACCGTGCGGCAGGCGCTCGCCGCGCACCCGGTCGGGTACCTGCTCAAGCCGTTCGACCGCGAGGCGCTGCAGGACCGGCTGCGCGCCTACGCCGCCGAGCGCCGGTCCCGAGAGGACGCGCACCGCGACGTCCCGATGGGGCAGGGCGACGTCGACCGGCTGCTCGCCACGGGCTCGGTGCGCGTGGGCGGCCCGCCCGGCGCCTCGGTCGGCGCACCCGAGGGCGTTCTGCCGAAGGGCGTCAGCGCCACCACGCTCGGCCGCGTCGTCGCGGCCCTCGACCCGGTCGTCGCCCGCTCGGCCGACGAGGTCGCCGCAGCCACCGGCACCTCACGCGCCACCGCTCGGCGCTACCTCGACCACCTCGTCGCGACGGGTGCCATCGACCTCGCGCACCGGTACGGCCGTCGAGGCCGCCCGCAGGTGCTCTACCGGCTCGCGCCGGCTCCCTGACGTCGGCCTGCTGAGGCCGGCTCCTCCGGACCAGGCCGTCAGGGCCGGACGTACCGGTGCACGTGCGCGACGTACTCGACGGGGATCGTCGCGCGCCCGGCCGTCTCGGGGTCCGCGTCGATCACCCGCCGGACGGCGTCGAGCACCGCCCGTCGCTCGTCCTCGGGCATGACGATGAGATGGCTCCGCGAGGCGATCATGTCGAGGAACGCGCCGCGGTCCTGTTCGTGGGTCCAACGCACCGTGTCGTGCACGCCGGCGCCGAAGGGCGGTCCGACGAGCGCCTGCTCCTGCTGCACGATGCGGGCCTCGGGCTGGAGCACGATCGCGCCGACGCGCGCGGCCCACGGTCGGGTCAGCTCGCGGACGTTCCAGACGAGTCCGAGCGTCCCGCCCGGGCGCAGGACCCGCGCGACCTCGGCGGCGCCGGCGTCGCGGTCCACCCAGTGCCAGGACTGCGCGAACGTCACGACGTCCGCGGCACCGTCCGGCAGTGGAATCGCCTCGCCCGTGCCGTCGAGCGCGTCCACCATCGGCAGCAGGTCGGCCAACCGGGATCGCATGGTCGGGTCCGGTTCCACCGCCACGACCCGGTCCGCCCGGCCGAGCATGGTCCTGGTGAACTTCCCGGTCCCCGCACCGACGTCCACCACGAGCGGCGCCCGGTCCGGCACCAGGGTCGCCGCCACGGCGTCCGGGTACCCCGGTCGGCCGCGTTCGTAGGCGTCGACGGCGGATCCGAACGAGCGGGCGGGAAGGTCGTCGGTCACGGCCCCAGCCTGGTCGGTCGCGGCACCGGTGTCGATGCGGAACGTTTCAGGTCCGGCTCACGGCGGTGATCAGCACCACCACCGGACGGGAGGATCGTGGTCAGGCCCGCCACGGTCCTCCCGTCCGGTGGTCGCCCGCGGATCTCAGGACGGGTGGCGGGCGCTCCACTCGCGGAACGGGGCCGTCGGGTCCTCGACCCGGCCCTGCTCGGACGGCAGGGCGCGCTCCTCGACCGGCTTCGCGTACTCGTCGTAGAAGGTGGCGAGCGTCATCAGGCGGTTGCCGTCCTCGTAGTGCTCGCCCTCCTGCTCCCGCGTCGCGGCGAACACCACGCGGTCGGGCTGGGCGTAGTACAGCGCGCCGAGGCACATCGGGCACGGGTACGCGGTGACGAACACCTCGTACCCGGTCAGGTCGGTGATGCCCTGCTCGGCGGCGGCCCGGATCGCACGGATCTCGGCGTGCGTGGTCGGGTCGCCGGTCTGGGCGACGTGGTTGACGGCCTCGACCACGACCTCGCCGTCGCGGACGACCAGGCAGGCGAAGGGCTTGCCGCCGTCGTGGACGTTGTCGAGGGCGCGGGAGACCGCGAGGGCGGTGAGTTCGTCGTCGTGCATGCCGGCCACGGTGCTCCCGGTCGGTGCCCACCGGATGTGTGTCCGGGGGACGGAACCGATCGGGCGGCGGTGGTGGTCAGCCGAGCCAGGACGGATCGGCGAACAGTCCCTCGACCTCGGTGACGAAGCGCGACGCGTGGAAGCCGTCCACCGCCGCGTGGTTGATCCGCAGCGCCATCGGCATGACCGTCCGCCCGTCCACCTGCCGGTACCTGCCGAGCGTGATCACGGGTGCCAGGTGGTCCTCGGCACCGGTGAGGTGCAGTGCGAAGCCGGTGAACGACGTGCGCGGGAGCGTCGAGACGTCGAGGAGGTCGGTGCGTCCGGTGCCCTGCGGGAACATGCGGTGGTCGTCGCGGTACCGCTCGGTCGTGGCGACCACGGCGTCGTGGAAGGCCCGTGCGTCCGGGTCGTACTCGACGACGAGCACCGAGAAGGTCTCGGTGTCGGGGTGGAAGACCGTGAAGGTCGGGTGCACCACGTCCCACACCGCGGGCTGGCCGTCCTCGGTGAGCTGCATCCGGAACTCGTCGTGCCGGTTCACGACCGTCGCGAGCACCCAGATCTGTGACGGGTACGTCTTCGCCCCGGCGGCCCGAGCAGCGTCGACGAAGGAGGTGACGTCGACGTCGACGGTCATCTCCCACGCACAGGGCTCGCGCCGGTAGTGCGCGAAGTGCTCGGCGCGGGGCCACTGGTCGAGGTCGATCGGTCGCAGTCGGTCCACCCGGTCAGTCTCGTCCCCCGGACTCCCGACGCGCGTGCACGGGACGGCGGTTCACTGGCGCATGCCCTCGACGCCGGACCGCCGCTGAGGACCGCCTCGCGCGGGTACGACGCCGACCACCCGCGGATCGACCTGCTCCGGATGCAGCACTACGCGGCGCTCGTGCACCTGCCGCTGGAGAGCTCGCTCGACGACGTCACCGCGGCGTGCGACCGCGTGCAGCCGCTGGTCCGGTGGACCGTGAAGTGGGCGCGTGCGGACGACCCCGAGGCCTCGGACGACCCGGCGCCGCCCGTGCCGGGAGCGCGGTCGATCCACGAGCGCGCCTGACCGCCCGTCCGCCGGCTCCTCCCTAGGCTCGGGGCATGCCGACGCTCGACCGTTCCCCTGCCCTCGTCGCCACCGGGTTCCTCGCCATCCCCGTCGCCCAGGCGCTCGTCGCACTGCCGAGTGACCTGCTGTCGACGATCCAGGCGGCGCCCATCGACCCGGCCCTCGCCGACACCGCGGCGTTCTCCGAGGCGTACGGGTACCCGCTGGAGGGCGGTGCGAACTGCATCGTCGTCGTGGGGAAGCGCGGCGACGAGGTCCGGTACGCGGCGTGCGTGGTGCTCGCGTCGACGAAGCTCGACGTGAACCGGGTCGTCAAGAAGCTGCTCGACGTCCGCAAGGCCAGCTTCGCGCCGATGGACCAGGCGGTCGAGCTGACCGGGATGGAGTACGGCGGGATCACCCCGATCGGGCTGCCCGCGGACTGGCCGGTGTACGTCGACGCCCGGGTGCTCGAGGCTCCCGAGGTCGTCGTCGGCGCAGGGCTCCGCGGGGCGAAGGTGTTCCTGCCCGGACGCACCCTGGCAGCGCTGCCGAACGTCACCGTCGTCGAGGGGCTGGCGGTTGAGGGCCCCTCCGTCGAGGAGGATCCGGCCACCGGAGCCACCGGAGCCGCCGACCTCGGCTGAGCCGCGTCAGCGAGCGGCGGTCAGGGTCTTCGTGATCCGCTGCAACGACACCGTCTCGGCGGTCCCGAGCTCCTGGGCGAACAGGCTCAGACGGAACTCCTCGAGCATCCACCTGGCGTGCACGAGCTCGGGGTGCGCCCCGACCGACGGCGGGAAGGTCCCACCGGCGTCCGTGTAGCGGTCGGTCGCAACGGCGACCTCGCGCATCCACGTCGCATCGCGCCCCGGGTTCTGCAACAGCTTCTGCACGCGGGCGTCGACCCCCTGCAGGTACACCCGGATGCGGCGCAGTCGGTCGAGCCCGGCGACGGCGACGAAACCCGGGAAGACCAGGCGCTCCACCTGCTGTCGCATGTCGGTGAGCGCGGGCAGCAGCGCCATCGAGTTCGCCTGCTTCATCGCCTTGTCGGCAGCCCGCTGCGCCGTGAGTACGGCGGCGACCTCGGACACGGCGGTGAACATCGTGTCGACGACGGTGGCGGAGACCGCATCGCGGACCGCCTCGAAGTCGGCCTTCGTGAAGACCAGCCCGTCGGGGTGCGCGCGTCGGATCCCGGCGTCCACGACGGCGGCCAGCACGTCGTCGAACAGCGCTGCGGTCGACGGGTACGGGCTGGCGGCCAACGCGAGCTTCTCCTGCGCGGTGAGGTGCGACTGCACGTACGACACCGGCGAGGGCACGGCGTGCATGACGAGCCGACGGACGCCGGCCGGCATGCTCACCGCGCGGTCGCCGGGGGTCGCCAGGAGCCGGACGCCGACGGTGGCCTTCGGGCCCTCGCCCTCCTCGACCAGGGACGGGTACGCCCGGATCACGCCCCCGGCCTGCTTCGTGTCGAGGACCTGCGGCAGGTCGTCGGACGGCCAGGTGGTGAGGCCGGACCGTTCCACCTGCGTGCCGGAGGACGCCCCGGCGACGCGCGCCGCGCCTCCCGGCCGTGCCGCCGCCTTCGCCGTGGCGGAGGCGACGCTCTGCTGGGTCCGGTCCTTCAGCTTCGTCTGCAGGGCCGCGAGGTCCTTGCCGGACTCGACCCGACGGCCGCGCTCGTCGACCACCGCCCAGGTGGGCAGCAGGTGCGCGGGCACCCGGGAGAGGTCGAAGTCGGTCTCGGTCACGGGCACGTACGTCATCCGCTGGATCGCTGCGGCGAGGGTCGCACGGAACGACTCGGTCGGCTCGGTCGGAGCGTCGTCGGGCAGTTCGGCGACGATCTTCTCGGCCCAGTCCGCGGCCGGGACGACGTTCTTCCGGATCTGCTTCGGCAGTGACTTGATGAGGGCGGTGACGAGCTCCTTCCGCAGACCGCGGACCTGCCAGTCGAAGCCCTCCTCACGCATGCGGGGGAGCAGCGCGAGCGGCACCTGCACGCTGACGCCGTCGTCCTGCGCACCCGGTTCGAAGCGGTACTTGATCGCCAGGCGCTGGTCGCCGGAGCGCCACTGCGTCGGGTACTCCTGCTCGTCCTGGGCTGCCTCGGCGGCGTCCTCGTCGAGCAGGTCCTGCCGGCGCATCGTGAGCAGGTCCGGCTGCTCGCGACGGGTGGTCCGCCACCACCCCTCGAAGTCGCGCGTGGTGGCGACGTCCGCGGGGATCCGGGCGTCGTAGAACTCGTACACACGCTCGTCGTCGAACAGGATGTCGCGACGGCGGGTGCGCTCCTCGAGCTGCTCGAGCTCGCGGCGGAGCTTCCGGTTCGCCCGGTCGAAGGCCTGCTGCGCGTCCCACTCGCCCTCGACCAGGGCGTGCCGGATGAACAGCTCGCGCGAGTGCTCGGGGTCGACGCGCCCGTACTGCACGCGGCGGCGCTGCACGATCGGGACACCGAACAGCGTCACGCGCTCGTACGCCACGACCGCGCCCTGCTTCTTCTCCCAGTGCGGCTCGCCGTAGGTGCGCTTGAGCAGGTCACCGGCGAGCGGCTCGACCCACGCCGGGTCGATCCGGCCGACGGTGCGGGCGAAGAGCCGGCTCGTCTCCACGAGTTCGGCGGCCATCACCGCGTCGGGCTGCTTCTTCGCCAGGACGCTGCCCGGGAACACCACGAACCGGACGTTGCGCGCACCGAGGTAGTCGCGCTTCTCCTTGTCGCGCAGACCGATCTGGCTCAGGAGCCCGGCGAGCAGGGACCGGTGCACGGCGTCGCCGTCCTCGGAGCGCGACTGCCCGACGCGGACGTCGACCTGCTTCGCGGCGCGGGACAGCTGCCGGTACAGGTCCTGCCACTCGCGGATGCGCAGGTAGTTCAGGAACTCGGCCTTGCACAGGCGGCGGAACGCACTCGACGACAGCTCCTCCTGCTTGTCCTCGATGTGGTTCCAGAGGTTGAGCAGGGTGAGGAAGTCGCTCGTCGGATCGGCGAACCGGGCGTGCAGCTGGTCGGCATGAGCACGCTTCTCGAGCGGTCGTTCGCGCGGGTCCTGGATGCTCAGGGCGCTGACGATCGCGATGACCTCGCGCCCGACGCCCTGACGGCCGGCCTCGAGCACCATCCGGCCGAGCCTCGGGTCGATCGGCAGCCGTGTGAGCTGTCGACCCGGCTTCGTGATCCGGCCGTCGGCGTCGACCGCGCGGAGCTCCCGCAGCAGGTCGAGGCCGTCCTTCACGCCCCGGGAGTCCGGCGGCTGCAGGAACGGGAACCGTTCGATGTCGCCGAAGCCGAGGGAGATCATCTGCAGGATGACCGCGGCGAGGTTCGTGCGGAGGATCTCGGGATCGGTGAACTCCGGGCGGCGCGCGAAGTCGTCCTCCGAGTAGAGGCGGACCGCGATGCCCGCGCTCGTGCGACCCGCACGCCCGGATCGCTGGTTCGCGCTCGCCTGGCTGATCGCCTCGATCGGCAGCCGCTGCACCTTCGCCCGCGGGGAGTACCGCGAGATGCGGGCGGTGCCGGTGTCGACCACGTACTTGATGCCCGGAACGGTCAGGGAGGTCTCCGCCACGTTGGTGGCGAGGACGACGCGCCGTCTGATGCCCGGGGTGGTCCGACGCTCGAACACGCGGTGCTGGTCGGCGGCGGACAGTCGGCCGTAGAGCGGCAGGACCTCGGTGCCCGGGTAGCGCTTGCCTTCGATCGCCTCCTGCGCGTCGCGGATCTCGTTCTCGCCGGACAGGAACACGAGCACATCGCCCGGGTCCTCGCGCGCCAGCTCGTCGAGTGCGTCGGTGATGCCCTGGAGCACGTCGCGGTCGTCTGCGCTCCCACCGCCGCGGCTGCCGCTGTCGTCGGTCCGCGGGTCGGTGTCGTCGCCGTCGTCCGCATCGGCGGCGTCGTCGGCGACGAGCGGGCGGTAGCGGATCTCGACCGGGTAGGTGCGGCCGGACACCTCGATGATCGGGGCGCCGCCGAAGTGCTGCGAGAACGACTCCGGGTCGATCGTCGCACTCGTGATGATCACCTTGAGGTCGGGTCGCCGGGGCAGCAGCCGCTTGAGGTACCCGAGCAGGAAGTCGATCGTCAGGGAGCGTTCGTGCGCCTCGTCGATGATGATCGTGTCGTAGCGCTTCAGGTCACGGTCGAAGTGGATCTCGTTGAGCAGGATCCCGTCGGTCATGAGCTTGATCCGGGTGTTGCTCGACACCTTGTCGGTGAAGCGCACCTGGTAGCCGACGAGGTCACCGAGTTCGCCGCCGAGCTCCTCGGACACGCGCTCGGCGATCGTGCGGGCGGCGATCCGACGGGGCTGGGTGTGCCCGATGGACTCGCGGCCGAGTTCGAGGCAGATCTTCGGCAGCTGCGTCGTCTTGCCCGAACCGGTGGCGCCGGCGACGATGACGACCTGGTGGTCACGGATCGCGGCGGCGATGTCGTCCCGCCGCTGCGACACCGGCAGTTCGGGCGGGTACGTGATGACGGGCGTGGCAGACATGAGCATTCCAGGATAGCGGTCCGGCGGGGGCAGCCGTCAGCGCAGCTGTTCGGCGAGAGCGGCGTCGCTCCGGGCCGGCAGCGCGCAGACGTGGTCGTGGCAGACGTACGCGACCGGCGCCGAGCCGTCCCGCCCCGCGAACAGGGAGAACCCGGCACCGGCCCACGCCAGCGCCTGCTCCGGGGTCACCGTCGCCACGACGGTCCCCGGTCGGCGGGCAGCGAGGGCGGTCCGTCGCATCGGGTCGTCGGCCTCGGACACGACGACGACCTCTCGCGACGGGCGCTGCAGTGCGAGCGCGACCCCGAGGGCGTCCGCGTGGCCGAGCGGCCGCTCCGTCCCGGTCTG
>NZ_RBLU01000053.1 GCF_003989515.1 Curtobacterium sp. HSID17257
TCGTCTCGCGCCGATGCCGATGCCGATGCCGATGCCGGCGCTTGCGTCGCAGACGCCGAGCACCGATCCCGACTCAGGAGGCCGGCGGCAGCGGCGCCCCGAGCGCCCGCTCGAGCCCGAGCCGGGCCACCCGCTCGTCACCGGTGTCGAGCAGCACGCGGAAGGTCTCGTCCGCGCACACGAACTCCACGCACACGGCGTCGAAGTCGCACGGCTCGATGCGCCAGCCGGTGACCCGTTCGGTCGGGACCTGGGTCAGCCCGTCGCGCTCGAAGCTCGTCTCCGCACGGACGGTGTCGTCGTAGACACGGATCCTGCCGAACGTCCCACGCCAGGTCAGCTGGAGGTCGAGCGTGGGGGAGACAGAAGGGTCCGGCACGCGCCGATCGTACCGGCGCGCACCGGACCCTGTCCGGAAGGCGCGATCAGCTGCGGTTGCTGCCCTCGCCGGTGCCGTCGTGTCCGTCGCGGCGGACCTGGTTCGCCGGGTCGCGGACGCCGATCGGGAACGGTCCGGTCACGCCCTCACGCAGCGCTGCGATGCGGAGGATGCGGTCGCGCTGCAGGAACCAGCCGACGACCAGCAGCGGGATGATGACCACGAGCGACGCGATCGTGTACGTGCCGACGGGGTAGTCGATCGCCATGAGCACGATCACCGACGCCAGGAACGCGAGCGTCAGCCACGAGGTCACCGGGGCGCCCGGGAGCTTGAACGACGGC
The DNA here is from genome assembly GCF_003989515.1 of Curtobacterium sp. HSID17257. Classification (GTDB taxonomy): domain Bacteria; phylum Actinomycetota; class Actinomycetes; order Actinomycetales; family Microbacteriaceae; genus Curtobacterium. The sequence goes on from NZ_RBLU01000053.1 coordinate 724, forward strand.
TCCTTCGCGAGTCCCTGCTTCGCCCACTGCCGCAGCTTCATCTGGCAGAGGATGATCGTGCCCCAGGCGGTGATGATGCCGAGGCTCGCGACGTTCAGCGCGATCTCGAACGCCTGTGCCGGCACGAAGTAGTTCAGCGCGACGCCCGCGACGGTGAAGGCCGCGGTGAGCAGGATGCCGGCGTACGGCACGCCGCCCTTCGACATCTTCGTCGTCCACTTCGGCGCGGAGCCGTTCATGCCCATCGAGTGCAGTGCGCGACCGGTCGAGTACAGGCCCGCGTTCAGCGACGAGAGCGCCGCGGTCAGCACGACGAAGTTCATGATCGACCCGGCGACGACGCCGACCTGCGGGTTGCCGAGCGACGAGAAGAAGGTCACGAACGGGCTCTGTCCGTCCTTATACGACGTGTACGGCAGGAGCAGGGAGAGCAGGACGACCGACCCGACGTAGAAGACCGCGATGCGGAAGACGACGGAGTTGATGGCGCGGGGGATGACCTTCTCGGTGTCCTGGGTCTCGCCGGACGCGGTGCCGACCAGCTCGATCGCGGCGTAGGCGAACACGACGCCCTGGACGACGAGGACCGCGGGCAGCACACCGTTCGGGATGAGTCCGCCGTTGTCGGCCCAGATCGAGAAGCCCGTGCGGACCGCCTCGCCACCGGTCTCCACCGGGAAGGCGAAGACCAACCAGACGAGCGCGATCACGAGGAACGCGACGAGCGCGGCGACCTTGATGAGCGCGAACCAGAACTCGAGCTCGCCGAACACCTTGACGGCCACCATGTTGGCGGCGAGCACGACGACCAGGGCGATGAGCGCGAGGAGCCACTGCGGTGCGGCGGTGAACGCGCTCCAGTAGTGGAGGTACAGGGCGACGGCGGTCGTGTCGACGATCGAGGTCATCGCCCAGTTCAGGAAGTACATCCAGCCGGCGGCGTAGGCGAACTTCTCACCGTAGAACTCGCGGGCGTACGAGATGAACGACCCGGAGGACGGGCGGTGCAGCACGAGTTCGCCGAGGGCGCGGAGGATGAAGAACGCGAAGACGCCGGCGATCAGGTAGGTGACCGCGAGCGCCGGACCCGCGGTGTTCAGGCGTCCACCCGCGCCGAGGAAGAGCCCGGTGCCGATGGCCCCGCCGATCGCGATCATCTGCAGTTGCCGGGGCTTCAGACCGTGCTGGTAGCCCTCCTGCTCGTGCGAGAAGTCGTTCGCGGGCTTCGCAACACCCGTGTCGTTCTGCGCTGTCATGCGCGCCAACCTACATGCGCGAACGGCCCGGGGTGGAACGGAACCGCTCCCTGAACGACACCACAGGTCCGCCGACGCTGAACGCGCAGCGGGGCCGGTCCGACAGCATGGACGGATGGACACCCTCCTCCGACTCCTCGTCGCGATCGGGATCGCCCTGCTCGTGACCGCCGCCGCCGCACTCGTCCTGCACCTGGTGCTCCGGACGATCGCGCGCCGGGAACGCTGGGCCGCGGTGCTGTCCCGACGGACGAAGCACCCGGCGCGCTCGCTCCTGCTCACCGCCCTGCTCTGGACGGCGTTCACGTCGAGCATCCCGCGCGACCCCGACGCGTACCCGTGGCGTGACGAGGTCTCGCACGCGTTCCTCATCGTCACGATCGCGGTCGGGTGCTGGCTCGCCTGCCAGATCGCGATCTTCCTCGAGGACCTCGGCCTGCACCGCTACCGCGTGGACGTCCCGGACAACCGGGTCGCCCGACGCATCCGCACCCAGGTCCTGATCATCCGCCGGCTCACGGTCGCCGTCCTCGTCATCATCGCCGTCGGCGCCATCCTGCTCACCTTCCCCGGGGTCGAGGCAGCCGGGGCGAGCGTCCTGGCGTCTGCCGGGCTCATCTCCGTCGTCGCCGGCCTCGCCGCGCAGTCAACGCTCGGCAACGTCTTCGCCGGGATGCAGCTCGCGTTCTCCGGGTCGATCCGCGTCGACGACGTCGTCGTGGTCGAGCAGCAGTGGGGGCGCATCGAGGAGATCACCCTGACCTACGTCGTCGTGCACCTCTGGGACGACCGCCGGTTCGTGCTCCCGTCGACCTACTTCACGTCCACGCCGTTCGAGAACTGGACCCGCACCGGCAGCGAGCTCCTCGGTGCCGTCGAGTTCGACCTCGACTGGCGGATCAGCCCGACCGAGATGCGCGAGGAGCTCGACCGCATCCTGTCCACGTCGACGATCTGGGACGGCCGCACCAAGGTCCTCCAGGTCACCGACGCGGTGAGCGGACTCGTGCGGGTCCGCATCCTGGTCTCCGCACCGGACGCCGGTGGCCTGTTCGACCTGCGCTGCTACGTCCGCGAGGAGATGGTCGAGTGGGTGCAGCGCGAGCACCCGGACGCGCTGCCCCGTCAGCGGGTGCAGGTCACGCAGGGCACCGAGCGGGTCGGCGAGCGCCGCCCCCGCACCGAGGAGCAGGACGCGGCGCTCTTCCGCGAGGGCGACGAACGCACCGCGCTCTTCACCGGCCCGATCCAGACGTCCGGCATCCGCCCGGAGGACGTCCCGCCGGAGCGCTGACACGGCGGTCCGCGACGCCTCCACACGACGGACGGGAGGCGCGGTACCAGCCGGTACCGCGCCTCCCGTCCGTCTCCCGGTCGCGTCCGAGACCGAGACGAGCGTCCTAGCGCTGGCGCGCCTTCACCGCGCGGTCGTCCTCGACGACCGTGCCGAGCGCGACGATCGTCGTCGCGAGCCACGCGATCCACGTGAGGGCCAGGCGCCAGTCGCGCGGCCCCTGCCTGGTGGTCTGCACGACGCTGTAGCCGCTGATGATCGAACTCCACACCGCACCGCTGAACATGAACTTCCGCACGGGTTCCTCCTCCTGGTCGTCCCCGCCACGCTACCGGCCGCTACATTGGAGCGCCGCCGGTCGCCCTGCCGGTGTGCAGAGCGAGGAGTCACCGTGCGTCAGGCCGTCATCGGGGGAGTCCTGCTCGTCGTCGGCGCCGTGTGCGTCGCGCTCGGCCTGCTGCCCCTGTCGGACCTCGGCGTGCTGGCCGACCGGGTCGTCCCGGTGCTCGCGTTCGTGCTCGGACTGACCATCGTGTCCGAGCTCGCGGCCGACGCCGGCGTCTTCGACCGGCTCGCCGACCTGGCAGCACGGGTCGGCGGCGGGCGCACGATCGGGCTCTGGGCCGCGGTGGTGGTGCTGGCCGTGGTCTGCACGGTGTTCCTGAGCATCGACACGACGGCGGTGCTCCTCACCCCGATCGTCATCACGCTCGCCCGTCGGGTCGGGCTCCCGCCGATGCCCTTCGCGCTCACGACCGTCTGGCTCGCGAACACGGCGTCGCTCCTGCTGCCGGTGTCGAACCTGACGAACCTGCTCGCCGTCGACGGGATCGGCCTCGACGGTCCGATCCCCTTCGCGGGCCTCATGGTGTGGGCGGCGCTCGCCGGGGTCGTCGTGCCGTGCGCGGTGCTCCTCGTGGTGTTCCGCGGGAAGCTCTTCGGCCGGTACACGCCGGTCGACGTCCGACGGCCGCGCGACCCGCTGTTCTTCTGGGCGGCGTCGGTCGTGCTCGTCCTGCTCGTGGTCGCGCTGACCGCCGGCGTGACGGTGTGGGTCGCGGCGCTCGTCGCGGCGGCGCTGCTCGTCCTGGTCGCCGCCTTCCGCGCGCCGTCCGAGCTCCGGCCGTCCCGCGTGCCCTGGTCGACGCTGGTCTTCGCGGCCGGGCTGTTCGTCGTCGTCGAGACCCTGCACGCCACGGGCCTGACCGACCCGATCGTGCAGGCGGTCTCCGGTGGGACCGACACCGGGTCGCTCCTGCTGCTCGGCGGCGCCGGCGGTGTCGCGGCGAACGCGATCGACAACCTGCCCGCCTACCTGGTGCTCGAGCCGGCCGCCGGGCACGAGGCCCTGCGGTACGCCGCGCTCCTGGTCGGCGTGAACGCGGGCTGCCTGATCACGCCGTGGGCGTCGCTCGCGACGCTGCTGTGGCACGCGCGGCTGTCGGCCGAGGGCGTGCACCTGTCGTGGGGTCGCTACATGGCGCTCGGGTGCGTCGTCGCGCCCCTCACCGTCGTCGCGGGCGTGCTGGCCCTGCAGCTCTGACGCGGAGCGGGCGTCCGTCCGCTACAGCCAGTCCTTGCTCTTGAACACGCGGTAGAGCACGAGGGACGTCGCGACGATGAGCGACACCGACGCGGCGAGTCCGCTCCAGTGCCCCTCGCCCGGGAACGTCACGTTCTGCCCGAAGAAGCCCGTGATGGCGGTCGGGATCGCGATGATGGCCGCCCAGCTCGTCACCTTCTTCATCACGGTGTTCTGCCGGTTCGACGCCAGGTTCAGGTTCGTGTCGAGGACGCTCGACACCGAGTCGCGGAGCTGCTCGACCGAGTCCGCGATCGTCACCAGGTGGTCCTCGACGTCCCGGACGTACGGACGGATGCCGTCGACGATCGTCTCGGCGTCACCGTGCAGCAGGGCCCCGACGCTGTCCCGCGTCGGCACGACCTGACGACGCAGCACCCCGAGGGCCTTCCGGAGCCGGAAGGACCGGCGCTGGATCTGCTGCTCGCGCGGGTTGCCGTGCTCGAAGAGGTCGTCCTCGAGGTCGTCGATGCGCGCCTCGATGTCCTCGACCGCCGACGTGGCGTGGTCGACCACGGCGTCGAGGAGCGCCCACACGAGCCACGGCACCCCGCGGTCGGACAGGTCGGTGTTCGCGTCGAGGCGCCGCTCGACGGAGCGTAGGTCGACGTCGGGACCGTGGATGGTGACGAGTGCGTGCCGCGTGACGAAGGCCTTCACCTCGTGGGTCACGAGGTCGCCCTCGGCGTCGAGGCCGTCGACGTCGTAGACCACCAGGAACAGGCTGTCGCGGTAGCGGTCGAGCTTGGGACGCTGCCTCCGCTCGAGGGCGTCCTCGACCGCGAGCGCGTGCACGCCCAGCTCGTCCTCGACCTGGCCGAGCTCGGCGGGCGTCGGGTCCACGTGGTCGACCCACACGAAGGTGCCGTCGTCGCGGTCGAGCAGGTCGGACACCCGTTCGACGGGGAAGTCCCGCTCCACCGCGGTGCCGTCCCGCCACGCCCGTGTCATGACCATGCCGACGAGCCTAGTGACGACGGACCGAGAGCCCGGTGGCCCTCCGCTGGTACCGTCGGCGTCGATCCCGGCGCACCAGCCGGGGGGAACGGAGACACCACCACCCCATGGCAGCAGACACCGACCCGGACCGCTACGCCTTCGTCGTCGCCTCGAACCGCCTCCCCGTGGACCGCGTCGTCGACGCGGACGGCAACGAGGGCTGGCGGCACTCGCCCGGCGGGCTGGTGACGGCGCTCGAGCCGGTCATGCGCGCCAACGACGGCGCCTGGGTGGGCTGGGTCGGCCAGCCGGACGTCGAGGTGGCTCCGTTCGACAACGAGGGCATCCACATCGTCCCGGTGCCGCTCAGCAGCGAGGACGTCGAGGAGTACTACGAGGGCTTCAGCAACGACACGCTGTGGCCGCTGTACCACGACGTCATCGAGCACCCGAGCTACCACCGCGACTGGTGGAACGCGTACAAGCGCGTCAACGCCCGCTTCGCCGACCAGATCGCCGAGATCGTCGAGCAGGACGGCATCGTGTGGGTGCAGGACTACCAGCTGCAGCTCCTGCCCGCGATGCTCCGCGAACGCCGCCCCGACCTGACCATCGGGTTCTTCAACCACATCCCGTTCCCGCCCGTCGGCATCTACGCACAGCTGCCGTGGCGCGCGCAGATCCTCGACGGGCTGCTCGGCGCCGACGTCATCGGCTTCCAGCGGCAGGACGACGCGAGCGACTTCCTCCGGGCCGTCCGGCACATCAAGGGCTACACGACCAAGGGCTCGACGATCGACGTCCCGGTGGACGACCCGGCCGCCCCGCGGAGCCGCAAGGGCATCACCGTGCGGCACGTCGAGGCGCGCCACTTCCCGATCTCCATCGACGCCGAGAGCTTCGAGGCGATCGCACACCGGCCCGAGGTGCAGGAACGTGCGCGGGAGATCCGCGAGAGCCTCGGCAACCCGACGACCGTGCTGCTCGGCGTCGACCGACTGGACTACACGAAGGGCATCCGGCACCGGATCAAGGCGTTCGGCGAGCTCGTCGAGGACGGCCGGGTGAAGGTCGAGGACGCCACGCTCGTGCAGGTCGCGAGCCCGAGCCGCGAACGGGTCGACACCTACGCGGCGCTCCGCGACGAGATCGAGCTGACCGTCGGCCGGATCAACGGCGACCTCGGCGTGATCGGACACCAGCCGATCGCGTACCTGCACCACGGGTACCCGCGCGAGGAGATGGTGGCGCTGTACCTCGCCGCCGACATCATGCTCGTCACGGCCCTGCGCGACGGCATGAACCTCGTCGCGAAGGAGTACGTCGCGGCCCGGTTCGACAACGACGGCGTGCTGATCCTGTCCGAGTTCGCCGGAGCCGCGGACGAGCTGAAGCAGGCGGTGATCGTCAACCCGCACGACATCGGCGCGCTGAAGGACTCGATCCAGCGCGCGATCGAGATGCCGCGCCGGGAGCGCTCGACGCGCATGCGTGCGCTCCGGAAGCGGGTCCGCGACAACGACGTGGCGCGCTGGTCGCGCTCGTTCCTCGAGGCGCTCGACCGGCACGCCCCGCGGGGGTCGAGGATCGACCCGTCCGAGGACGGCGCCGAGCGGCACCGCGAGGCGGAGGACGACGGGATGTCGATCTTCGACCAGGACGCGCAGAAGGCGCGCGCGGCCGAGGACACCCGGGAGGCGCGCGGTGCCTGAGACGTCCACCGACCGGTCCGCCCTGGGCTCGGCCCTCGAGACGCTCGCGGCTGCGCCGCGACTGCTCGTCGCGCTCGACTTCGACGGCACGCTCGCACCCTTCGCCGACGACCCGGCGCAGGTCGGGGCGCTGCCCGGCTCGTGGGCTGCGGTGCTCACCCTGCAGCGCGCCCGCGACACCGAGGTGGTCCTCGTGTCCGGCCGTCCGCTCGACGGGCTCGCCCGGGTGTCGCACGCGCCCGAGGGCATGGCGCTCGTCGGGTCGCACGGTGTCGAGTGGCGCGTCGACGGCCACGACGAGGCCGCGCTGAGCGACGACGAACGCGCCCGGGTCGACCGGGTCGGCGCAGCGCTCGACGAGGTCGGTGCCCGCTTCCCCGGCGTCGTGGTGGAGCACAAGCCCGCCGGGCACGGCATCCACACGCGTCGGGTGGGCGCCGAGGTCGCGGCCGAGGCGAACGCCGCCGCGAGCGAGGCCGCGCACGAGGCCGACCCCGAGGTGCTCGAACGCGGCGGCAAGGACATCGTCGAGTTCGCCGTCCGGCACGTCACGAAGGGCGACGCGATCGACCGGCTGCGCGAGCTCCGGGGCGCGGACGCGGTGTTCTTCGCCGGCGACGACGTGACCGACGAGGACGCCTTCCGGGTGCTCCGCGACGGCGACGTCGGCGTGAAGGTGGGGGAGGGTGACACGCTCGCCGGACACCGCGTGGCGGACCCGGCGGCGCTCACCGACGTCCTGAAGCAGCTGGCCCGGGCGCGGTTTGCTCGGTGAATCGCGCCAGCGATCCGCGACGCGCCCCGAAGGAGCCTGCGACTGAGGTCGCGTGAGGCGACGCGCTGACGACCCGGCCCCGCGCCTCCCGTCCGGGGGTCGTGTCACGGGTGGTATCCCAACTGGTCCTAGACTGCCTCCATGCCTGACATCGACGTGAAGCCGCGCAGCCGGGTCGTCACCGACGGGATCGAAGCGACCACCTCGCGTGGCATGCTCCGGGCCGTCGGGATGGGCGACGCAGACTGGGACAAGCCGCAGATCGGGATCGCCTCGTCCTGGAACGAGATCACCCCGTGCAACCTCTCGCTCGACCGCCTCGCGCAGGGCGCGAAGGAGGGCGTGCACTCCGGCGGCGGGTACCCGCTGCAGTTCGGCACCATCTCCGTCTCAGACGGCATCTCGATGGGCCACGAGGGCATGCACTTCTCGCTCGTCTCGCGTGAGGTCATCGCCGACAGCGTGGAGACCGTCGTGAACGCCGAGCGTCTCGACGGCACCGTGCTGCTGGCGGGCTGCGACAAGTCGCTCCCCGGCATGCTCATGGCCGCCGCGCGCCTCGACCTCGCGAGCGTCTTCCTCTACGCGGGCTCGGTCATGCCGGGCTACGTGAAGCAGGCCGACGGCTCCTTCAAGGAGGTCACGATCATCGACTCCTTCGAGGGTGTCGGTGCGTGCAAGGCCGGCACCATGAGCGAGGCCGAGCTCAAGGAGATCGAGTGCGCGATCGTCCCGGGCGAGGGCGCCTGCGGCGGGATGTACACGGCGAACACGATGGCGAGCGTCGCCGAGGCCCTCGGCATGTCGCTGCCGGGGTCCGCCGCTCCGCCGAGCGCCGACCGCCGCCGTGACTACTACGCCCGCCGCTCCGGCGAGGCCGTGGTGAACATGCTGCGCCTCGGGCTCACCGCTCGCCAGATCCTGACGAAGGAGGCGTTCGAGAACGCCATCGCCGTCGCCATGGCCCTCGGAGGCTCGACCAACGTCGTCCTGCACCTGCTCGCCATCGCGCACGAGGCCGAGGTCGACCTGAGCCTCGACGACTTCAACCGCATCGGCTCGAAGGTCCCGCACCTGGCCGACATGAAGCCCTTCGGCAAGTACGTCATGGTCGACGTCGACCGCAACGGCGGCATCCCGGTGATCATGAAGGCGCTGCTCGAGGCCGGTCTGCTGCACGGCGACGTGATGACCGTCACGGGCAGGACCCTCGCCGAGAACCTCGCCGAGATCGACCCGCCCGAGCTCGACGGCGAGGTCTTCCGGAAGCTCGACAACCCGATCCACGCGACCGGTGGTCTGACGATCCTCAAGGGCTCGTTCGCGCCCGAGGGTGCCGTCGTGAAGACCGCCGGCTTCGACGCCGAGGTGTTCGAGGGCCCCGCGCGGGTGTTCGACCGCGAGCGCGCCGCCATGGACGCCCTGACCGAGGGCAAGATCGCCAAGGGCGACGTCGTGGTCATCCGCTACGAGGGTCCCAAGGGCGGCCCCGGCATGCGCGAGATGCTCGCCATCACCGCGGCCATCAAGGGCGCTGGGCTGGGCAAGGATGTACTACTGTTGACGGACGGACGATTCTCAGGCGGCACAACCGGCCTGTGCATCGGCCACATCGCACCGGAAGCCGTGGACGCAGGTCCAGTGGCATTCGTGCGCGATGGCGACCGCATCCGTGTCGACATCGCGGCTCGCTCGCTCGACCTACTGGTCGACGACGCCGAGCTGGAGGCCCGCCGAGAAGGCTGGGCCCCGCTGCCCCCGCGCTACACCCGCGGAGTCCTCGCGAAGTTCGCGAAGCTCGTCCAGTCCGCCGCCAAGGGCGCGGTCACGGGCTAGCGTCGACACGTTCGAACCGCCATCCCTCCAGGCAAGGACCACCTCATGCCCACGGAAGCCACTCCGCTGTCCGCCGCAGCCGGTGCACGCCGGTCGCCGGAGATCCTGACCGGCTCGGGAGCCGTCCTCCGGACGCTCGAGCACCTCGGGATCACCGACGTCTTCGGCCTGCCCGGCGGCGCCATCATCCCCTTCTACGACGAGCTCATGGCGTCGACGACGATCCGGCACATCCTCGTCCGGCACGAGCAGGGCGCCGGCCACGCCGCCGAGGGCTACGCCTCGGCGTCGGGCAAGGTCGGTGTCGCCATCGCGACGTCCGGCCCCGGCGCGACGAACCTCGTCACCGCCATCGCCGACGCCTACATGGACTCGGTACCGTTCATCGCGATCACCGGCCAGGTGTTCTCGACGCTGATGGGGACGGACGCCTTCCAGGAGGCGGACATCGTCGGCATCACGATGCCGATCACGAAGCACTCGTTCCTCGTCACGGACCCGGCCGACATCCCCGCGACCCTGGCGGCGGCGCACCAGATCGCCACCACCGGTCGCCCGGGCCCGGTGCTCGTCGACATCACGAAGGACGCCCAGCAGAAGTCGGCGCCCTACGTGTGGCCGCCGAAGATCGACCTGCCCGGCTACCGCCCGGTGACGAAGGCCCACGGCAAGCAGATCACCGCGGCCGCGCAGCTGCTCGCCGAGGCCGAGCGCCCGGTGCTGTACGTCGGCGGCGGTGTCGTCCGCTCCGGTGCGTCCGCCGAGCTCCTGCGCTTCGCCGAGGCCACGGGCGCGCCGGTCGTCACGACCCTCATGGCCCGCGGCGCCTTCCCGGACTCGCACCAGCAGCACCTGGGCATGCCGGGCATGCACGGTACGGTGCCCGCGGTGCTCGGCCTGCAGGAGAGCGACCTCATCGTCGCCCTCGGCGCCCGGTTCGACGACCGCGTGACGGGCAAGGCCGACGAGTTCGCGCCGCTCGCCAAGGTCGTGCACGTCGACATCGACCCCGCCGAGATCTCGAAGATCCGCTACGCCGACGTGCCGATCGTCGGCGACGCCCGCGAGGTCCTCGTCGACCTGCTCGACGCGTGGGGCGACGTGGCCGCCGACCGCGCCGACACCAGCGCATGGTGGGCGAAGCTCGACCAGCTCCGACGGGACTTCCCGCTCGGGTACACGGAGCCGACCGACGGGCTGCTCGCACCGCAGGCGATCATCAAGCGCATCGGCGAGCTCACCGGTCCGGAGGGCGTGTTCGCGTCCGGGGTCGGCCAGCACCAGATGTGGTCCGCACAGTTCATCCAGTACGAGCGGCCGAACGCCTGGCTGAACTCCGGCGGCGCCGGGACCATGGGCTACTCGGTCCCCGCGGCGATGGGCGCGAAGGTCGCCGAGCCGGACCGCGTGGTCTGGGCGATCGACGGCGACGGCTGCTTCCAGATGACGAACCAGGAGCTCGCGACCTGCGTCATCAACGACATCCCGATCAAGGTCGCGATCATCAACAACTCCTCGCTCGGCATGGTGCGGCAGTGGCAGACGCTGTTCTACGACGGGCGACACTCCTTCACCGACCTGCAGACGGGGCACGGGACGCGCCGTGTCCCGGACTTCGTGAAGCTCGCCGACGCCTACGGTGCCCTCGGCATCCGTGTCGAGCGTGCCGACCAGGTGGACGACGCCATCAGGCTCGCGCTCGAGACGAACGACCGACCGGTCGTCATCGACTTCGTGGTCAGCCGCGACTCGATGGTGTGGCCGATGGTCCCGCAGGGAGTCAGCAACTCGTCCATCGAGTACGCCCAGGCCCTCGCCCCGACGTGGGACGACGAGGACGCCGACATGACGGGGGAAACCGCATGAGCCACGTCCTCTCGCTCCTCGTCGAGGACAAGCCGGGTCTGCTGACCCGCGTCGCCGGCCTCTTCGCCCGCCGGGGCTTCAACATCGAGTCGCTCGCCGTGGGCGGCACCGAGGTCGAGGGTCTGTCCCGGATCACGGTCGTCGTCGACGTCGAGGACCTGCCGCTGGAACAGGTGACGAAGCAGCTCAACAAGCTCGTCAACGTCATCAAGATCGTCGAGCTCGACTTCTCCCAGTCGGTGCAGCGCGAGCACATGCTCGTGAAGGTCCGCGTCGACAACCAGACCCGGTCCGCCGTGCTCGAGGCCGTGACGCTCTTCCGCGCGCAGGTCGTCGACGTGGCGACCGACTCGCTGATCGTCGAGGTGACCGGCGACCCGGGCAAGATCCAGGCGATCCTGCGGGTGCTCGAGCCCTACGGCGTCAAGGAGCTCGCCCGCGCCGGCCTGCTCGGCATGGGCCGCGGGCCGAAGAGCATCACCGACCGCGTGCGCTGAGCGCACCCGTCTTCCGGACAGGAGGCTCGTGGCGGCCCCGCCACGCGCCTCCCGTCCGCACACCACAAGCCACCAGAACCAAGGAGACAGACCCTCGTGACTGACATCGTGTACGACGCCGACGCCGACCTGACGCTCATCCAGGGCAAGAAGGTCGCCGTGATCGGCTACGGCTCGCAGGGCCACGCCCACGCGCTCAACCTCCGTGACTCCGGCGTCGAGGTCGTCATCGGCCTCAAGGAGGGCTCGAAGAGCCGCGAGAAGGCGACCGAGGCGGGCTTCGAGGTCCTCACCCCGGCCGAGGCCACGAAGAACGCCGACGTCGTCGTGATCCTCGCGCCGGACCAGGTGCAGCGCATCGTCTACAAGGACGACATCGAGCCGAACCTCAAGCAGGGTGCGACGCTCGTCTTCGGCCACGGCTTCAACATCCGCTACGGCTACATCCAGGCGCCCGAGGGCGTCGACGTGGCGCTCGTCGCGCCGAAGGGCCCCGGTCACACCGTCCGCCGCGAGTACGAGGCCGGCCGTGGCGTCCCCGTGATCGTCGCCGTCGAGGTCGACGCCTCGGGCAGCGCCTGGGACCTCGCCTGGTCGTACGCCAAGGCCATCGGCGGCCTCCGCTCCGGCGGCATCAAGACCACGTTCACCGAGGAGACCGAGACCGACCTGTTCGGCGAGCAGGCCGTCCTGTGCGGTGGTACCTCGCAGCTCATCCAGTACGGCTTCGAGACCCTCGTCGAGGCGGGCTACCAGCCCCAGATCGCCTACTTCGAGGTCCTGCACGAGCTCAAGCTCATCGTCGACCTGATCTGGGAGGGCGGCCTCACCAAGCAGCGCTGGTCGATCTCCGACACCGCCGAGTTCGGTGACTACGTCTCCGGCCCCCGCGTGATCTCGCCCGAGGTCAAGGAGAACATGAAGGCCGTGCTCTCCGACATCCAGGACGGCACCTTCGCCAAGCGCTTCATCGAGGACCAGGACGCCGGCGCACCGGAGTTCAAGGAGCTCCGTGCGAAGGGCGAGGGGCACCCGATCGAGGCCACCGGTCGCGAGCTCCGCGCGCTGTTCGCGTGGAAGTCGAACGACGCCGACTACGTCGACGGCTCGGCCGCGCGGTAGTCTGCGCAGCGACCACTCGATGACGAGGCGGCGGTGCGGACGCACCGCCGCCTCGCGACGTGACCCGGACCACATGCACCCGTACTCCTCCAGCTCCAGCGCCAGCACCCGGCGCCCTCGTGGCGTCCTCGTACCCGGGCGCTCCACTCCCGCGACCCGTTCCGCAGCGCTGCTCGGCGGCGTCGCGAGGAGTGGTCACGACCGGGTCCTCCGACGTGGGAGGATCGTCGGATGGCGGTGACGAAGCGAGCGGTCCACATCGGCGCCGGCAAGATCGGGCGCGGGTTCGTGGGTCAGTTCCTGGTCGCGAGCGGGTACGAGCTCACCTTCGTCGACGTCGACGACCGTGTGGTCTCGGCACTCAACGACGCCGGCCGCTTCGTGGTGCACGAGGTCGGCGAGCAGCCCGTCGAGCACCTCGTGTACGGGTTCCGCGCCCTCAGCAGCAAGACCGACCGCGAGCGCGTCGTCCGGGCGATCGCCGAGGCCGACGTCGTCACGACCGCGGTCGGAGCACGCACCCTGCCGCTCGTCGCCCCGGTGATCGCCGAGGGACTCGCGGCACGCGCACCCGAACGCGGCGACGTCACCGTGGTGGCGTGCGAGAACGCCTTCAACGCGACGGACTCGCTGCACGCCAGCATCCGACGCGCCCCGATCCTCGAGGACCGCCACGTCGCGGCCGTCTTCGCGAACTGCGCGATCGACCGCATCGTGCCGGACCAGTCCGGGGTGCTCGGCCAGTCCGGTGGACTCGACGTCGTGCTCGAGCCCTTCTACGAGTGGGTCATCGAGCGCACCCCCTTCGCCGACTCGCAGGCCGAACCGCCGCAGATCGACGGCGTGACCTGGGTCGACGACCTGCAGCCGTTCGTCGAGCGGAAGCTCTACACGGTGAACACCGCCCACGCGACCGCGGCGTACCACGGCTTCGTCCGCGGGATCCGGCTCATCCGCGAGGCCCTCGAGGACCGCGAGGTCCGCGCCGAGGTCGACGGGGTCCTCGCCGAGACGACCGCACTGCTCGTCGCCAAGCACGGCTTCGACCCGGCCGACCACGCCCGCTACGTCGCAGCGAACCTCACGCGCATCGCGAACCCGCTGCTGCCCGACACCACGGCCCGTGTCGGGCGCAACCCGCTGCGGAAGCTCGGGCGGCGCGAGCGCTTCATCGGTCCGGCATCGCAGCTCGCCGAGCGCGGGATGCCCGTCGAGCACCTGCTCGGCGCCGTCCGCGTCGCCCTGGCGTTCGACGACGAGAACGACCCGGAGTCGATCGAGCTGCACGCGCTGCTCCGTTCCGGTGCGACGGCGCACGCCCTGACCGAGATCCTGACCGGGCTCGTCGAGAGCCACCCGCTGTTCCCGGCGGTACGCGGGGTCGTCGCCGAGGTGCTCGAGACCCAGCCGGCGGACGTCTGAGCGACGCCGCCTGGTGTCGGCGGTCGCGGGTCCCTCGTAGAATCGTCCCCATGACCACGGCAGCATCCCCGCCCGACGGCTCGGTCGACCACGACGACGACGCCCTCAGCTGGGGCGACGCCGACGACGCGACCCACGTCGACGCGGCCCACAACCCGGTCACCGTGACGAGCCGTGGGCGCCGCGACCCGGAGCGCCCGGAGACCTCCGGCGCCCTGGTCGGGTTCGGTGTCTTCGGTGGGCTCTACCTGCTGTACACGGTGGCGTGGCTGCTCACCGCGTCGACCTCGTACGTCGCGAACGTCGACACCGTGCTCACCGTCTTCGTCGAGGTGCTGCGCTTCCTGTCGATCGTCGCGCCGGCCCTCTGGTTCACCGTGGTGCTCTGGGCGGGCCGCGGTCGCCGCACCCGCACGCGCCTGCTGTGGATGCTGCTCGGCGCCGCCGTGCTCTTCCCCTGGCCGTTCCTCATGACCAGGAGCTTCGGGTGACCGCCACGACACCGGCGGCCCGCCGGACTCCGTCCCCGCTCGTCGGCCGTGTCGTCGTCTGGGTGGTCTTCGGCGCGCTGTTCGCGTACATGACCGTGCAGAGCGTCGGGAACCTGGTGACCGTCTCGCAGTCGGTGCGCGCCTTCAACACGTTCCTCGAGACGACCTCGGGCGGCTCGTCGCTGCAGCGCAGCACGCCGTGGGGCTGGCTCGTGCTCGACATCGCGATCGCCCCCGTCGCGTTCGCGGTCGCCCTCTGGGCGACGCGCCGCTCGCGGCTGTCGGTGACGATCGGCGTCTTCCTCGTCGCGTTCGCCGCGGCGGGCGCGCTCTGGCTCGACCTGCAACTGTTCGTGCCGCGCCTGCTCGACTTCTGACGTTCGTCGCGACCGTCCCTCGGACGGGAGGCGCGGTGCCCGCCGGTTCCGCGCCTCCAGACCAGTGTGTGGTTCCGTCGGGGACCGATGGTGCGGTCGTAACCGGGTCGCGGCGTCGATACGATGGTGGGATACCGCCCGTCTCGTGTGAGGAACTGCAGCTGTGCCGAAGCCGGTCGTCCTGATCGCCGAAGAACTCTCGCCCGCCACCGTCGACGCCCTCGGGCCCGACTTCGAGATCCGGAACGTGGACGGTACCGACCGCGCCGCGCTCCTGTCCTCCCTCGCCGACGCGCACGCCGTGCTGGTGCGGTCCGCCACGAAGATCGACGCCGAGGCCATCGCGGCGGCGCCGCAGCTGAAGGTCGTCGCCCGCGCGGGCGTCGGCCTCGACAACGTCGACATCAAGGCGGCGACCACCGCCGGCGTGATGGTCGTCAACGCGCCGACGTCGAACATCATCTCGGCCGCCGAGCTCACGGTCGGCCACATCCTGTCGCTCGCGCGGCACATCCCCGCGGCGCACGCGTCCCTGGCGGCCGGCGCCTGGAAGCGCTCGTCGTACACCGGCGTGGAGCTCTACGAGAAGACCGTGGGCATCATCGGCCTCGGCCGCATCGGCGCGCTCATCACGCAGCGCCTGCAGGCCTTCGGCGTCTCGGTCATCGCGTACGACCCGTACGTCACGACGGCCAGGGCGCAGCAGCTCGGCGTCGAGCTGGTCTCGCTCGACGACCTCCTCCGGCGCGCGGACTTCACGACGATCCACATGCCGAAGACCCCGGAGACGGTGGGCATGATCTCCGACGAGCAGTTCGCGCTCATGAAGCCGACCGCGTTCGTCGTGAACGTGGCCCGCGGCGGCCTGATCGACGAGGACGCCCTGCACCGCGCCCTCACGTCCGGCGCGATCGCCGGTGCCGGCCTCGACGTCTTCGTCTCCGAGCCGCCGAAGGACTCGCCGCTCCTCGCGCTGCCGAACGTCGTCGTCACACCGCACCTCGGGGCGTCGACGGACGAGGCCCAGGAGAAGGCGGGCGTCTCCGTCGCCAAGTCCGTGCGACTCGCCCTCGGCGGTGAACTCGTGCCGGACGCGGTGAACGTCGCCGGCGGTGTCATCGACCCCTACGTCCGCCCGGGGATCCCGCTCGTGGAGAAGCTCGGCCAGGTCTTCACCGGCCTGGCGACCTCGCCGGTGACGAGCATCGACGTCGAGGTGCACGGCGAGCTCGCGCAGTACGACGTCAGCGTGCTGAAGCTCGCGGCGCTCAAGGGTGTCTTCACCGACGTCGTCAGCGACCAGGTCTCGTACGTCAACGCCCCGCTCATCGCGGAGCAGCGCGGGGTGAGCGTCCGGCTCATCACGGACGCCGACAGCCCCGAGTACCGCAACGTGCTCACGATCCGTGGCGCCCAGTCCGACGGCCCCGCGATCAGCGTCTCGGGAACGCTCACCGGTGCGAAGCAGGTCGAGAAGCTCGTCGAGATCAACGGCCACGACGTCGAGGTCGCCCTCGACGCGCACCACGTCGTGATGGTCTACACCGACCGCCCCGGCATCGTGGCGGTCTACGGCAAGGAGTTCGGCGACGCCGGCATCAACATCGCGGCGATGCAGATCTCCCGACAGGAGGCCGGTGGCCAGGCGCTCAGCGTCCTGACGGTGGACTCGCCGGTGCCCGCGGAGATCCTCGAGCACGTGCGCTCCACCATCGACGCGACCTCGCTCCGCGAGATCGACATCACGCTGTAGGGAACGACATGGCACAGACGGTCAAGCTCGCGGTCGTCCGCGGTGACGGCATCGGGCCCGAGGTGGTCGACGAGGCGCTGAAGGTCCTGCACGCCGTGCTGCCGGACGACCTCGTCGTGCAGGAGACCGCCTTCTCGCTCGGTGCCGCGCGGTACCTCGAGACGGGCGACGTCCTGAGCGACGCCGACATGTCCGCCCTGACCGAGCACGACGCGATCCTGCTCGGCGCCGTCGGTGGCGACCCGCGCGACCCGCGTCTCGCCGGCGGGATCATCGAGCGCGGTCTCCTGCTGAAGCTGCGCTTCGCGTTCGACCACTACGTCAACCTCCGGCCCACGACCGTGCACTCCTCGGTCGCGAGCCCGCTCGCCGACCCGGGCGAGGTCGACTTCGTGGTCGTGCGCGAGGGCACCGAGGGCCCGTACGTCGGCAACGGCGGCGCGATCCGCGTCGGCACGCCGCACGAGATCGCCACCGAGGTGTCCCTCAACACCGCGCACGGCGTCGAGCGGGTCGTCCGGTACGCGTTCGACCTCGCCTCCCGCCGCCCGCGGAAGCACCTGACGCTCGTGCACAAGAGCAACGTGCTCGTGCACGCGGGGTCGCTGTGGCAGCGGACGGTCGCGGCGGTCGCCGAGGAGCACCCGGACGTGACGGTCGACTACCAGCACGTCGACGCGGTGACGATCCACATGGTCCGCGAGCCCGGTCGGTTCGACGTCATCGTCACCGACAACCTGTTCGGGGACATCATCACCGACCTGGCCGGCGCCATCAGCGGCGGCATCGGTCTGGCGGCCTCGGGGAACATCAACCCGGACGGCACCTTCCCCAGCATGTTCGAGCCGGTCCACGGTTCCGCGCCCGACATCGCAGGCCAGCAGGTCGCCGACCCGACCGCCGCCGTCCTGTCCGTCGCCCTGCTGCTCGACCACCTCGGTCGGGCGGACCTGGCAGCGGCCGTCACGCAGGCGGTCGAGGCCGACCTCGCGAGCCGGGGCACCACGCCGCGCAGCACGGCCGAGGTCGGCGACGCCATCGCCGCCGCGGTCGCAGCACGCACCACCACCGCCTGACAGGAGTCACCCCGATGCACAACGACAGCGCGAGCACCGACACCGACACCGACTTCGCCCTCGAGTTCGCGAGCACGCCGTCGCCCGAGCGCCGGGCCGCGGCCGAGCGCGAGGAGATCCTCGCCGACCCGGGCTTCGGCAAGCACTTCACCGACCACATGGCCACCGTCGAGTGGTCGCTCGACGGTGGATGGCACAGCGCCTCGATCCACCCGTACGGGCCGCTCACCCTCGACCCCAGCGCCAGCGTGTTCCACTACGCGCAGGAGATCTTCGAGGGCATGAAGGCCTACCGCCACGCGGACGGCTCGGTGTGGTCCTTCCGCCCGGACGCGAACGCGCGCCGCTTCCAGCGCTCGGCCCGTCGACTCGCGCTCCCGGAGCTGCCGGTCGAGGTCTTCGTCGAGTCGGTCCGGCAGCTCGTCCGCGCCGATGTCGACTGGGTCCCCTCGGCGCCGGAGACCAGCCTTTACCTGCGTCCGTTCATGATCGCGACCGAGTCGTTCCTCGGGGTCCGGGCCGCACAGGAGGTCGCGTACCACTGCATCGCGAGCCCGGCCGGCGCGTACTTCACGTCCGGACCGAAGCCGGTGAGCATCTGGCTGTCGACGAAGTACGCACGTGCCGCCAGGGGTGGCACCGGTGCCGCGAAGACCGGTGGCAACTACGCGGCGTCCCTGCTCCCGCAGCAGGAGGCCTACGAGCAGGGCTGCCAGCAGGTGATGTTCCTCGACTCCGAGGAAGGCAAGTACCTCGAGGAGCTCGGCGGCATGAACGTCGTGCTCGTCAAGGCGGACGGCACCCTCGTCACGCCGGACTCGGAGTCGATCCTCGAGGGCATCACGCGCGACTCGATCCTGCAGCTCGCCGAGGACCGCGGGCTCCGGGTGGAGCGACGCCGGGTCACGCTCGACGAGTGGCGCGACGGTGTCGCCGACGGTTCGATCACCGAGGCGTTCGCCTGTGGGACCGCCGCCGTCGTGACGCCGATCGCGGAGCTCCGCGGCGAGGGCTTCACGATCGGCTCGCCGACCGTCGGTGCCGGCGAGCTGACGATGTCGCTCCGCCAGGAGCTGACCGACATCCAGTACGGCCGTCTTCCCGACCCGCACGGGTGGATGACGCGCCTGACGGACCCGGCCTGAGCCGCGGATCGGTAGGGTCGAACGGTGAAGATCGCACGGTTCAGCAGCACGGGTGAAGACCCGCGGTACGGCATCCTCGACGAGCGCCACCTGGTCGTCCTCGCGGGGGACCCGATGTACCAGGGGTTCGAGACGACGGGGGAGCGGGTGCCGCTCGCCGACGCCAAGCTCCTCGCGCCGGTGATCCCGCGGTCGAAGGTGATCGGCGTCGGGCTGAACTACGCCGAGCACGCGTCGGAGATGGACGAGCGGTCGGGCGACGACCCCGTGGTGTTCCTCAAGCCGAACACCGCGGTGATCGGCCCGGACGACCCGATCCGACTGCCGGCCGAGGTCGGTCGGGTCGACCACGAGGGCGAACTCGCCATCGTGATCGGGTCGCTCGCGAAGAACGTCCGTCGTGAGGACTTCGCCAGCGTGGTGCTCGGCTACACGATCGCGAACGACGTGACCGCGCGCGACCTGCAGGCCCGCGACGGTCAGTGGGCGCGGGCGAAGGGCTTTGACACGTTCTGCCCGCTCGGCCCGGTCATCGAGACCGAGATCGACCCGTCGGACATCCGGCTCGAGACCCGTGTGGACGGCGAGCTGCGCCAGGCGGCGTCGACCAGCGAGATGGTGCACGACATCCCGTCCCTGGTCGAGTTCGTCTCGTCCATCTGGACCCTCCTGCCCGGAGACGTCATCCTCACCGGGACCCCGGCCGGCGTCGGCGCGATCCGCGACGGCGAGGTCGTCGAGGTCCTCATCGAGGGGATCGGGTCGCTCAAGAACCCGGTCATCGCTCGCCACTGAGCGCACGCGACGCTCGCCACTGAGCGCACGCGACGGCCGAACGGCCCGTTCCCCCAGGGGAGCGGGCCGTTCGTCGTTCCGCGAGTTCTCGGGGAGGTCGGGGGACGACACGCCCGGGATGTGGGTGGTGTTGGCGGTGTGGCTCGGGCGAACGTAGAGTAATCACTCGTTGCCGCTGAGGCGGAGAACGGAACGGCCGAGACGGTCACCGGGTTCACCTGGGGATCTTGTCCGCCACGGTTCTTCCCCGGCAACGAACTTCCAGCCCCTCTGATGAGGTACCACGTGGGTGGTGCTGAGTGGGGGGTGCGTCTGGTCCTTGAGAACTCAACAGCGTGCACATTGTCAATGCCAATTTATTGACCCCGTGCGATTGCAGCTTTGGTTGTGGTCGTCGGAGACAATTCCTTTTGGATTGAAGATT
>NZ_RBLU01000004.1 GCF_003989515.1 Curtobacterium sp. HSID17257
TGCGGGTCCGACCCGCACCGCGCCTCCCGTCCGTCCCCGTCCCGTGCGCGCCGACCGCCACGAGACTCGGGCTCAGCGACGGTCCTCGCGCCGCCGACCGCGAGAACCGTCGGTGAGGACGAGACTCGGGGGCCGCTGCAGCGGAGCCGCGGACGGGTCAGCGCGGGATGACCGAGAACATGAACCGCTTCCGGATCATGTACCAGACGAGCAGGATCAGGGCTGTGTGGGCAGCGAAGCCCACCCAGCCGTTGAACCAGTCGACGCCCGGGATCGAGGCGATGGCCAGCGCGAAGAAGACCTGCCAGACGAACACGTACAGGCTGGCCTGGCCGATGGGGATCCACAGCCACCCGATGACGGCGTTGATCGGCTTCCAGAACACGGTGAGGATCGCGTAGGACACGATCGCGAAGAACGCGATGTCCACCAGACGCCCCCACTGCAGGTCGACGCGCTGGTAGGCCGTGTTGTACAGGTCGTCGTACATCGACGCCGGGAAGGGCGTCGGGGTGAACCCGAAGTGGTCCCCCGCCCAGACGTAGACCAGGAACAGCGCGTACCCGGTGACGCCGATGCCGATCAGCACCTTGCCGAGCCGACCGGTGAGCGCGCCGATGACCTGCCGGCGGTAGTAGCCGAGCACGAGCCCGTGGGTGAACACGACCTGCCAGGTGAGCAACGGGAACACCGACTCGAACTGCGAGTTCAGCGGCCGGAGCTCGGGTACCAGGGCCTGGAGCACGTACAGACCCCAGCTCACCACGAGCAGCGTCCACCAGAAGCCCCGCTTGATCACCCACATGCACAGCGGGATGAACAGGCTGAGCACCACGAAGAGGCCCATGATGTTGAACGGCCACGGCCCCATCTCGAGCAGCAGGAACTGCCGGATCGCGTACCACGGCGGCGGGTAGGACAGCAGCTGCATCGCGTTCGGGTACAGGTCGTAGACGCGACCCTCGGCGCCGACGCCCCCGGTGCCGGTCCCCCGGTCGGTGAAGGTCGTGATCGCGTCCGTGTTCAGGAACGGCACGAAGCTCAGCGCGAAGACCACCAGGATCACCGCCAGGGTGACGAGGTACTGCTTCCGCGCCCGCTTCCACGCCCCCACGGCCGCGACCCACTCGCCGAACTTCTTGATCGCGAACGGGTAGGTCATGCCGAGCACCATGCCGGACAGGAACACGAACATCTCGGCGCCGGTGATGGCACCCGTGGCGTGCAGTGTGATGTACGAGTAGGGCCCGCCGATCTCGATGTGCGTGATCACCACCGCCAGGATGATGAACCCGCGGAACAGGTCGAGGCGCAGGTCGCGGCCGGGCTTGCCGTCGTCGGGGTACCGCCAGCTCGGCAGCAGCCGTCCGACGAGCCCGCTCAGCAGGAAGGCCGCTGCGAGGCCGAAGGCGCACCAGACGATCCACGCCATCTGGTCACCGCCGGTGTCGTACTGCTGGCTGATCGCGGCGGCGCCGTCCTGCGGGGTGACCCGGTCGGTGACCGGACCACCCTCGAAGCGGTCCGTCGCCTGCAGGTCGGCGCGGAACGACCCGGCGATGCCTGGGACGGCGGTGTTGCGCCAGTCGGCGACGCGGTTGTCGGCCTCGGGTTCACGACGGTTCGTCTCGAGGAAGGTGACGCCGCGCACCTCGGGTCGGTCCTGCACGGCGGCGAACACCTGCCGCCACCAGGAGCGCTTGACCTCGAGTTGGCTGTCGCCGTCGAGCGAGTGGTCGTACAGCGCGCCGGTGTCGAGCAGCATCGGGCGGTCCTCGCCCTGGGCGAACCGCTCGGTGAACGTCCCCTCGGACTGCCGCTCCTGGTACCCCCAGGTCTCGTCGAAGCGCGCCTCGACCTCACCGGCGCTCGGAGCCTCGTTCGTCGTCAGCGGGACGTCGCGGCCGGCGGCCTCGGTCGACTTCCCCTTGCCGAAGAAGAACATCGACAGGCCGACCCAGTCGACGCTCGACGCACCGGGCCAGTACGGCCCGTACGGGTCGTCTGCTGCGTCGAGTCGCCCGTCGCCGTTCGTGTCGGCCTTGGCGACGTCGACGGCGGAGAGGTCCTCGAGTCGTCCCGCGGACTCCCCGAAGGGGTAGCCGGCGCCGTACGACGGCGACCACACCATCGCTGCATCGGAGTCGCCACGGTGCACGACTCCGGCGAAGGCGCGGAAGGCGCTGACGTAGGCGGTCGGCTGCTGCCCCCAGCGGACCCACGTTCCGTTCATCTGCGGTGCGAACCGGACGAGCACCTGGGTGTCGTACTGGGCGTGCGCCTCCTCGAACAGACGGTTCGCGGCGCGCGCGTCGTCACGGCTCAGGGACCCGAGCGGCTGCGTCGGGGTGAGCGTCACGACCAGCACGGCACCCCGTGCGGCGGCGGCGCGGGTCGCGCGGTCGTACTGTTCGCGGGCCGTACGGTCGAAGGGGTAGTCGAGCTCGACGCCGTACATCGACGGGTCGGCGCCGAGCCGTCCGGCGTAGCCGTCCGGGGCGTCCGGCCCCCAGTCGAGGTCGGGTCCGTACCAGGCCAGGCCGTCGGCCGGCAGCAGGCCGGCACCCGTCCGGGAGGCGCTGGTCGCCGTACCGGGTGCGGTCGCCGGGGACGTGGGCGCCGGTGAGGACGTCGGGTCCGGTGACGCCGTCGGGTCCGGTGACGACGTGGCCGCGCCGGTCGACGTCGCCGCCGACGCGGGGAGGGCTCCCCCGAGCAGCAGCATCCCCACGACGACGAGGAACGCGACGGCCTTCGCCAGGGCGCCCCTCACCGGTTGCACGCCAGCGTCCAGATGTTGCGGCCGCCGGTGTGCTCGTGCTCCAGGCGATCGAGGGCGGCGAGCGCGAGGGCCAGGCCTCGACCGCTCTCCTCGTCGGGGTCGGCCATGGTCACGGCGGACAGGTCGACGTCCGCGGGGCGCCCGTTGTCGGTGAGCACCGCGACGAGCTCGGCGTCCGTGGCGGAGAGCTCCACGGTGTACCCGCGGCCGGCCTCGACGTCCGTGCGACGGGTGTGCTCGACGATGTTCGCGGCGATCTCGGCCAGGGCGGTCTCGAGCGAGAAGCGGAGCCGCGCGTCGTCGATGCCCAGGGTGTCCCACCAGGCACCGAACCGGTCCTGCACGACGTCGAGCGACTCGGTGACCGCCGGGACGTCGAAGGTCAACTGGTGGTCGGTCACAGGGGGCCTCCTGCCGTCGAGGACACGTGTTCGGACTGCGGCGTCCCCGCGTCCGGTCCGCGGTAGAGCACGGCGCGGACGACGATGCTGAAGATGAACAGGTCGAAGACCACCCACGCGGTGTTCACGAGCGGCGCGATGCCGTCCGCCTGGCCGGTCGCGTACCGGATCGCGATCACCACGAGCGCGGCGACGAGCGCACCCATCGCGTACAGCTGGGGCTTCACGAGGTCCCACCGCGGTCGCTGGTCGGACTCGTCCTTGACCTTCGGCGTCACGCGGAAGCCCAGTGGCTTGCCGCGGAACACGTTCTCGAACGCGCTCGTCACCGACTCGATCCAGACGGGGAACAGCGCGAGCGAGTACTGCTGCCCACGCCACGTGGGTCTCCCGGCGGCCACCACCCAGAACAGCAGCTGGTTGAGCACGAGGAACGGGATGAGCCGCACGAAGAAGTCGACGCTGTAGGCCTGCACGGGCACGACGCCGAACGACAGGCAGAGCACCGGGGCCGCGATGTACACGACCGCCGCGAAGCCCGACAGGTAGCTCCACATCGTCGAGAAGTACATGAGCCGCTGCCCCCACGACAGACCCTTCTGCACGAGGGGGTTCTCGCGGAAGAACACCTGCATGGTGCCCTGCGCCCAGCGCAGCCGCTGCACGAGCATGGTCGGCAGGTCCTCCGGCGCGAGCCCCTTCGCGAGGATCTCGTCGTGGTACGCGGACTTCCAGCCGAGGCCGTGCAGGCGCATCGCGGTCGCCATGTCCTCGGTCACGGAGATCGTGGCCAGCGGCATGATCGGCTGGGCCTCGTCGTCCCGGTTGACGTCGAGTGCGCGGGCGAGCACCGCGATCGACTCGATGGCGGCGACGGGCGAGGCGTCACGACGACCGAGCACGTCGAGCGCTGCGTCGTCGAGACCGGCGAAGGTGTCCGCCTCGGTCGACATCGCCGCGAGCTCCTGCAGGTCACGGCGGACGGACTCGAGGTCGGCGGCGGCGAAGCGGTAGGCGATCGCGTCGATGCCGCGCTGGAAGTCGTAGGTGACGTCACCGAGCGGCTCGCCGCGGTCGATCTGCTCCCGCGCCCGCTCGACGACCTCCTCCGCGTTGTCGAGCGCCTCGAGCACGCGCGGGTCGGTCTCGGTCTCCCGCGCCCGGGCGAGCAGCTTCCGCGCGGTCTTGACGGTGCGCTCGACGGACTCCTCGACCTCGCGCACGTACCGGGTGACGCCGAGCTGCATGAGCGCCTCGCGCCGGAGGATCGCGTTCGAGCCGCAGAAGAACGCGGCGTTCCAACCGTCCTTCGACTGCTGGATCGGCCCGTAGAACAGCGGGGCCTGGCTCCCGAGCAGGTCGGCCTCCGGCACGTTCTCGAACCACTGCGGCGTCTGCACGAGCGCCATCCGCTCGTCCTTGAAGTAGCCGAGGGTCCGGTCGAGGATCGACGGCTCGGGCACCTGGTCGGCGTCGAGGATGAGCAGGAACTCGCCCTGGGTGGCGAGCAGCGCGTTGTTGAGGTTGCCGGCCTTGGCGTGGCGCGGACGGTCGACCCAATCGGCACCACGCGTGATGACACCGATGCCGAGCGACTCGGCAGCGGCGCGCATCTCCGGACGGTTCCCGTCGTCGAGGATCCACGTCTGGTGCGGGTGCGTGATCGCCTTCGCCGCACGGGCGGTGCGGACCACCAGGTCGACCGGTTCGTTGTACGTCGTGATGAAGACGTCGACGGTGACGTCACCGGCGGGCTTCGTCGGCGGCTCCCCGCGCTCGCGGAGCCGCCACGCCCCGAAGGCGAACAGCAGCGAGTCGATCACGCTGTAGGTCTCGGCGAGGATCAGCGGCACCGCGATCCACCACGAGTGCCAGTTCACCGACGCGGCCCACCGCCAGACGATGTAGTTCACGCCGGCGATCGATGCGAGCAGTGCGACGGTGCGCACGGTCACGAGCCGCCTGGTCGCGGTGCCGTTGGTGAGTCGGCGACGGTCCTGACGGCTGACGTCGAGCGCGGTCATCGGCGTCCTTCCTGCTGCAGCCGGCCGACGCTGGGTGAGTGCGCCGTACCGCCTTGTCTACCGCAGGCAGGGCACGCCTGTCAGCCCGCCGCCCCGTTCGGGTGGTGAGATCGCCTCAACGGGACTCGGTGAGCCCCAGGTCGTGCGCCAGGCGGACGATCACCTCGTCGAAGTAGGCCGCCGGGTCGGTCACCGAACCGACCGCGTGCCCGAAGAGCTCGAACGACAGGACGCCGAACACGGTCGTCCAGGCCATCAGGGTCCGCAGGACGACCTCGGCCGACGGGTCGTCGTGGAAGCCGCGCGCCCGTGTGTAGGCGACCGCGTCGGCGACGGCACCGGGCGCCCCGGGTCGTGAGCCGATCGACGGACCGGCACCGAGCCTCCAGTCCGGCGGCAGCTCCGACCCGGCGACGTCCGCCCATGCGTCGGTGACCACGCGGACGAGCACGTGGGTCGTCCGCGAGGCGGGCTCCACCGTGTCCTGGGGCGCGACGTACCCGGGGACGGGCGAGCCGTACAGGAGCGCGAAGTCGCCGGGGTGTCCGATCGCCCACCGTCGGACGGCGCGGCACGCGGCGACCCACCGGCCGACGTGGTCGGCGCGGTCGACGGGCGCCTCCGCCGCCTCGACTGCGGCGCCGAGCTCGTCGTAGTCGAGCACGAGCAGCGCGGTGAGCAGGTCGTCACGGCTCGGGAAGTACCGGTAGACGGCGGAGGACACCAGGCCGACGTCGCGCGCGACGGCGCGCAGGCTCAACTGCGCCGGCCCCTCCTCGGTGAGGCGGGCGCGTGCGGCCGCCAGGATGCTCGCGTGCACGGCCTCGCGGGCCCGGGACCGCGCGGTCCTCGCCTGTTCCACCATCCCTCCAGCGTGCCACGGGAGAGCACCGCACACAAACGAGAGCACCGCTCTTGCAATTCGGTCGGAGGGCCTGCATGATGACTTCCGAGAGCAGTGCTCTCCAGAACCCAGGAGGAACCATGTCAGGTCACCACGTCGTCGTCGGTGCCGGCCCCGTCGGCCGTCACACCGCAGCCCTGCTGTCCGAGCGCGGCGACGAGGTCGTCGTCGTCACCCGCTCCGGACGCGACACCGGACTGCCCGGCGTCCGGCACGTCGGGCTCGACGCCGCCGACGCGGACGCGCTGACAGCAGTGGCCGACGGCGCGGCGGCGCTGGTCAACTGCGCCAACCCGGGCGACTACACGCAGTGGGAGCGTGTGTGGCCGCCGCTGGCGTCCTCGCTCCTCACCACCGCCGAGCGGACCGGTGCCGTGTACGCGATCACCGGCAACCTGTACCCGTACGGCCCGGTCGACGGCCCGATGCACGCCGACCTTCCCGATGCCGCGACCGACCACAAGGGCGTCCTGCGCGCGCGGATGTGGGCGGACGCCCTGGCCGCGCACGAAGCCGGACGCATCCGCACGGTCGAGGTCCGCGGCTCGGACTACGTCGGCCCGGGCGCCGGGGCCAACGGGCACGTCACCCGCGTGCTCCCGGCCGCGCTGCGCGGGAAGCCCGTCACCGTGATCGGCCGGTCCGACCAGCCGCACTCCTACACCGACGTCGGCGACGTCGCGCGGCTCCTCGTCGCCGCCGTGGACGACGAGCGGTCACACGGCCGGACCTGGATCGTCCCGACCAACGCGCCGCGGACCCAGGAACAGGTCCTCACCGAGATGCTCCGGACGGCCGGCCGCCCTGCCGTCCGCGTCCGATCGCTGCCGATCGGTCTGGTCCGCAGCATCGGCGCGGTGGTCCCGTTCATGCGGGAGGTCGCGCAGCTCGGGTACCAGTGGTCGGCGCCCTACGTCGTCGACGACGCGGCGACGCGAGCGCACTTCGGCTTCGGTCCGACGCCGTGGGACGAGGTCTGCCGCCGCACGGTGGACGGACTGACCGCCTGAGCGGACCGGCCTGGAGGCGCGACCCACCCCACGGGGACGGCGCACTCCCGACCCGTGGCCGGTCCCGCGGCCGGGCCCGGCCCGACGTCAGCGCTGGCTGACGCCGGTGCCGGCTGACGCCGGTGCTGGCTGACCTCAGTGGCGCGGCTTGCGTGCCGGACGGTCGTCGTCGTAGCGGGGACGGTCGTCGCGTCGGTCGTCGCGGCGCGGACGGTCGTCGTCGCGGCGGGGCGCGCGCGGACCGCGGTCGTCACGGTCGTACCGACGAGCACCACCGCGGCGGTCCGGCTTGATCTCGATGAGCTTCCCGCTGATCCGGGTGTCCGACAGGCGGTCGAGCACACCGGGGTCCATGCTCTCGGGCAGCTCCACGATCGAGAAGTCCGGCCGGATCTGGATCGCGCCGAAGTCGTCGCGGCGCAGGCCGCCCTCGTTCGCGAGCGCGCCGACGATCTGGCGCGGCTCGACCCGGTGGCGACGCCCGACCTCGATGCGGTAGGCGGTCATCGGCTGCGACCGGCGCGGCCCGCGGTCCTCACGGCCGCCGCGGTCGTCGTCCCGGTCACGGCGGTCACCACGACGGCCGTCGCGGTCGACCTGGTTGCGGAGCTGGTCGTCGGACGGGTCGAGCAGCAGCGGTGAGTCACCCTGCGCCACGACCGCGAGCGCGGCCGAGACGTCCTCTGCCGGGACGTCGTGGTTGCGGACGTAGTGCGCGATGACGTCGCGGAACTTCTCGATGCGGTCCTGCTGCTCGAGCGCCGCCGTGATCGCGTCGTCGAACCGGCTCAGGCGCGTCTCGTTGACGTCGTCGACCGTGGGCAGCTGCATCTGCGTGAGCGGCTGCTTCGTGTGGCGCTCGATGGCCGAGAGCAGACGGCGCTCGCGCGGGGTGACGAAGCTGATCGAGTCACCCTTGCGGCCCGCGCGACCGGTGCGGCCGATGCGGTGGACGTAGGACTCGATGTCGACGGGGATGTCGAAGTTCACGACGTGGGTGATGCGGTCGACGTCGAGGCCACGGGCGGCGACGTCGGTGGCGACGAGGATGTCGAGCTTGCCGGACTTCAGCTGGTTGACCGTGCGCTCGCGCTGCGCCTGGGCGACGTCACCGCTGATGGCGGCTGCGGCGTACCCGCGGGCGCGGAGCTTCTCGGCCAGGGTCTCGGTCTCGCTCTTCGTGCGGACGAAGATGATCATGCCCTCGAAGTCCTCGACCTCGAGGATGCGGGTGAGCGCGTCGACCTTCTGGGGGTACGACACCATGAGGTAGCGCTGCGTGATGTTCGCGGCGGTCTTCGTCTTGGTCTTGACCGTGATCTCGGACGGGTCGGTCAGGTACTGCTGCGAGATGCGGCGGATCTGCGCGGGCATCGTCGCCGAGAACAGTGCGACCTGCTTGTCGTCCGGCGTCTCGGCCAGGATCGTCTCGACGTCCTCGGCGAAGCCCATCTTGAGCATCTCGTCGGCCTCGTCGAGCACGAGGTACTTCAGCGCGGACAGGTCGAGCGTGCCCTTCGCGATGTGGTCCATGATGCGGCCGGGCGTGCCGACCACGACGTCGACGCCACGGCGCAGTGCCGACAGCTGCACGCCGTACGCCTGGCCGCCGTAGACGGGCAGGACGTGCACGTGCTTCATGTGCGACGCGAACTGCTCGAACGCCTCGCACACCTGCAGCGCGAGCTCACGGGTCGGCGACAGCACGAGGGCCTGGGGCACCTTGCTGCCCGCCTCCATGCGGGACAGGATCGGCAGCGCGAACGCCGCGGTCTTGCCGGTACCGGTCTGGGCGAGGCCGACGACGTCGCGCCCCTCGAGCAGCGTCGGGATGGTCGCCTCCTGGATGGCGGAGGGGGTCTCGTAGCCGATGTCCTTGACGGCCTTGAGCACCGCGTCGCTCAGGCCGAGGTCGGCGAAGGTCACCACGGGCCCCTCGTCGGTGGTCTCGGTGGCGGTGTCGGTGTCCGTGCTCATGGGGAAACGGTACCTCGGACGGCGGACGTCCGCTGACGCCGCCAGGTGCGCTGTGGACGGACGGGAGGCCCGTGGCGGGCCCGCCACGGGCCTCCCGTCCGTCCGCATTTAGTTGCAATGCGGAACCATCGGATGTATCGTTGCGCGGTCTGCAAAGTTACACAGTACGAAAAAGGAGTTCGATGACCGCCACCGCACCCGTCTCGGTGCAGCCCGGCCGCCACGGCGCCGGGCCCGACGCGGCACCCGGAGTGTCCGGCGCACCCGGCCAGCAGCCGCTCATGACGCACCGCCAGATCCTCCTCGTGATCTACGGCCTGATGGCGGGCATGTTCCTGTCGTCCCTCGGCCAGACGGTGTTCGGCACGGCGATTCGCACCATCGGCGACGACCTGCACGGTCTCGACCAGCAGGCGTGGGTGACCACGGCCTACCTGATCACCTCGACGATCGCGACGCCGATCTACGGCAAGCTCTCCGACATCTTCGGCCGCCGGCCGCTCTACATCTTCGGCATCGTCGTGTTCATCCTCGGCGCCGTGCTGTCCTCGATGTCCACCTCGATGCTCATGCTCGCGGCCTTCCGCGCCGTGCAGGGCATCGGTGCGGGCGCGCTCATGTCGCTCCCGCTCGCGATCATGGGCGACATCCTCGCCCCGCGCGAGCGCGCCAAGTACCAGGGGTACTTCCTCGCCGTGTTCGGCATCTCGTCCGTCATCGGCCCGCTCATCGGTGGTCTGCTCGCCGGTTCCTCGGAGATCCTCTGGATCACCGGGTGGCGCTGGGTGCTCCTCATCAACGTCCCGATCGGCGTCGCCGCGCTCATCATGGTGATCGTCTTCCTGCACCTGCCGAAGGTGCACGGCACGGGCGACAAGCCGAAGGTCGACTGGTGGGGCGCCACGGCGGTCATCGTCACGCTCGTCCCGCTGCTGCTCGTCGCCGAGCAGGGCCGCACCTGGGGCTGGGGCTCCCCCGCGGCGATCGCCAGCTACGTGATCGGCGTCCTCGGGCTCGTCGCGCTGCTGCTCGTCGAGTCGAAGATGGGCGACGCGGCGATCATCCCGCTCAAGCTCTTCCGCTCGGGCACCTTCTCGATGGCGACCGTCATCGGCTTCCTGGTCGGCTTCGCGATGTTCGGCGCCATGCTGACCATCCCGCTCTACCTGCAGATCGTCGTCGGCCTGACCCCGACCGAGTCCGGCTTCGCCACGCTGCCGCTCGTCGGTGGGCTGATGATCGCCTCGATCACCTCCGGTCAGATCGTCGCTCGCATCGGCCGCTACCGGATCTTCCCGGTCATCGGCACCTTCCTGGTGTCGGCCGGCTACGTCGTCCTGACCTTCATGACGATCGACAAGCCGCTCTGGTTCCTCATGATCGGCATGTTCCTGATCGGGCTCGGGCTCGGTTCGGTCATGCAGTCGCTGACCCTGGCGTCCCAGGGCTCGGTCGAGGCCCGGGACATGGGCGTCGCCACCTCGTCGGCCACGTTCTTCCGCCAGATCGGCGGCACCCTCGGCACCGCCGTCCTCCTGTCGATCCTGTTCTCGGTGATGCCGAACAACATCCTGACGGCGACCGCGAACCAGGCCGACCTGAAGCCGGCGCTGTCAGCGGCACTCGACCCGTCCGTCGCCGGCAAGCCGGCGAACCAGGGCGCGATCGAGAAGATCTGGGCCCCGATCACCACCCCGCTCCAGCAGACCGTGCAGTCGCAGCTGGACGACGCGTCGACGCAGGCGAAGCAGGCGGCCGACCAGGCCGTCACGCAGCAGGTCACCGCAGCCGTGCAGCAGCGGGTCGCAGCCGGCGCCGTGCCCGCAGCCGCGGCGCAGGGCGTCATCGACCAGCAGGTCGCGGCGGCCACCCCGGCAGCCGAGTCCGCAGCCCTCGAGGCCGTGGCCGACCAGGCCCACGCCCGCGTGCAGGACGGTACCGTGTCGGTCGACTGGTCGAACGCCTCGCAGCGGTCGTACTGGGTGGACGAGCTCACGCCGGCCCTGGCGAAGAAGATCGACGACGGCGCCAGCTCGGACTCCGCGGCGACCAGCACGAACGACACCTCGTTCCTCACCGGTGCCGACAGCCGCCTCACGCGGCCGTTCATGGCGGGCTTCAACGCCTCGTCCGTCACGATCTACTGGGTCGGACTCGGCGTGATCCTGCTCGCCTTCGTGCTCACCTGGTTCTTCCGGGTGCCGCCGCTGCGCCAGCGCTCGGCCCTGCAGGAGCAGCACGATGCCGCCAACGGGTCGTCGTCCGACGAGGCATCCCCCGAGGCCGAGCTCGAGGCCCGCGCCGGGCTCGCAGCAGCCGAGGCCGGATCGTTCACCGGACCGATGACCGGCTCCACGCCGACCCAGCGCCGGTGACCCTCGGCCGCCCGCACCCCACCCGGGGCGCGGGCGGCCTCCCCGTGCCGGGCACGACCGGCACACACGACCCGGGCCACCGCTGGACACGGTGGCCGCCCAGCACCACAGGAGTGCACGTGAGCACCACAGCAGCACCGGAGCCGACCACCGCGCCGTGCACGTTGCGCGAGCGGAAGAAGCAGCAGACCCGGCAGGCGCTCCACGACGCCGCCCTGACGCTCGTGTCCGAGCACGGTCTCGACGGCGTCACCGTCGAGCAGATCTGCAGCGACGCCGACGTCTCCCCGCGGACGTTCTTCAACTACTTCACTTCGAAGGCGCACGCTGCCCTCGGTCTCGACACCGTCGAGGTGCCGGAGTGGGCGGCGACGCGGTTCGCCGAGGCGGACGGCCGGCTCGTGGACGACCTCTGCGTCCTGATCGCTGCGACCGTCCCGCTCTCCCAGGACCGCCGCCGGATGAAGGAGCTCCTGGTACTCCGGCCGGAGATGGCACCGATGGTGATGCAGTGGATGGCCGAGTCGCGGCAGTCACTCCTCGCCACGGTGTCGTCGCGCACCGACGAGCAGACCGCCCGCACTGCTGTCGGACTCGTGCTGTCGGCCCTGTCCGAGGTCGCGCACCGCGACACCGTCGGGGACAGCGACGAACTCGCGGCGAAGCTCCGGGCCGTCGTCGCCGAGATGGGCGCGATCGCCGCGGGCTGACCGAGGTCGACCGGCCCGCCTGCTCAGGGCGGACCCGGGCTCAGAGTGACCTCGCGAACGCCTCGAGCGCGGCAGCGGCGGCATGAGCACGAGCGACGTCGGTGTCGCTCACCGAGCGCGCGTTGTACTCGGCCTTGTTCTTGACCGCGAGCAGCACCTCGAGATGTCGCGCGACGGCGCTCCCCGCCGCTGATCGCAGTACGGGGACGGCCTCGTCGTGCGCCCCGGATCGCGAGTACCGTCCGGTCCGCGCGACGCAGATCGCATCGGCCGAGGCGATGCCGCTCAGCACGCACTGCACGACGAATGCGTCGGCGTAGGTGGACGCAGCAGTCAGGACCCCCGCGTCTCCCCCGATCTCCCGCAGGACCTCCGCCGCCTCGAGGAACGACGATGCCTTCCGCAGGCGACCACGCCGGAAGGCATCGTCCCCGACGGCGGTGGTGCCCGTGCGCGGAGTCATCCAGCCAGGGTACGGAGGCTCCTGGCCAGCCATCGACCATCACCTGCGATGACAACGCCCTCCGCCGCCACCGACGCCAACAGCTCGTCCTGCGGGTCGAGATCTCCTTCGTCGAACAGCACGGCATGGGTCGCGTTCCCCGTCCAGCGCCGCACCCGATCGCACAGGTCGTGGACGAGCGGTTCGGCCACTTCGCGACGACCGTCGACCACGATGAAGCAGAGATCCAGGTCGCTGTCCGAGCGCATGTCGCCGCGGGCGCCCGAACCGAAGAGCGCAGCGAACCGCAGCGGGATCTCGGCACAGCCGTCCCGCAACCGCCGCAGCAACTCCTCGCGTTGACGGGCCAGGGCCACGATCGCGTCTGCCGCGAGGTGGTCGGTGTTGAGCACGAATGTCTTGGTCCGACCCACACGGCTCCCGAGCAGTACCCCCTGCTCGACCAGACGATCCGCGGCGTTCCGGACACCCGCGTAGGAGCGGCCACCGATCGCGTCGACGATCTCCCGCAGGGTGACGGGTCGACCAGCGCGGACGACGGCGGACAGGAGATCGCCGTCCACGGTCGGCGTGACCGTTCGCATCGTCTCCTGCAGCTGCATCGATCCTCCAGGTAGAAAACTACCGATGTCGGTGAAATCCTACCAGCGCACTGTGCGAGCGCTCCAGGATCGGGAGCGCACCCCTGGCCGCCCGGACGCTGCGGCGGTAGCGTCGGCTCATGGACGGCACCGCACCGACCCCGTACCTCTTCCTCCCCGGCACCGCCCGCACCGCGCTCGCCCGCTGGCAGCAGGTCTTCGGCGGCGAGGTCCGGACCACCTCGTACCAGGACGCCGGGCGCGACGACGGGCCACCGCAGGCCGTGGCGCACGGCGAACTCGTCGGCTCCGTCCGGCTCTTCGCCGCCGACGCCGGTCGGGACGACGCCCCCTTCGCGGCCTCCGGCCTGCTGCTCGCACTGCTCGGCACCGCCGACCCCGGCGTCCTCCGCCGGTGGTTCACCGACCTGGCGACGGACGGTACGGTCGTCGACGACCTGCAGGAACGGCCGTGGGGCGACTGGGACGGCACGGTGCGTGACACCTTCGGCGTCTCGTGGCTGATCGGCTTCGAAGGCTCCGCCCTCGACACCACGGACTGAGCCGGGTCAGCCCTCCGCGTGCTGGTCGGACCCGAGCGGGAGCAGCGGCGCCCAGAACGCGTCCGGCCCGTCGGCGACGACGGCGTCGGACTCGAAGCGGAACCCGTAGCCCCGCACGAAGTCGAGCGCCGCGGCCTGCTCGTCCTCGGCATCGTCGGACGCCGCGTCGAACAGGTACACGCCGTGGCCCATCCGGACCCCGGAGTCGCTGATCACGGTCAGGTCCCAACGGCCCTCCTCCGCGCGTTCGATCCGGACGACGGCGGCCTGTGCAGCGGTGAAGTCAGCCATGCAGCGGATCCTACGGACCAGCACCAGGGCGCACTCAGGGTCCCCGAACTGGGGGAATCCTCAGGCGGCTCTCGAAATGAATCCACGCTCAGGTTCTTGCGAGAATGAGCGAATGACAACACCCGAGCCGCAGGGAGCCGGCATGTCACAGACGCCTCCCCCGTTCCCCACCCAGGACCCGAATGGTCCGCCCGTCCCGCCGCCCTACGGAAGCGGACCCGCTCCTCGCCGTGCAGCCGGCCTGGCGATCGCCGCACTCGTCGTGGGCATCGTCGCGTTCCTCACCGGTCTCGTACCGGTCTTCGGCGCCCTCGTGGGCATCACTGCGGTCGTGCTCGCGATCCTCGCGCTCCGGAAGCAGCAGTCGAAGGGACTCGCCGTGACCGGCTTGGTGCTCGGCGCGCTCGCGACGCTGTCCTCGATCGGCACCGCGGCGGGTATCGGCGCGCTCGTCAACTCGGACGAGGTCCGGTCGGCCGCCGTCGTGACATCGAGCCCTGCTCCGATCGCGGACGCGGCCGACGACGCGAGCGAGGCCGCCGGAGACGAGAGCAGCGCTCCGAGCGAGGCAGCGTCCGAGGCTGCCCCCGAACAGCCCGCCGTCCCCGTCGAGTACGCCTCAGCGCTGGTCAAGGCCGAGAGCTACTCCGAGATGATGCACATGAGCAAGGCCGGCATCTACGACCAGCTCACGAGCGAGTACGGCGAGCAGTTCACTGCCGAGGCAGCCCAGTACGCGGTCGACACGATCGACGCCGACTGGAACGCGAACGCCCTCGCCAAGGCGAAGGACTACCAGGCGAACATGGCGATGTCCCCCGCCGCCATCCACGACCAGCTCACGAGCGAGTACGGCGAGCAGTTCCTGCCCGCCGAGGCCGACTGGGCGATCGCGCACCTCAACGACTGACCGGACACGACACGACGTGAGGCCCTGCCGATTCCGGTAGGGCCTCACGTCGTGTCGTGGGAGCCGTCCGGCACGCCGTACCCTGACCGCATGGACACCCCGCTGCCGTCCGGCACGACGAAGCGCCGGATCACCCTCGACCTCGGGCGTCCCCGGCTGACCTGGGGTGCCCGGCCGACGGTGACGATCGACGGCGTCGGGCACCCCGCCCAGTGGGGCACGGGGACGTGGGCGGTCGCCGAGGACGGCTCCACCACGATCGGGGTCTCCTGCTTCAACCGCCTGTGGCGCTTCGGCACCGCCAGCAGCACGGTCGGCGACGCCGACGGCTTCGCCTACCGCAGCGGGGCGCTGCCGATGGGCGCCGGCAGGCTGACCGCCCGACGCACGGCGGACTGAGCAAGGAGGCGGTCGGGCGCCGGGGACCGCTCCAGT
This sequence comes from Curtobacterium sp. HSID17257, assembly GCF_003989515.1. Lineage (GTDB taxonomy): Bacteria > Actinomycetota > Actinomycetes > Actinomycetales > Microbacteriaceae > Curtobacterium. The sequence continues at coordinate 15,427 of NZ_RBLU01000004.1, forward strand.
AGGGTGAGCGACATGTCAGTCGGGTTGCTCGCCGTGGTGGACGACATCCTCTCCGCGGCCCTCAAGGCCAGCGCGAAGACCGCGGGGGTCGTGATCGACGACGCCGCGGTCACACCGCAGTACGTGCAGGGACTGCAACCGGCCCGTGAGCTCCCGGTCGTCGGACGCATCGCGCTCGGCAGCCTGTTCAACAAGTTCGTCATCATCATCCCGCTCGCGCTGCTGCTGTCGGCGTTCGCCCCGTGGGTGCTGCCGTGGCTGCTCGTCATCGGCGGCACGTACCTGTGCTTCGAGGGCGCCGAGAAGGTGACCGAGTGGTTCGGCGTGCACCACGAGACCGCCGGCGACGCGCAGCCCACCACGGAGCCCAAGCTCGTCTTCGGCGCGGTCCGCACCGACCTCATCCTGAGCACCGAGATCATGCTCATCGCGCTGTCGAGCCTCGACACCGGGCTCGTCTTCTGGCCGAAGGTCGGTGCCCTCGCGCTGATCGGGCTCGGGATGACGGCCCTGGTCTACGGCGCCGTCGCACTCCTGGTGAAGGTCGACGACATCGGGCTGCAGATGATGAAGAACGACTCGCGGCGGACCCGCCGTGCGGGTGCGCGGATCGTGCGCGCGATGCCGACGGTGTTCCGCGTCATCAGCATCGTGGGGACGGTCGCGATGCTCTGGGTCGGTGGGCACCTGGTGATCGCGAACCTGGCGGAGACGTTCTGGGCCGGACCGTACGAGCTGCTGCACGCGGTCGAGCACGCGGTCGAGGCGACCGGTCCGGTCGTCACGTGGATCGTCGACACCGCCGTGTCGGCCGTGTTCGGACTCGTGCTCGGCATGGTCGTCGTCGGCGTCGTGCTCGGCGTCGGCCGGCTGCGCGGTCGCTCGCACTGACCGCCGGGTCCGCCCGCGGGCGTCGTGGGGACGGCGGCGGCCTCAGTCCTCGTCGTCCGTGGCGGTCGCCCACTGGTGCCAGGCCTCGAGCTGCGCCTGCGCGCTGCCGAGCGCACTGTGGGAGCCGCGGACCGTGCCGTCCTGCGAGACGAGCTCGTACTGTCGGCCGTGGGTGATCCGCGCGACCGGGCGGCCGTCGGCCCAGGCCGACCAGGAGTCGTCGCCGTCCTGCTGCCAGGTGAGGTCGTTCCGGTGTGCCATGGGTGCGGCTTCCGCTCGGTGCCGCAGGAGCCCGGGTGGCGGAACGACCCGTCGGACGCTACGCCGTCCGCCTGGACGGTCGTCAGAGCTCGACGTCGCTGCCCATCGTCACCGTGCGCTGTGCCGGCAGGCCGAACCGTGCCGCAGGATCGGCGGCGTTGTGGGCCAGGCCGACGAAGAGCTTCTTGCGCCAGCGCGCCATGCCACGGTTGCCCGGCTGCGGCCGGAGCGCACCGCGGGAGATGAAGTACGACGCCTTCGCGATCTCGTCCGGGTCGATGTCGAGCACCTCGGCCAGGCAGGCTGCGTGCAGGGCCCGCGGCAGGTCCTGGTCGTCCGAGAACCCGAACTTCACCGTGATGTGGTCGATGCCGTCGTCCTCGTAGCCGAGGTCGTCGCGGAAGAACGCCTTCGCGTGCGGCACGTGCGGCACGTTCGCCGTGAGCACCGAGACGATGAGCACGGTCCGGTGCACCACGTGGTTGTGCTCGACGTTCGCGCGGAGCGCCAGCGGGGTCGTCTCCTTGTTCGGGTGCGGGAAGATCGCGACCCCCTCGACCCGCGGGATGTGCTTCGTGTTGATGCGCTCGATGAAGTCGGCCAGCGACCCCTCGCGTTCCTTGCGTTCCTCCTGCACGAGCTGGCGACCGCGGCGCCAGGTGGTCATCAGCGTGATCACCGCGAGGGCGATGAGCAGCGGGACCCAGCCGCCGTGCACGATCTTCGACAGGTTGCCGGCCAGGAAGGTCAGCTCGAGGCCACCGAAGACGACGGCAGCCAGCACGAGCTTCCACGTCGCCCAGTGCCAGAGCGGCTTGACCACCAGGAGCAGCAGCAGCGTGTCCACGACGAGCGCGCCGGTCACGGACACCCCGTAGGCGGTCGCCAGGCTGGCCGACGACCGGAAGGCGAGCATGATCGCGAGCACGCCGATGAAGAGCAGCAGGTTGACGGCCGGCAGGTAGATCTGGCCGCCCTCTTCGCGCGAGGTCTGCCGGATCGTGAGCGGCGGCAGCAGCCCGAGCTGGATCGCCTGGCGCGTGAGCGAGAAGGCACCGGAGATGACCGCCTGGCTCGCGATCACCGTCGCCATCGTCGCCAGCACGACGACCGGGATCTGGAGCGCGTCCGGGAACAGCAGGAAGAACGGGTCCTTCGCCGCTGAGGGGTCCTCGAGCACGAGCGACGCCTGGCCCAGGTAGTTCAGCACGAGCGCCGGGAACACCACGAAGAACCAGGCGCGCAGGATCGGCGGACGGCCGAAGTGGCCCATGTCCGCGTAGAGCGCCTCGGCTCCGGTGATGACGAGGACGACGGCACCCATCGCCACGAAGGTGATGTACGGGTGGGCGACGAGGAAGGTGATCGCCCACGTCGGCGACAGACCCTGCAGGACACCGGGGTGCGCGACGATGTGCGGCACCCCGGCGACGGCGATGACGACGAACCAGAGCAGCATCACCGGTCCGAACAGGTTGCCGACCTTGCCGGTACCGAACCGCTGGACCAGGAACAGCAGCACCAGGATGACGGCCGCGATCGGCACGATGAGGTGCTCGAGCGACGGCGCCGCGGTCGACAGGCCCTCGACCGCGGAGAGGACCGAGACGGCCGGTGTGATGACCGAGTCGCCGTAGAACAGCGAGACGCCGATGATGCCGATGACCAGGAAGACCGTCGCGCCCCCACGACGCTTCGCGTACAGGCGCCGAGCCAGTGCGGCGAGCGCCATCACGCCGCCCTCGCCGTCGTTGTCGGCGCGCATGAGCACGAGCACGTACTTGATCGACACGACGATCGTGACGCTCCAGAACATGATCGAGATGACGCCGTAGACGTCCTCCTGGTTCGCCTTGACGATGCCGCCGTCGATGGTGAACACCGTCCGGAGGGCGTACAGCGGGCTGGTGCCGATGTCACCGAAGACGACGCCGAGCGCGGCCAGGGCGAGGGCGGCGACGCTCTTCGCGGGGCCGTGCGAGGGGTCGTCGACGGTGTCGCTCGTCGGCGCCGGGGAGCGGGTGTCGGTCACGCTCGTCACTTCCGTCGGGGTCGTCCGGGCGACGGCCGCGGATCATCCTTGCACCGCTCGCGCCCCGGTGTTCTCGGCGGACACCCATCCGAGCTCGAGTGTGCGGAGACCGGCTGTCGTGCAGGACTCGTACCCCGGCCCCTCGACGCGTACAGGAACCGCGTCCTACCGTTCGGGGCGACGCGAGCGCGGACGTCCCGCGCGCGGAAGGAGTGCACCATGGACCTCGACGGGTTCGAGCCGGCCCAGCTGATCGTCTTCGTGATCGCGGTGGTGCTCGTCTTCGGTGGCCTGCTGGCCAGCCGACGACGCCGCTGAGCCGTCACCGACCTGCCGCCGTGAGCGGCTGACGGACGGGAGGCGCGGGACCGACGGGTGACGCGCCTCCCGTCCGTCGGTGGGTACCGGGGTGCGGTCTCAGGCCGCCAGGTCGAGCAGCACGTCGTGCGCCACGCGCGCTGCGCGCGCCGACGCGTCGTCGAGGTGCTCGCGGAACTCGTCCCCGTCGGGGGCGCAGAGGTCGCTGATCCCCCGGATCGACAGGAACGGCATGTCGTGCACGTGGGCGAACTGGGCGATCGCGGCGGACTCCATGTCCACGGCCGCGACCGCCGGGAAGACCTCGCGCAGGGCGCGGGCGCGGCCCTCGGTCACGAAGACCTCACTCGACCCGATCGTGGCTGACCGGATGCGGTACGGCGTCCGCGCGGCGGCGGCGCGGGCGAGCATGCGCGGGTCGGGTGCGTACTGCGGCGGCATCCCCGGGACCTGCCCGAGCGCGTAGCCGAACGCCGTCGCGTCCGCGTTGATGTTCACGTAGTGCTCGCCGACGACGACGTCGCCGATCTCGATGCCGCGCATGAGCCCGCCGGCGGTCCCGACGCTGAGCACCGGGACGGCGCCGAAGTCGTGGTAGCAGTGCGCCGTGGCGGCCGTCGCGTTCGTGAAGCCGATGCCGCTGCGCCGGAGGGCGACCACCGCGCCGTCGACGTCGAGCAGGTGGTGCTCGTCGTGTCCACCCACCGGTCCGTCGTCGATGACGACGCCGCCCAGCAGGGTGGCGACGGCGGAGAGTTCCTCGGTCATCGCGGCGATGACGACGGCGACGGGCGTTGCTCGGGAGTGCACCGACCGATCCTCGCACGGAGCGGCTCGGCTCCCGTGCACGAGTGCGGTCATGCGGTGGAGGACGGCCCGGCCGCTGACCCGGAGGCGGGCAGGGACACCTCGACGACGAGGCCACCCTCCGGCCGCGCGGAGACGTCGAGCGTGCCGCCGTGCGAGGTCACGATCGCCGCGACGATCGCCAGACCGAGGCCGGCGCCGGCGTCGTCCTCGCGCCGCCGCGACGCCACCCGTTGGAACGGCTCGGTGAGGGTCGGGAGGACCTCGACCGGGACGACGGCACCGGGGTTCTCGACCACGACGACGGACGCGCCGTGCCGGGTGCCGGTCGTCACGCGCACCCAGCCGTCGCACCCCGGGCCGACGTTGTGGACGACGGCGTTCTGCAGGAGGTTCGTCACGAGCTGGAGCAGCAGGGACGTCGAACCGGTGGTCCACGCCGTCGCCGTGGCGGGCTCGACGTCGATGCCCCGCGCCTCGGCGAGGGGCAGGACGGTCTCGACGGCCTCCTCCGCGAGGAGCGACAGGTCCACCCGCGCGCGGTCCGGGAGCTCCCGACCGGCCCGTGCGAGCACCAGCAGCGCCTCGGTCAGGTCGACCGCCCGCTCGTTCACCACCCGCAACCGTTCGAGGACCCCCGCCGGGTCACGGTCCGGCTCGCGGGCGGCGACCTCGAGCAACGCGCGCGTCGTGGCCAGCGGCGTGCGCAGCTCGTGCGACGCGTTCGCCGCGAAGCGCTGCTGCTCCGCCACGTACGCTCCGAGCCGCCCGACCATGCCGTCGAACGCGTCGGCGAGGTCGCGGAACTCGTCGCGTCGCCCCGGGAGCGCGATGCGGTGCGCGAGGGACCCCGCGGCGACGTGTCGCGTCGCAGCGGTGATCCGGTCGAGCGGCGCGAGCACCCTCCCCGCGAGGAACCACCCGCCGACCAGTCCCACGACCACGAGTCCGACGGACACCGCCGTGGCCGGGGGGAGGAACGCACGGACCAGGTCGGAACGGTCCGGGACGTGACCGCCGGTCGACTCGAGGTTCCCGACCGGGACGTACCGCAGGAGGAACACCCAGACGACGGCGAGGATCAGCGCTCCGGTGAGCACCACCACCCCCGCGTAGCTGAGGGCGAGTCGCACCCGCACGCTGGCGCCTCGGCGACGGTCGGTCACGAGCCGCCGTCCGTCACGCGGTCGGCACGCGGTCCGTCGGTGTCGATGCGGTAGCCCACGCCCGGCACGGTGGCGATCACCCACGGCTCCCCCAGACGCTTGCGGAGCGCCGACACCGTGATCCGGACGGCGTTCGTGAAGGGGTCCGCGTTCTCGTCCCAGGCGCGTTCGAGCAGCTGTTCGGCGCTCACCACACCGCCACCGGCGCGGACGAGGACCTCGAGCACGGCGAACTGCTTGCGGGTGAGGGCGACGTGGTGCCCGTCCCGGAAGACCTCGCGCCGGAACGGGTCGACACGCAGCCCCGCCGCCTCGAGGACCGGTGGGCGGTGCTCACCGCTCCGTCGTGCCAGCGCGCGGACGCGGAGCACGAGCTCACGCAGTGCGAACGGCTTCGTCAGGTAGTCGTCGGCGCCGACGGCGAAGCCGGAGACCTTGTCGTCGAGGCGGTCGGCAGCGGTCAGCATGAGCACCGGGACGCCGGCGTCGGTCGCGACCAGGTGCGCGGCGACCTCGTCACCGGTCGGCCCGGGGACGTCCCGGTCGAGCACCGCGACGTCGTAGCGGTTCAGCGCGAGGAGTTCGAGCGCTGCGTCCCCGTCAGGCGCGACGTCGGCCGCGATGGCCTCGAGGCGGAAGCCGTCGCGGACGGCCTCGGCGAGCAGGGGTTCGTCCTCGAGGATCAGCACACGCACGGCACCGATGCTAGGCGGCGGCACGTGTCGGGAGCGTATGCGGATCCGCATACGCTCCGACGACACGCTGCGCGCTGCACTGGTCGACATGCAGCACCGTTCCGCTCCTCCATCCGTCCCCGTCCCCGCGCGTCCGCGACGCACCGGCGCCGTCCTGGTCGTCGTCGTCCTCTCCCTCGTCGCAGCGGTCGCCGTCGCCCTCGTCGCGCTGTCCGCCGTCTCCGGCAGCCCGGGAACGTCCGGCCGCGCGCTGTGGCACCGGGTCGCCGGTGCCACAGCGAGCACCGCGGGCGACGGCACGGCCGACCCCGCGACCGGAGCCGCCGCAGGCGAGGTGCCGTCCGGTGCGTCGGTGTTCGACGACGACCTGCCCGCGGTCGCACGGCTGCAGCCGGACCTGCTCGACGCGGTCCGCCGCGCCGCCCGGGACGCCGACGACGACGGCGTGCGCTTCGTCGTGAACAGCGGCTGGCGCTCCCCTGCGCTCCAGGAACGACTCCTCGACGACGCGGTCGCCGAGTACGGCTCGCGACAGGAGGCGGCGCGTTGGGTCTCGACACCCGAGACGTCGCTGCACGTCCGCGGCGAGGCGATCGACATCGGCGACTGGGACGCGGCCACCTGGCTGCAGGACAACGGTGCTCGGTACGGGCTCTGCCAGGTGTACGACAACGAGGCGTGGCACTTCGAGCTCCGACCGGACGCCCCCGCCGACGGGTGCCCCCGCAAATACTGGGACCCGACCGACGACCCGCGGATGCAGCGGTGACCGCGCCCGGGTCGCGGCTGCTGGTCCACGACGACGCCATCCGCGCCAACACGGCCTTCTTCGCCACCCTGACGGGCGGACGGCTGATGGCGGTGCTCAAGGCCGACGGCTTCGGGCACGGGGCGGTCGCACGGTCCGTCCTGGAGGCCGGGGCGGGGTCCGTCGGTGTGACGAGCGTCGACGAGGCGCTCGCGGTCCGCGCCGAGGGCGTGCGCGCACCGGTGCTGAGCTGGCTCAACCCGCCGGACGCGGACTTCGCTGCGGCGGTGGGCGCCGACGTCGCGCTCGCGGTCGCCGACCCCGCGGTCCTGGTCGCCGTCCTGGCGGCGGCGCGCACCGTCGGCCGCGCAGCGATGGTGCACCTGCACGTCGACGTCGGCATGGCCCGCGAAGGGGGTGCGCCCGCCGACTGGGCGGCGCTGTGCTCGCTGGCGCGCGAAGCCGAGGGCACCGGTGCGGTCCGGGTCGTCGGCGTGATGGGGCACATGTCCTCGGCGGACCGACCCGAGGACGACCAGAACCGCCGCGAGCGCCTGTTGTTCGAGAACGCGGTCCGGACCGCCCGTCGCCGCGGACTGACCCCGGCCACGGTGCACCTCGCGGCCACCGCCGCCACCCTGACCGGCGTCGGTGAGGGGTTCGACCTGCACCGGATCGGTGCCGGACTCTTCGGCATCGATCCCTCGGGGACCACCGACCGCCTCCGACCGGCGCTGTCGCTGACCACCGCGGTCGTCTCCTCGCGCTCGGTGCAGGCGGGCACCCGCATCGGCTACGGCGGGACGAGCACGACCGTGGCCCCGACCAACCTGGCGCTGCTGCCGCTCGGCTACGGCGACGGCCTGCCCCGCGCTGCCTCGGGCCGGGCCGAGGTCCTGGTCCGCGGCCGCCGGTGTCCCGTCGTCGGGCGGTTCTCGATGGACAGCGTCGTCGTCGACACCGGACCCGAACGCACGGCCCCGGGGGAACCCGTCACCGTGTTCGGCCCCGGCGACGGCGGCGAACCGACCGTCACCGAGTGGGCGACCTGGGCGGGGACGATCCCGCACGAGCTCGTCACGCGGATCGGCAGCCGTGTCGCCCGCGTGCACCGCACCAGCACCAGCACCAGCACCAGCAGCAGCAGCACCAGCAGCAGCGCCAGCACCCGCACCCGCACCCGCACCCGCACCGAGGAGCACCCGTGACCGACCGACCACACCGCCGCATCGCCGTCGTCGGCGGTGGCGCGAACGACGAGCACGACGTGTCACTGGCCTCCGCGGCGGCCGTCGTCGCGGCGCTCCGCACCGGTGGCCACACCGCCGTCCCGCTCACCGTCGGCCGCGACGGCACGTGGCACGACGAGGACGGGTCGCTCCTGTCCCCGGCCGACGCCGTCGCCCGGCTCACGTCCTGCGACGCGGCCTTCCCGCTGCTCCACGGCGAGCGCGGCGAGGACGGAGCCGTCGCCGGTCTGCTCGAGCTCGTCGGCGTGCCGGTCGTCGGGTCACCGGTCCGTGCCGGCGCCCTGGCGGCGGACAAGTGGGTGACGAAGACGATCGCCGGTGCGGTCGGCATCGCCTCCGCGCCTGCCGTCCGTGTCGACGTCGCGGTGTCAGCGGAGGAGGCCGCGGCGGCCGTCCCGTTCGCGCCCCCGCTCGTGGTGAAGCCGACGTCAGCAGGGTCGAGCAACGGCGTGACCCTGGTCCGTCGGCGCGACGACCTGGCGGCGGCGATCGACCACGCGCGGTCCGCCGGCAGCACGGTGCTCGTCGAGTCGTTCGTCGCGGGGCGGGAGGTCGACGTCGCGGTGTTCCGCGACCGGTCCGGCGTCCTGCGGAGCGGCGCGACCCTGGAGGTCGCCGTCGGCGACGGCGGGGTCTTCGACCGGGAGCAGAAGTACGGCGGCGCCGCCCCCTTCCGGGTCCCGGCGGACCTGTCGGTCGCCGAGCACGGAGCGGTCACCGGCGCCGCCGCCGTGCTCTACGACGTCCTGGGGTGTGCCGGGGCGGCGCGCTTCGACTTCTTCGTGACGGGCGACGGGGTCGTGCTGAACGAGGTGAACACCGCGCCGGGCTTCACCGAGCAGTCGCAGGTCCCGCGGATGTACGCGGCGGTGGGCGTCGGCTTCGTCGAGCTCGTCGACGAGCTGCTCGCCGCGGTGCTCGGATGACCCGGCGGCGGGCGGCGGGGTGTGCCGCCCGCCGCCCGGTCTACCGGACCTCGAACCCGTACACCGAGTAGCCGTACGGTGTCGCCCGGTCGACACCCTGCAACCGGACCTGCCGCCACGTACCGGACAGCGGGACCCGGTCGGTGCCGCCGTCACCGTCGGTGACGGCGGCGATGGTCGTCCACGCACCCGTCGTCCCGTCCCGTCCCTCGATGCGGTAGGCGCGGCCGTACGCGTCCTCCCACCGGATCGTCGCCTCGTGCACCTCGTGCCGCGCGCCGAGGTCGACGTCGAGACGGGCGTCGTCCCGGTGCTCGCTCGCCCACCGCGTGCCCGGGTCGCCGTCCACCGCATGGCGTGCCGGGGTCCCGGCCGACTCGTCGCCGGACGACGACACCGCGGCACGTCGAGCGAGGTCCGGCGTCGGCGAGCCCTCGGTCGAGAACACCCGGAACGACCAGACCGAGACGCCGTACCGCGTCGTGCGTGTGTCGGCGACCAGGCGCACGAACCGGGCTCGGACGCCGTCGAGTGCGTGCGTCTCGGTCCCGCCCCTGCCGTCGGTCGTCGTCGAGACCGTGCGCCACGGGTCGGACGCCCGGTCGCGGACCTCGACGTGGTCCGACGCCGCTGCAGCCGTCTCCCAGAGGACCTCGACGCGGTCGAGCGGCAGCACCGAGCCGAGGTCGACGGCGAGCCACTCGCCGTCGCGAGCCGTGCTCGACCACCGGGTGGTGTCGTCGTCGTCCACGGCTGCGTCGCCCGACAGGTCCCCGCGCTCGTCGGACGAGGTCGTGACCCGCTTGCCGACGGCGACGTCGCGGGAGACCGCAGGCGACTCGCCCTGGTCGAGGGTCGTGAGGACGGCCTGCCCGGTCGCCGCACCACGGACCGCGCGGACCGTCGCGGTGGCACCGCCGCGGTCCGGCAGGGTCGCCGTGCCCGAGGCGCTCACCGTCGCGCCCTCGTCCGCGGTCCAGACGGGCTGGGCGTCATCGGTCAGCAGGCCGCCGTAGCCGTCGGCGTCGAACCCGTACGCGGCGAGCCGGACGGACGAGCCGGGCAGCACCGTGACGCTGCGCGGGGCGACCAGCAGGTCGCGCACGTCCACGTCGGCGGCGGCCGGTGTCCCGGTCACCTGCACGTCCCACACCGAGTAGCCGTACTGGGTGAGGCGGTCGGTCATGTGCAGCCGGACGAAGCGGGCGGTCGCGCCGACCGGCACGGTGTCGACCGACGCGTCCGCGTTCGTGACGGTGCGGACGTCCCGCCAGGGGCCGTCGTCCGCGTCGGACACCTGCACGACGTACCGTGCCGCCGCGGCGTTCTCCCACGTGACCCGGAGGTCCTCGACGTCCCGCACGGACCCGAGGTCGAGCGTCAGGTCCACCGTGTCGACGCCGTGCGCGCTCTCCCATCGGGTGGCGGCGTCCCCGTCGACCGCCTTCGCCGCGGTGTTGCCCCCGTCGGTCGAGCTCGCCACGGCGGAGGTCACGTCGACGACCGGCACCGACGCGATCGACGAGACGACGGCGCTGCCTTCGACCCCGCTGGCCTCGACGCCGCCGACCGTCGCCACGACGTAGCCCGCGCCGGGCGCTGTGGTGGTGAGGGCCCCGTCGCCGGTGACCGTACCGCGGGCGGTGGTGCTCCAGGCGACGTCGGCGGGCAGCGGAGCCGGGTCGCCGTACTGGTCGTGCCCCTCGGCGGAGAACGTCACCGGCTCCCCGACCACGGCACGGGCCGTTCCGGGCGTCACCGTGATGCCCGTGAGCACCGGCGCCGGCGCGACGCGGAGGTCGTACGAGTCGGAGACCGCGCCGACGGTCGCGATGACGGACACCGTGTCCGCCGCGGCCCCGGCGTGCAGGGTGCCGTCCTGGTCGATCGTCCCCGCGCTGGTCGACCACCGGACGTCCTCGAGCGGCATCGTCGCGCCGTACTGGTCGAAGCCGGTCGCGGTGAACGCCGTCGTGCTCCCCGGTGCGAGCGTCCGCGGGTCACCCTCGGTCCCGACGACGATCGTCGCCAACCGGGCGTCGAGGTGCGACGTGACCTGCGTCCGGGCGGGCACCGCGATCTGCCCGATGACCCGCTGGCCCTCGAAGACGTCGTAGGTGTGCTGGACGTCGTCGATGTTGTCGATCACGTAGGAGTACGTGCCGTCGGCAGCGCGGAACACCTGGCTCAGCGGGCTCGACGTGTGACGGTCGGTGACCTCGTGCCCGACGGAGCGGTTCGACATCGCCTGGTGGTAGACCATCCCGGCCATCGACCGACCGGTGACGGCCGGGTCGTGGTCGGCCCAGAGCGCGGCGTGCACGTCGGCGTACGTGTCCGGGTCGTACTGGGCGAGGAACCCGAGGACCACGTTGCCGAGCGCGTCGCCCATCTCGCTGAAGACCGCGGCCGCGCGGGCCGTGTCGGCACCCGGGTGGTGGTCGGTGAGGTCGACGCCGTACAGCCGGTCGATCGTGTCGGCGTCCGCTCGGTAGTCGGTGACGAGGAACGGCAGGAGCGGCGACGGCTCCGGCCAGTCTCCCGGCTGTCGGTCCGCCGTCGGGCCGTCGATCTCCGCGGGCACGAGCGCCGCCGGCAGGGTCTCGGGCGTCCACCACCGGGACGGGAACACGACGGAGCCGTCGTCGTCGACCGAGACGTACAGCGTGTCCGTCGACCGGTCGTACAGGGGGTTCGTCGCGGTCTTCGCCGTCACGTAGCCCGGGTGGTTCCGCTCCACCGCGCGGACGGCGTCCTGCAGTTCACCGATCGCCGCCGACCGGTCCCGCGTGATCGCGACGTCCCCGTAGGTGCCGACGCCCCACCACTTCTTGGTGAGCATCTGCACGTGCCCGGCGTTGCCGTTCACCACGCCGTCCTGCCCGACGACCTCGCCCCGGGCGGCCATCATCTGCCGCATGATCGCCTTCGAGAAGTCCGGGTCCCACCCGAAGTACGTGAACCACGGGGCGGTCGGCATCCACTGGATCCCGTAGATCCAGGCGGGGTCCCCCGAGAAGTACGTGGCCTCGGCCTGCCCGGAGTCGAACAGGATCCCCGCCTGCGCCGCGTCGTACGCCTCGGGGAACGCACCGTCGCCGTCGTACACGGCCGACGCCGGGTTGCCGTGCGCGTTCTGGTAGTAGTCGCGGACGGCAGAGCGCTCGGTGACGTACTGCACCGCACCCGCCGCCTGCATGTCCTCGTCACCCAGCACCGTGCCGAGCAGGAACAGCCCGGCCTCGGACTGGATCGCCTCGGACGACGACTCCTGGTTGTTGCCGCCGGGCGAGGACACGCCGCCGGCGTTCGAGTGGCCGGTCCACACGCCGAAGGTGCGGAAGTGCGGGAAGCGCTCGTCGTCGCGGTCCCAGTTGGCGTACTGCTTCGCGACGAGGGTGGCCATCTCGCCGTACCGCTGTGCCCAGTCGGGATCGGCCCGCCCGAGCAGCGCCGTCGCGAGCGTGAAGTAGCCGTAGTGGAAGTGGTTGTCGTTGAACTGCGCGGACCCGTACGAGTCGCCGAAGCCGATCAGGGCCTTCCACGTCGGGTACATCGCGAAGAAGTGCTCCCGCTCGCCCTCGCTGTACGTGTACCAGTCCGTGAGCGCGCCTTCGAGGGTGGTCCGCATCCGGGCGGCGTCCTCGGTGTCGCCGATCTGGTCCGCGACGCTCATGTACGCGCCGAGCTGCTGCAGGTCCTTGCCACCCCAGTAGGTGTCGCCGCCGTAGGTCGTCTTCTCGGCGTAGTCCGACAGGTACTGCCGCATGACGTCCTCGCGGTACGGGTCGTCGCCCGTGCTCGTCGGCTCGGCACCGATCGGGGTCAGGCCGCTGAAGGCGTACCGCAGCGTCCAGCCGTCGTGCCCGACGGTCGTCCGCATCGTGCCGCGCGGGGTGGCGTAGGTGGCGCCGGTGAAGTGGAGGTCGTGCTCGGCCTCGGCGTACTGGTGCTGCAACCAGCCCTGGACGGTGTCGTGGTCGGTGCCCTGCAGCACGTCGGTCTGCAGCGACCACCGCTGCTCGACCGCTCCCGCTGCGGGGTCGTACAAGTAGTCCATCCGGGTGTCACGCGGTACGGCGAAGGCCGTGCGGTGCAGGTCGTCGAGCGTCAGCCCCTGCTCAGGCACCGCGCTGAGCACGAGGAAGGGCGTGCCCGCGGATGCCTCGAGCACGTTCCCCGTGCGGGTGAAGGTGGTGCCGGTCGGCGCGTGCACCCCGAACACGTGTCCGTCCTGCCGGATCTCGAAGCGGTCGGTCGTGATCGTCCCGGTCAGTCCACGGCCGTCGGCGTCGGTGAGCGCGGCCCCGTCCTGCAGGGTGATGCGCGGGGTCATGCCGTGGAACTCGAACCACTCGTACGGCGACCCCTGCACGCTCGTCACGTCCATGTACTGACCGCCCGGTCCGGCCTGCGGCATCCGCCAGCTGACGTTCCAGTCGCCCCAGCGCAGGGCGTCGGCCCGATCGGCCGAGAACGCCGTGGTGAACCGCTGCGCGATGCCGTCCGGGGCGTCGGTGAGCAGGACCTGGTCGACCAGGACGTGCGCCCACCCGGCCCGGAGCGAGTCGACGACCCGGACCTGTGCCGTCTGCCCGCGGTACGCGCTGACGTCCCACGACGTCCACCGCAGCTCCTCGCTGTCCGCGCCGGTGGCCTCCTCGACGACCTCGCCGTCGACGAGCAGTTGCACGGCCTCGGCCCCGGGGTGCCGGCCCCCGCCGACGAGGAAGGCGAGCGTCGACCGGTCGACGGTGAACCCCGGCGAGGTGAGCGTGCCGGTCGCGCCGTCGCCGTCGCGATCGGTGAAGGAGTCGACGAACCCGTGACCGAGCCAACCGGACACCGCGCTCTGTCCCGACGCGGTCCCGGACGAGGTCCCGCTGAAGGCATCCCCGGTCGTGGTCCACCCGTCGGGCAGGCCGTCCTCGAAGTCGGCGAGCACCCGGTCCGAGGCGTCCGGCGTCGGGTCGACCGTGCCGCCGACGGTGACGGGGGCGTCGAGCCGCATCGCGGTGCCGTCGGCGTTCCAGGACGTCGGGTGGGTGAGCTTCGTCCCCTGTGCGCTGTTCGACGACACGAAGGGGTACGCCCAGAGGTCGCCGGAGTACCGGCTGACGAGCAGGTCGGTCCACCACTGGTTCGTGGGGACCGGCTTCCCCGCCTGGGACGGGTCGACGTACAGGTGCTGGTCGACGGTCTTCCGCACGTCGGCGACGGACGCGATCTCCGCCGGCGGCGTCGGCGCGTACGAGCCGTCCCCGACACGCACGCCGTCGACCTGCGGGCCGGCAGCACCGGGAGCGGGTGCCGCTGCCCGGCCGACCGGCGGGTGTGCCGGGTCGGCGGACCCGGTGCCTGCGGACCGGTCCGGGAGGTCCGTCGGGAGGGTGCTCGCGGACGCGAGGTCCGCGGCGGCCAGAGGGGACAGGGTCAGCGCGCCGAGCAGGAGCGTGACGACGACGGTGCGGACCAGGTGCACGGAGGGTCCCCTTCCGGGAGCGGAGGTTCGGCGGCGGAGCGTGCGTCGGGTCGCAGGGACCCCTGTCGGCAGCGCCGCACCCGACGTCAGGAGAAGTGAGGATCCGTGCCGCGCTCCGGCGCCGGCACGTCCGGCGGTGCGCGTCCGCCGAGCCCGGACGCGCACCTTCGCCCCGGCTCACAGCGCGCCCGGGGCTACGGTCGGACCGGTGACCGACGAACGACGCCGCGAGGTCGGCGACAGCGACGCCCCCGTCGAGGATGAGATCGAGGAGTCCTTCGACGCGGTGGTCGACGAGGGTGCCGAGCGCCTGCAGCGGACCCTGCGGGTGGTGCTCGCGACCGGGTTCGCCGGCGGCCTGGAGATCGGGCTCGGCGTGATGGGCTACCTCGCCGTGCTGCACGAGACCGACAGCCACCTGCTCGCGGGTCTCGCCTTCAGCATCGGGCTCGTCGCGCTGTACCTGGCGCACAGCGAGCTCTTCACCGAGAACTTCCTCATGCCGATCGTGGCGCTCGTGGCCCGCGAGGGCACCGTGTCGCAGCTCGTCCGGCTCTGGCTCGGCACGCTGGTCAGCAACCTCGCCGGCGGCTGGGTCGTGATGTGGCTCGTCGTGCAGGCGTTCCCGCAGTGGCACACGGTGCTCGAGGAGTCCGCCCGGCACTACGTCGACGCACCCTTCGGACTGCAGACCGCCGTGCTCGCGGTGCTCGGCGGGAGCACCATCACCCTCGTCACGCGGATGCAGCAGGGCACCGACTCGGACCCGGCGAAGCTCGTCGCGGCGGTCGCCGGCGGCTTCCTGCTCGCCGGGTTGCAGCTCTTCCACTCGATCCTGGACTCGCTCCTGGTCTTCGGGGCGATCCAGGCCGGTGCGTCCATCACCTACGGGCAGTGGGCCGCCTGGTTCGGCTACGTGCTCCTGTTCAACGTGCTCGGCGGGGTCGTGCTCGTGACGTCGCTGCGCATCATCCGGTCGGCGGACCTGCTGCGCGGTCGAAGGCGCGACGCGCCGGACGCACCGGACCGCGGGACGGGCGAGCAGGAGCGGGACACCGCGCACTGACCGGGGCGGACGACGGACGGGAGGCCCGTGGCGGCGTCGCCACGGGCCTCCCGTCCGTCGTCGGGTCGCGTCAGTAGACCGGCGGCACGGTCGGCGGGTCCGCTGGCGTCACGTCGTCGCCCGGGACCGATGCCGTGACCGCGACCGCGTGCGGGCCCGGGTCCACCAGCAGGCGACGGCGACCGTCGGTCGCCGAGCCGGCGACCAGCGCCGTCATCGAACCGGTCCCACCGCCGGACGAGACCTCGACCGACGACTCGTCGAACCAGAGGGTGAGCGCGACGCGATCCCCCTCCGGTCGGACCGTGGCCCCGACGTGCCGCTCGAACGCCGCCGGGAGGCCGACGGCGGCGGGACGGTCGAGCCGGAGCGAGGCGTCGGCGGCGTCGTAGCGGAGCCCGAGCCGCCGGCGACCGTCAGCGTCGTCGAGGTCCAGGCGCACGACGCCGTCGGCCGCACGCAGCGCGATCGCGACCTCGACGCGGACCAGGCCGGGCAGCTCGTGTGCGCTGGCCGGGTCGTCCTCCTGCCGGAGGACCGTCCCCGCAGCGCCGTCGGGCCCGACGATCCGCTGCACCAGCTCGAGGCGTCCGTCCCGCTCGGTCAGGCCGAGCACCCGGGCGGCGGTCATCGCGCCGCGCCACGGCCGGGTCGGCAGGTCCTTCGCGTAGTCCCAGTTGTCCATCCAGGCGACGAGGGTCCGGTCCTGACCCTCGGTGCCCGAGAAGGTGACGCCGGCGTACGAGTCCGGGCCGTGGTCGAGCCAGCGGTACGTCGAGAGCTCCTCGGCCGACTGCTCGCGCCACGACCCGTCCGGCAGCCGGGTCTCGGCGGGCAGCGGCTCGTCGGGGACGAACCGCTCGCCGTCGAACTGCCCGAGCACGACGTGGGTGCCGGACCCGCCGGCCACCCCGCCGGGGTTGAGGCTGATCAGCAGCACCCAGAC
Source organism: Curtobacterium sp. HSID17257 (assembly GCF_003989515.1). Lineage (GTDB taxonomy): Bacteria > Actinomycetota > Actinomycetes > Actinomycetales > Microbacteriaceae > Curtobacterium. Next base: position 32,015 of record NZ_RBLU01000004.1, read on the forward strand.
CACACGGTCGGGGTCGCCGTCGACGGTCAGCGGGAACAGGTCCGGGCACTCCCACACCCCGCCGACCGGGCCGGCGGGGCCGTAGGTCGACACGAGCGTCCACGAGAGCAGGTCGGTCGAACGGTGCACGAGCACCTGGCGGTCCTGCGCCTCGACGGCGACCATGATCCAGCAGGGACCGTCCGCGCCCTCGTACCGGAACACCTTCGGGTCGCGGAAGTCGGCGGACCCGCGACGGAGCACCGGGTTGCCCGGGTGCTTCCGCCACCGGTACCCGCCGTCCGTGCTGGACGCGAGTGCCTGCGACTGCTCGGTCTCGGCCGCCTGCGTCCAGATCGCGACCAGTGGCGGCTGCTCGGCAGTCCCCAGTCCGCTCGTGTTCTCGGCGTCGAAGACCACCGAGCCGGAGAAGACCTGGCCGTCCTCGTCGGCCTCGAGCGCCACCTCGTGCTCGGTCCAGGTCAGCAGGTCGGTGCTCGACGCGTGCCCCCAGCCGACCGTGCCGTGGTCGATGCCGTTCGGGTTGTGCTGGAAGTAGAGGTGCCACCGCCCGTCGTGGCGGACCAGGCCGTTCGGGTCGTTCATCCAGTTCCGCGCGGGGGCGAAGTGCACCCTGGGGCGGCGGATCGTGGCACCGTCCGCTGCCGACTCCGTGTGCGCGGTCTCCGTCACCGTGCTCACTTCACGGACCCGGCGGTCAGGCCGCGGACGAAGAAGCGCTGGAGCGACAGGAACACCACGAGGGGCACGATCAGCACGATGAACGACCCGGCGGCGACCAGGTTCCAGCCGGACCCGTACTGGCCGAGCAGGCCGAGCAGGCCCTGCTGCAGCACCGGGTTGGTGTTGCCGATGAAGATGTACGCGACGAGGTAGTCGTTCCACACCCACAGGAACTGGAAGATCGCGAACGACGCCAGCGCCGGCACGGACATCGGGACCGCGAGCCGCCAGAAGATCTGGAAGTGCGATGCGCCGTCGACGCGCGCGGCCTCGATCAGCGCGACCGGCAGCGTCGACATGTAGTTCCGCAGGATGTAGATGCACAGCGGCAGCGCGAAGGCCGAGTGCACGATCCAGGCGGCCGGGAAGGTCCCGGTGATCTGCAGCCCGGTCGCCTCGGTGATCGTCTTGTACAGCTGCAGGACCGGGATCAGCGAGATCTGCACCGGCACCACGAGCAGGCCGACGATGACCGCGAAGTAGAACTCCTTGAACCGGAACTGCAGGAACGTGAACGCGTAGGCCGCGAACGCGGAGATCATGAGCGGCAGGATCGTCGCCGGGACCGCGACCGCGACGCTGTTCAGGAACTCGGCGGCCAAGCTCTGGCCGGTGCCGGACGTCGCCCCCGTCAGGGCGTTCGAGTAGTTGTCGAGGGTCCACTCGGTGCCGAACAGGTTCCCGAAGACGGTCCACCAGCCGGTGCCCTGCGCGGCGGTCGTGGTGCGGAAGCTCGTGACGAGCAGGCCGATCGCGGGCACCATCCAGAGCACGGCGATGAGGCCCATCACGATGCTGAGCAGCACGCGGGGACGCTGCTCGGCGCTGGTCTTCGTGACGCGTTCGCGCTTCGTCGCGACGATCTTCGGGGCACCGGCCACCGGGACGATCTCGGTCATCGGAGGGCCTCCTGTTCACGGTAGGTCCGCACCTGGTACACGATGACCGGGACCACGGCGAGGATGAGGATGACGACCACGGCGGACGCCTTCCCGGGGTTGTTGAACGCGAAGAACTGCGAGTAGAACTCGACGCCGAGCACGTTCGTGTCGAACTGCCCGTTGGTCATCGCGAAGACGATGTCGAAGATCTTCATCACCGTGATGAGCACGGTGATGCCGACGGCGATGATCGTCGTGCGGATCTGGGGTGCGATCACCCGGAAGAACGCCTGTCGTTCGCTGGCGCCGTCGATGCGTGCCGCCTCGATCGTCTCCTCGGGCACGGCCTTGATCGCCGCGGAGAGCAGGACCATCGCGTAGCCGGCGTTGAGCCAGATCACGACCGCCATGAGCAGGAAGCTGTTCATGCGCAGGAAGTCGTTCTGCAGCCACGGGATCGGGTTCTGGTGCGTGATCGCGGTCCAGATGCCGTTGAGCAGGCCGACCTGCGGCTGTCCCGGGGCGTTGTACGCGTAGACGAACGACCACATCGACGCGGCGGCGATGAAGCTCACCGACATCGGCAGGAAGATCAGGGACTTGAAGGTCTTCTCGCGCTTCGGGCCGAGGCGGTCCGCCAGGGTCGCCACGAGCAGGCCGATCACGACCACGACGGCCGGGACGACGATGATCCAGAGCAGGTTGTTGAGCAGGGTCGACAGGAACGACGGCGTCGAGAAGAGCGACACGTAGTTGTCGAGCCCGCCGAAGGACGTCAGGCCGTACTGGTCGGTCTTCTGCAGGCTCTGGATGACGGTCTGCACCGTCGGGACGACCAGGAAGACGAGCAGGAGGAGCAGGACCGGGCCGATGAAGACGTAGGGCAGGAGGCGACCGTGCCACTTGCCGTGCGTCTTCGAGACCAGGAAGTTGAGACCGAGGTAGATCAGGAACGAGACGGCCAGTCCGCCGATGACGGAGACGAGGACGCTGAGGACTTGCTGCACGAGGGGTCACCTCACTTCGTTGTCGGGGTGTGCTGTTGCGGCGTGCAGGCGCCGAGGGTCGTGGCGGTGCCCGGTCGGACACCGCCACGGCTGGAGGTGGAGGGTGTTACTGCGACGGCCAGGAGGCGTCGATCGCCTTGAGCGTCTCGTCGAGCGACTGCTGGCCCGCGGTCCAGGCCGTCAGGTTCGTCCACTCGGTACCGGCACCGACGGCGCCCGGCATCTGGTCGGAGGCGTCGAAGCCGAAGACCTTCGAGTCCTTCACGGCCTGCTGCGCGACCTTCTGGAACGGGCTGGTGTACTCCGACGCCGGGAAGTCGTTGTGCGGCGAGAGCGCTGCCGACCAGTTCTTGGCGTAGCCGTTCGTGCCGAACTCCTTGCCGACCAGGTAGTCGACGACCTTCTTGGTGTTGTCGTCCTTCTTGAAGGCGGCGACCAGGTCACCACCGCCGAGCGTGCCCGACGTCGCGGCACCCTCGGGGGTCGGGAGCGGGAAGGCGTTCACGTTCGTCGTGTCGCCCTTCGCGATCTGCTCCTGGATCGCGGACGGGAAGTTGCCGGTGATGAACGTGCCCTGGCGCATCATGTAGCACTGGCCGGCCGGCTTGCCGCCGTCGACGAACAGGTTGTTGCCCGCCGCGCCGAAGTCGGTGGACGCCATGGCCTTGCCGCCGCCGTTGACCGCGCCGTCGGCGAAGATCATCGACTCGACCTTGCCGGCGGCCTGCTTGACCAGCGGCGAGTCGAACTTCACCTTGTGGGTGATCCAGTCGTCGTACTTGTCGAGGCCGCCGTAGCGGAGCACGTACTCCTCGAGCCAGTCCGTCATCGGCCAGCCGTTCGAGCCCTGCGACGCGATGCCGACGCACCACGGGTAGCCGGAGCCGTCCTGGATGATCTTGTCCTGCAGCGCGGTGAGCTCGGCGTCCGTCTTCGGGACCTCGTAGCCCTTCGCCGCGAAGGCCGCCGGGTCGTACCAGACGAGCGACTTCACGTTGATGTTGTAGGGCAGGCCGTACGTCTTGCCGTTGACCTTCGCGATGTCGGCGAGACCGTTCGCCTCGTCCGCGGTGACGCTCTTCACGTCCACGAGGTCGTCGAGCGGCTGGATGCCCTGGCTGATGAGCGACTTGAGCACGCCCGGCTGGGGGAAGATCGCGACGTCGGGGGCCTGGCCGCCCTTCACCTGCGTGACGATCGACGTCTGGAAGCTGTCACTGCCCGAGTACTTGACCGTGATGCCCTGGCTCTTGGCCCACGTGTCCAGGTCCTTCTGGAACGCCGTGGCCTGTGCACCGGTGAACCCACCGGAGATCGTGACCGTGCCGTCCGACGACCCGGATCCGCCGGCGCTGCAGCCGGTCAGCGTCAAGCCGGTCCCGACCGCGAGCGCGGCGGCGACGGCGATGCCCTTACGAAGCCTCATTACTTCGACCTTTCACTCGCACAAACCCAAATCGTTTTGTGTCGAGGACGAGCATCACACAGGGCGCAACCGCTCGCCACGGGCGAAGGTCACGAACGAGTAACGGTTACCGGTCCGATCGAGCCCCGGACGACCAGCTCGCCGCGGAGTCGCTCGACCCCGGCACGCGGCGTCTGCGGCGCCTGTGGCGCGGTCAGCGCGCCCGTCTGCTCGAGCGCGCGGCGGACGGCGGCGCGCCCCATCTGCTCGTGCGGGAGCGCCACGGTGGTCAGGCCCGGTCGCAGGGCTGCCGCGACGATCTGCAGGTCGTCGATGCCGACGACGGACAGGTCACGTCCGATCCGCATGCCGCGCTCCTCCGCGACCTGGTACACGCCCATCGCCATCTGGTCGTTGAAGGCGAAGACCGCGGTCGGGCGCTCACCGGCGTGCGCGTCGGCCGCCTGCGACGGTGTGGGCCCGAACAGTTCCGTCGCCGCCCGGTGCCCGGCCGCAGCGTCCGCGACCTCGCCGGCCGCACGCACCACCACGGGAGTACGGCCGGCCTGGACCAGGGTCCGCTCGTACCCCTCGACCCGGCCCGTCACGGCGGGACCGGCACCCTCGACCGTCAGGTGCGCGATGCGCCGGTGGCCGGCCTCGAGCAGGGCACGGACCGCCGTCGCGGCGATGTCCTGCTCGTCGGGCACCACGGACGGCACCGGGGCCGCCGGATCGAAGGCGTCGAGCAGCACCGTCCGCGCCGGGTCGAGCGACCTGGGCAACCGGATGACCCGGTTCGACGCCGACGCGAACACCACCGCGTCGACCTGGCGCTGGATGAGGGCGTCGATGCGTGGGTCGTCGAACTCCCCGGCCGCGATGTCGACGATCATCAGGACGTGGTCGTGTGCGGCGGCCTCGGCCTGCGCCCCGACGATGATCTTCCCCGCGTAGGGGGTCGACGCGATCTCCTCGGACACGAAGCCCAGCACCGCTCGTCGGTCCGTCCGCATGGCGCGGGCGATCGGGTTCGGGGCGTACCCGAGGCGTTCCACCGCCTCCTCGACCCGCAGGCGTGTCCGGGCACTCACGGTGCCCTTGCCGCTCAGGGCGTGCGAGACCGTCGTGATCGACACCCCGGCCTCGGCCGCCACGTCGCGGATGCTCGTCGATCGCGCCACGTGGTCTCCTGCCTCTGCCGTCCGGCTCGACGGCCCCTGGCGGGAACCACCCGAGGACCGCACGTGCTGAGCCTAGTCACGCACTCGGCGGACGCGGGCGCCGTGGAGGACTACCGCGGAGCGGGCGCGGCGAGGAACTACCGCGGAGCGGGCGCGCCGACGGCGAGCGCCGACGCCAGGGTCGCGATCAGACCGAGGCGGGCGAAGTACGGTCGCGACTCGACCGGCAGCAGGGCGATGAGGGCGAACGCGTCGGCCGCGGCCGACGCGATGCGGCCCTGCTCCGCCGGGGAGAGCGGCACCCCGGCGACGACCAGGGTCGCCCACCCGACGATCTCCGCGGTCGGCAGGTCCGGGTCGCAGACGCTCGCACGGTCGACGCCGTCGGGCAGCGTGGCCGTGTGGTGCGCGCGCAGGGCGGCGTCGAGCTCGTCTCGCATCCGTCCACCGTAGAGAGCGACGCGGCGCCGGTCCCAGGGAACCGGGGGACGTCGCTGCCCGGTCGCCGGGTGGGCTCCCGGCTCGCCCGGGTTGAGTGGACCGGTGCAGCCATCATCGGAACCGACGCAGACCCCGGCGGACGGCACCCTGCTGTCCCTCGTCTACGCCAGCCGCGCCGTCGTCGGCTTCGGACTCGACGACCTCGACGACCTGCTGACCCATGCCCGCAGCGCGAACGCGAGCGTCGGGGTGACCGGCCTGCTGCTGTTCCGTGACCACCGGTTCCTGCAGCTGCTCGAGGGTCCCGCCACCGCGGTCCGCGAGAAGATGGCGTACATCGCCGAGGACCCGCGTCACGACCAGGTCACCGTGCTGCTCGAGGAGCAGGTACGGTCCCGCCAGTTCCCCGACTGGTCGATGGGGTACGCGGCCGAGGCCACGCTGCAGCGCGCTGCGGTACCCGGTCACCGCACCACCTTCGACGACCTCGACTTCCTGCCGGACGACCACGGCGGGGCGCCGGACCTGGCCGCGGTGCGGGAGCTCCTGCAGTGGTTCCGGCAGGACCGCACCGACGGCGGTCCTGACGCCGGCACGGCACGCGCGCGCTGACGCGGTCCTGAGCGACCCCGTCCGGACGGGAGGCACGTCGCCGGCCCGCACCGCGCCTCCCGTCCGGCACCACGCCGGTCCGCAGCGCGCCCCGGCAGCCCGCACGTGCCTCCCGTCGGCCGCGGCGGACGTCCGCGGCAGAGCGCTCAGCGCAACCAGCGGTACTCGTACTCCGGCCGGCCCTGCCCGCGGTGGCGGACGTCCTTGCCGACCTGCCCGGCGGCGGCCAGGTGCTCGAGGTACCGACGGGCGGTCACGCGCGACAGCCCGGTCGTCTCGGCGACCTCCGAGGCCGACCCGCCGTCCGGCCGCTCGAGCAGTGCGTCGCGGACCACCCCGAGCGTCTCGGGCGCGATGCCCTTCTCGTGCTCGACCGGTGCCGCCGGGCGCAGGGTCCCGAGCCGCTGGTCGATGTCGGCCTGCGTGAGCGCGCGACGGTCCTCGAACCCGCGCCGGAACTCGCGGTACGACGTCATCCGGTCGGCGAACGACCGGAAGCTGAACGGCTTGACCAGGTACTGCACGACCCCGAGGGCGATCGCGTTCCGCACCGCACGGACGTCGTGCGCGGCGGTGACGGCGATGACGTCGACGGCGGACCCGGCACTGCGCAGGGCGCGGACCAGCTGCAGGCCGTGGGCGTCCGGCAGGTTGAGGTCGAGCAGCACGAGGTCCGGCCGCTCCGCGGCGACCGCGGCGAGCATCTCCCGGCCGGTCCCGACGGTGCCGACCACCGCGAAGCCGTCGAGCCGGGCGACGTAGGCGGCGTGCGCCTCGGCGGTCAGGGGCTCGTCCTCGACGACGAGGACCCGGATCGGCGCGGTCACGAGGGCACGCGCCCGGCGGCGAGGTCGACCGTGAACGTGCTGCCGTCCGGCCCGGTCGTGACGTCGACCGCCCCGCCGATGCGGGCGAGGGTCGAGCGGACGAGGTCGAGGCCGATACCCCGTCCCTCCGGACCCGCCTGCTTCGTCGACCACCCGCGCTCGTACACGGCGTCGACGTCGGCGATGCCGGGTCCGTCGTCGCGGACGACGAGCCGGACGTGACCGTCGACCCCGGGTCCTGCAACCCCGGAGACGGTGACCTCGACACGGCCCCGGTCTGCTCCGGGCCGGCGGCCGGCGACCGCGTCGACGGCGTTGTCCACGAGGTTGCCGAGCACCGTGATGACGTCGCCGGGGGCGGCCGGGACGGGGTCGAGCAGGCCGCTCGTGTCGGCGACGAGGTCGACACCGCGTTCGGCTGCCTGTGCCCGCTTGGCGGCGAGGAGGGCGTCGAGCACCTCGGGTGCGGTCCGGGCGGGGTCGCCGGGGCCGGCGACCGCTCCGAGCCGCTCGACCTCGCTGTGCCGCTCGACCTCGCTGTGCCGCTCGACCTCGCTGTGCCGTTCGATCTCGCTGTGCCGCTCGATCTCGTCGGATGCGAACCGGATCGCCTCGTCGACCCGGCCGAGCTCCATCAGGGCGACCACCGCGTGCAGCCGGTTGGCGAACTCGTGCGTCTGCGACCGCAGTGCGTCGGTGAGGGTCCTGGTGGCGGCGAGTTCGCCGGACAGGTGCAGCAGGTCGGTCTGGTCGCGGATCGTCGCGACGGTGCCGAGCGGCCGGGTCGACCCGCGCGGGAACGCCATCTCCTGGTTCACCACGAGCACCCGGTCGCGCGTCGCGTACGTCTCGTCCACGGCCCGGTCGCCCGACGCGAGCAGGGTACGCAACTCGTCGGGCACGTCGAGCGCGGCGAGCGGGATCGACTCCTGGCGCTCCCCCGGCGCGGGCAGGTGCAGCAGCTCCGCGGCGCGGTCGTTGTGGAGCACCACCGCGCCGGACCGGTCCACCACCACGAGTCCCTCGTGCACCGAGTGGAGCACGCCCTCGTAGGACGCGAAGACGCGAGCGAGCTCCTCCGGCCCCCGCCCGGCGGTGACCCTGCCGAGGTAGCGGCTCAGCAGCCACGAGAAGAGCGCGGCCACCGCGACGACCGCCAGCGCGAGCAGGACGACCGACGTGAGCCGGGGCACGAGGGCGGTCGAGATGTTCGCCACGGTGACCCCCGCGGCGACGAGTCCGACCACACGCCCGTCGGCGTCGGTGATCGGCGTCACGGCCCGCACCGAGGGACCGAGCGTCCCCGCGAACGTCTCGGTGAAGGTCCGCCCCTCGAGCGCCGGCTGGACCGTGCCGCGGAACGGCTTGCCGATCTCCGACCGGTCGGGGTGGGTCCACCGGGTGCGGTCCGGCGCCATGATCGTGATGAAGTCCGTGTGGGTGCGCCGCATCAGGTCGAGGGCGTACGGCTCGAGCCGCCGGGACGGGTCGGCGGTGTCGACCTGCTCGAGCACGAACGGGTTGCGGGCGATGGACACCGCGACCGCGGTCGACTTCTCCGCCGCGTCCGCCTCGAGGTCACCGCGCGCCGACGCCCAGCTCCAGGCGCCACCGACGGCGACCCCGACGACGACGAACAGCAGCTGGAGCGCGAAGAGTCGCGCGGCGATGCTCCACCGACGGGGTACCACTGGGCTGCCTCCTCGCTCCGTTGCGGGACGACCATCCTCGCGCACGAGCGCCCGTCCGCGCAGCCCGCCGTGAACGTTGTGAACACAAGTCGATCCGGTGGGCCGGTGCGCGCGACGGTGTGTGGCGTTCCCCCGAGGACGAGCCGACCGGAGCGACGCCGCCCCGGTCCTGACGACAAGGAAGTCTCATGGCATCGACGCACTCGACCACCGCCCGCCCCCGGCGTCGCGGTCTGGATCGCTCGCACTGGCTCTACATCGCGGTCATCGTGGCCGTGATCGCCGGCATCGTGGTCGGCCTGACGGCCCCCGACTTCGCCGTCGGGCTCAAGCCCATCGGCGACGGCTTCATCGCGCTGATCAAGATGATGATCGCGCCGGTCATCTTCTGCACGATCGTGCTCGGTGTCGGCTCCATCGCGAAGGCGGCGACGGTCGGCAAGGTCGGCGGCCTGGCGCTCGGCTACTTCATCGCGATGTCCACGTTCGCCCTGGCGATCGGGCTCGTGGTCGGCAACCTCATCCACCCGGGCGACCACCTCGACATGTCGAAGGCCACGTACGAACTGCCGGCCGGCACCGAGGAGAACGCGTCGTCGACGTCCGGGTTCCTGCTCGGGATCATCCCCGCGACGCTCGTGTCGTCCCTGACCAGCGGCAGCATCCTGCAGACCCTGTTCGTGGCGCTGCTCGTCGGCTTCGCGCTGCAGGCGATGGGCGAGAAGGGCGCGCCGATCCTCACCGGCATCCGGCACCTGCAGGCCCTGGTGTTCCGCATCCTCGCGATGGTCATGTGGGCCGCCCCGATCGGCGCGTTCGGCGCCATCGCCGCGGTCGTCGGTGCCACCGGCGTCGCGGCGCTCGTCGCCCTCGGGACGCTCATGATCGCCTTCTACATCACCTGCATCGTGTTCGTCGTCGGTGTCCTCGGTCTGCTGCTCCGCATCGTGACCGGCGTCAACATCTTCCGGCTCATGAAGTACCTCGGCCGCGAGTACCTGCTCATCGTGTCGACGTCCTCCAGCGAGGTCAGCCTGCCCCGCCTCATCGCGAAGATGGAGCACCTCGGCGTCTCGAAGCCCGTCGTCGGCGTCACGGTGCCGACCGGCTACTCGTTCAACCTCGACGGCACCGCGATCTACCTGACGATGTCCTCGCTCTTCATCGCGAACGCCCTCGGCACGCCGCTGAACATCCCCGAGCAGATCTCGCTCCTGGTCTTCATGATCATCGCCTCGAAGGGTGCCGCCGGGGTCACCGGTGCCGGACTCGCCACCCTGGCCGGCGGTCTGCAGGCGCACCGCCCGGACCTCGTGAACGGCGTCGGGCTGATCGTCGGCATCGACCGGTTCATGTCCGAGGCCCGCGCCCTGACGAACTTCACCGGCAACGCGGTCGCCACCGTGCTGGTGGGGACCTGGACGAAGCAGATCGACAAGCAGCAGGTCGAGCGGGTGCTGTCCGGTGCGGCGCCGTTCGACGAGCGGACGATGTCCGCCGACGACCACGGCGGTCCCGCGGCCCAGCAGCCCGAGCGGATCTCCACCGAGGCCGTCCGCACCATCGTCGAGCCGGAGCGCTCGACCACCGGCCGCCGGTAGTCCCCCTTCCCCGCCCTGCCCCGAGGAGATCGACGATGATCACCAACCCCAACCACACGAGTCCCGCCCCGCACACCGTCCCCGGCTCACCCCGTGTCGCCCTGGAGGCGTGGGTCGCCCGGATCGCGTCCCTCACCTGCCCCGATGCGGTCGTCTGGTGCGACGGGTCCGCCGACGAGACCGCCCGCCTGACCCAGCAGCTCGTCGACGAGGGCAAGCTGATCGCCCTCGACCCGGAGCTCCGGCCGAACAGCTACCTCGCCCGGTCGGCACCCGACGACGTCGCCCGGGTCGAGGGCCGCACCTTCACCTGCTCCCGCACGCCCGAGGACGCCGGTCCGACGAACCACTGGCGGGAACCGACCGCGATGCGCACCGAGCTCGACGAGCGCTTCGCCGGGAGCATGCGCGGCCGGACGATGTACGTCGTCCCGTTCTCGATGGGACCGGTGGGCGGGCCGATCTCGCAACTCGGCGTCGAGGTCACCGACTCGGCGTACGTCGTCCTCAGCATGGGCATGACGACGCGACTGGGCCCCGAGGTGCTCCGCGCGATCGACACCGGCGTGCCGTGGGTCGCGACGGTGCACAGCGTCGGGCACCCGCTCCGGGACGACCGGGGCGTCCCGGAGCCGGACGTCGCCTGGCCCTGCAACGACACGAAGTACATCGTGCAGTTCCCGGAGACCCGCGAGGTCTGGTCGTACGGCTCCGGGTACGGCGGCAACGCCCTGCTCGCGAAGAAGTGCTTCGCGCTCCGGATCGCCTCGGTCATGGGTCGCGACGAGGGGTGGCTCGCCGAGCACATGCTGCTCGTCCGGCTCACCTCGCCCGAGGGCCGCGCCTTCCACGTCGCCGCCGCGTTCCCGTCCGCCTGCGGCAAGACCAACCTCGCGATGCTGCAGCCGACCCTGCCCGGGTGGTCCGTCGAGACCATCGGCGACGACATCGCCTGGCTCCGCCCGGGTGCCGACGGACGACTGCACGCGATCAACCCCGAGGCCGGGCTGTTCGGCGTCGCACCCGGCACCGGCCCCGACACGAACCCCGTCGCGGTCGAGACGATCGCCGCGGACACGATCTTCACGAACGTCGCGCTGACCGACGACGGCGACGTCTGGTGGGAGGGGCTCACCCCCGAACCGCCCGCACACCTGGTCGACTGGACCGGCGCCGACTGGACCCCCGACAGCCCGACGCCAGCAGCGCACCCGAACGCCCGCTTCACCGTGGCGCTCGACCGGGTCCCGACGCTCGCCGACGGGTGGGAGCACAGCGTCCCCGTCGACGCCGTCGTGTTCGGTGGCCGCCGTTCGACGAACGTGCCGCTCGTGGCACAGGCACCGACGTGGGCCGAGGGCGTGTTCATGGGCGCCACCGTGTCGTCCGAGCGGACCGCCGCGGCCGAGGGCACCGTCGGCGAGCTCCGCCGCGACCCCTTCGCGATGCTGCCGTTCTGCGGCTACGACGTGGCCGACCACTGGTCGCACTGGTTGACCCTGGGCGGACAGCTGGGCGCCGGCGCTCCGGCGGTGTTCCAGGTGAACTGGTTCCGCAAGGACGCGGACGGCGGCTTCCTGTGGCCGGGCTTCCGCGAGAACGCCCGCGTGCTCGAGTGGATCGCGCGCCGGGTCGAGGGCAGCGTGCCGGCGGTCGAGAGCCCGGTCGGCCTGCTCCCCGACCTGGACGACCTGGACGTGCGCGGCCTGGACCTGCCCGAGGCGCAGCTCGACGCGCTCTTCGCCGTCGACCCGGAGCCGTGGCTCGAGGAGTGCGACCTGACCGAGGAGTTCCTCGCCGGGTTCGCTGACCGCACGCCCCCGGTCTTCACGACGATCCTCGACGAACGCCGCGCCGCCCTGCACGCCGTCGTCCCCGTCCGGCAGGTCGCCTGATGGCGGCCGCCGCTCCGACCGCAGCCGGGGTGTCCACCGCCGCCGAGCGTGCCCGGTTGCAGCACGAGTGGGACGAGAAGCTCGCCGCTGCCGAAGCGATGGTGCCGCTCATCGGTCGCCTGTACCGGCGGGACGACGTCGTGCCCTCGGTCCACGGCCGGCCCCTGGTGGGCCAGTCCCCGATCGCGATCGTCAAGGCCCACCGGTCGAGCCGTCGCGTCGACGCGACCGAGCTGCCGGTCGCGACGAGCCTGGCGATCCTGACCGAACTCGAGACGATGGCGCTGTCGTCGGTGTCCGTCGACCTCGGCGACCTCGCGTCCCGACACCGACGCGACCGGCTGGGCAGCACCCTGCGCGAGTTCCTCGCCGACGAGTTCTTCCTGCGGCGCGGCGCGGCGGACAGCTCGACCCACGCCGCCCCGCGCGACGTCGTCCTGTACGGCTTCGGTCGCATCGGGCGGATGCTCGCCCGGATCCTGCTCGAACGCGCCGGGGAGCACGCCCCGCTCGCCCTGCGCGCGGTCGTCGTCCGACGTCGCGGTGCCGACGACCTGGTCAAGCGCGCGAGCCTGCTCCGGCGGGACTCGATCCACGGTCCCTTCGCCGGCACCGTCACCGTCGACACCGAGCGGGACACGATCACCGCGAACGGCACCCTCGTGCAGTTCGTCTCGGCCGACTCCCCGGACGCCGTCGACTACCGCGCGCACGGCATCGAGGACGCGATCGTCGTCGACACCACCGGCCGCTGGCGCGACGCCGAGGGGCTCGAGCAGCACCTGCGGGCACCGGGTGCTGCACGCGTCCTGCTCACCGCACCGGGCGGGGGCGACGTCCCCAACGTCGTGCACGGCATCAACCACGACACGATCAGCGACGACCCGGTCGTGAGCGCGGCGTCGTGCACCACCAACGCGATCGTCCCGGTGCTCAAGGTCGTGTCCGACGCGTACGGCATCGTGCACGGACACGTCGAGACCGTGCACTCCGCCACGAACGACCAGAACCTGGTCGACAACTACCACCCCGCCGACCGGCGCGGCCGTGCGGCAGGCCTGAACATGGTGATCACCGCGACCGGTGCTGCGAAGGCCGCCGAGAAGGCCCTGCCCGAACTCCGGGGCCGGCTCACCGGGAACGCCGTCCGCGTCCCGACGCCGAACGTCTCGCTCGCGGTCCTGCACCTGGCGCTCGGTCGACCCGTCGGTCGCGACGAGCTGAACGGGGTGCTCCGGGACGCCTCGCTCACGTCGCCGCTCCGTCGGCAGATCGACTACGTCGAGTCGCCGGAGATCGTCTCGACGGACCTGCTCGGCAGCCGGCGGGCGGGCATCGTGGACGGGCTCGCGACCATCGCGGACGGGTCCGAGCACGTGGTGCTGTACGTCTGGTACGACAACGAGTCCGGCTACAGCCGCCAGGTGCACCGGGTCCTGCAGGAGATGGCCGGAGGCCGCTGACCGGCCTCGGGACGAGGCGGTGGCAGCGCCTCGTCGACGCCTCAGTGCCGCGGGACGTTCTCGTTCGCCCAGCTCCGCAGGTGCGCCAGCGGGACCGCGGCGCCGTGACCGAGCGGCGTCAGCGCGTACTCGACCCGCGGGGGCACCTCGGCGAACACGGTGCGGCTCACCAACCCGGCGCCCTCCAGCCGCTTCAGCGACGCGGAGAGCACCTTCGGGCTCACGCCCTGCAGGTGACGGCGGAGCTCCCCGAACCGCAGCGGGCCGTCCTCGAGCACGCCGATCGCGAGCGCCGTCCACTTGTTCGCGAGCAGGTCGAGCATCGCGCGGCAGGGGCAGGCCGCAGCGTAGACGTCGTTCCGGTCGCAGGTGTCGAGCGCGTGCGCGGTCTCGGCGGGAGCGCTCGTCGACGTGGTCACCCCCGCACTGTACCCGGACGCTGCGTCGAGCCGACCCGATGGTTCCCGACGGGTACGGTCTCCGACCAGGGGTTCCTCGGTAACCCCAGAGTGACCTAGGGCCCTTGCGGGTGACCACGTGCGGGGGTGCACAGTGGTCGGGTGACCACCACGAACGAGATCCGAGCGGTCGTCCAGACCGCTGCCCGCCCCGTCACCGACGCACACAGCCTGGTGTCCACCACGATCCCCGAGCCGGTCCCCGGCCCGCACGACCTGCTCGTCGAGGTCCGCGCGGTCTCGGTCAACCCGGTCGACGTGAAGCTCCGTGGCGGCGCCGAGCCGGACGGCGGCCTGCGGGTGCTCGGCTTCGACGCCTCCGGCACCGTCCGCGCCGTCGGTCCGGCCGTCACGCTCTTCGCCCCGGGCGACGCGGTCTACTACGCCGGCGCCATCGACCGGCCCGGCAGCAATGCCGAGCTCCAGCTCGTCGACCAGCGCATCGTCGGCCGGAAGCCGTCGACGATGACACACACCGAGGCCGCCGCGCTCCCGCTCACCGCGATCACGGCGTGGGAGAGCCTGTTCGACAAGCTCCGGATCACGCCGGACGCAGCCGGGACGCTGCTCGTCGTCGGCGGTGCCGGGGGTGTCGGATCGATCGCGATCCAGCTCGTCCGGGCCCTGCTGCCCGGTGTCCGGGTGATCGCCACCGCGTCCCGGCCGGAGAGCGAGAAGTGGGCGCGCGACCTCGGCGCCCACGACGTCGTCGACCACCACGGCGACCTCGCCGCGCAGGTCCTCGCGCTCGCCCCGGACGGCATCGAGTGGATCCTGACGACGAACTCCTCCGGTCGGCTCCCGGTGTACGAGCGTCTCCTCCGCACCTTCGGACAGGTCGTGGCGATCGACGACCCCGAGCAGGTCGACGTCGTCGCGCTGAAGTCGAAGGCGCTCACCTGGCACTGGGAGTTCATGTTCGCCCGGTCCCTGCACGGCGCCGCGGACCTGGAGGAACAGCACCGGATCCTCCAGGCGGTCGCGGACCTCGTCGACAGCGGACGTGTGCGCGGGACCGCCACGACCGTCCTGCGGCCCATCACGGCCGAGACCCTGCGCGAGGCCCACCGTCTGGTCGAGAGCGGACAGGTCATCGGCAAGGTCGTCGTCACGGACGAGTCCGAGGACTGAGCCGCACACGTCGCCGAGCGCCGACCGGCGGCGGTGATCCGCGCCTCCCCGCCGTCGTCTCGGTTCCGGTCGGTCAGCCGACCTGAGCGGAGTGCCCGGCGCCGCGGTCCGTCTGGTCGCGGGTCGGCTGCGCGAGGGCGCCGAGCAGGCGGAGCTTCTCGGCGTCGGCCGACCCCTCGTCCGCGTAGTAGAGCACCACGACGACGTCGTCCGTGGGGAACTTGTCGCGGTGGAGGCGCAGGGTCCCGACCTCGGGGTGCCGGACGACGGTCGTGTTGCCCGCGAGCGGTCGGACGTCCTGTCGCGCCCAGACCTCGCGGAACCGGGCACTCGCCAGCGACAGTTCGCCGACGAGCTCGATCGCCCGGACGTCGTCGACGTCGGTGCCCAGGGTGTGCCGGAACGCCGCGACCATGTCGACGACGGCACGTTCCCAGTCCTGCTGGAACGCACGCTCCTCGGGGTCGAGCAGGAGCGACCGCAGGCGGTTGTGGCCCGGGGCCATCCGTGGCGACAGCGCCGTCGCCAGGGCGTTGGCCGCGAGGATGTCGAGGGTGCGGCTCTCGACGAAGGCGGGCACGTCGACCGCCGCGAGCAGGTGGTGCAGCCGGTCCGGGACACGATCGGTCCGACGGGTCCGCCGCCGCCGCGGTCGGGGTGCCGCAAGGTCGGCGAGGTACTCCCGCTCCACGTCGTCGAGGTCGAACACCCGGGCGAGTGCGTCGATGACCTGGTCCGACGGGTTGCGGTCCCGGCCGCGCTCGAGACGGAGGTAGTAGTCGGCGCTGATGCCGGCCAGCAGTGCGACCTCCTCGCGCCGGAGCCCGGTGACCCTGCGGCGTGGACCGGACGGCAGCCCGACCTCTTCCGGTGTCACGACCGCGCGTCTGGCCGCCAGGTACCGACCGAGCCGGTTCTCGTCTGCGCTGTCCTCCACGGAGCACACGGTATCCGGGCACAGCCCGCGGAGCGGGGGCCCTGTCACTCCCCCGGAAGACCGCGGCCTGTCGGACGTGCCGGACACGGAGCGACCATCGGTGCACCACCACCGAACAGGGAGGACGATCCACATGGACGTCAGCAACCGCACCGTCTTCATCGCCGGAGGCACCTCGGGGATCGGCGCCGGTCTGGCCAGCCGCTTCCGCGCCGCCGGTTCGACCGTCGTCGTCGGCGGGCGTCGTGTCACCGACGCCGATGCCGACGCCGACGCCGACGAGATCGGAGCGGTCACCGTCGACGTGACGGACCCTGCGTCCGTGCTCGCGGCACGCGACGCGGTCCTGGCCGCACACCCCGACCTCGACCTCGTCGTCACGATGTCCGGCGTCATGCTCACCGAGGACCTGCGGAACCCTGCGCACATCGCGGAGGCCGAGCAGTCCGTCGCCGTGAACCTGCTCGGCACCATCCGCGTGGTCGACGCCTTCACGCCGCACCTGCTCGCACGGGGGCAGGGCGACGTCCTGACCGTGACGTCCGGGATCGGGTTCACCCCGTTCCCGCTCATGCCGACGTACGGCGCGACGAAGGCGGCGGTGCACTCGTACACCGAGTCGCTCCGCGCGCACCTCGCGGGCACCGGTGTCGGTGTCAGCGAACTCGTCCCGCCGGCCGTGGCGACCGCGGGTCAGGAGCAGCTCAACCCGAACGCGCTGCCCCTCGACGCGTTCCTCGACGAGGTGATGGGTCTGCTGTCGCAGGACCCGACGCCGCACGAGGTCATCGTCGAGCGAGCCCAGCCCCTCCGATGGTCCGAGCGGGACGGCACGTACGACGAGATGCTCGCGCAGCGGTCGCGGGCACTGGCATCGCTGCCGGGCCGCTGAGCCGCTGAGCCGCTGAGCCGCTGCCGCGCAGTTCACCGTGGATGAACGCCCGGGCGTGCCAGGGGCCAGCGGCGTCGGCTACCGGTCGTCGTGACGGACGACCCAGCCGGTGAACGGCTCCTCGACGGTCTGACCGCGGCGTGCTCGGTCGAGGTCGGCGAGGAGCGCCAGTGACCGGCCGCCGGCACGGTGGCCGGTCGCGGCCTTCCGGGCTCGTTCGAGGAACCGGTCGGTCGCGTCCTCGCCGGCCATCGTCAGGGCGAAGACGACCTGCCGCCATGCGGAGGCGGCCTTCTTCCGCTGGCGGAGGCCGCGCTCCTGCTGCGCGGCGTACAGCTCCGGCTGCACGGTGCGGACGAACGCGGCGAAGGCGGCTGCCTCCCAGTCGATGGTTGCCCCGGCGTGGACGACGAGGGCGAGGTTGTGGGTGGTGAGGACCTGCGCCTGCTCGATGATGCTGCCGGCGACGGCGGTGGATCTCCACCTGCGGTCCGTCGTGACGCCGGCTCGACGACGTGCCTCCGCTGCGAAGGCCTTCTCCGTGGCGGGAGCGTGCACCCCGAGGCCGTAGTACCGCGCGTAGAGGTCGGAGCGGCCGTCGGCGACGAGGCCGTGGGCGATGCGTCCTGCATCGACGAACGTCCTCGAGAACCCTCCCGTGAAGATGTCCGCGGCGAGCTCGTACGTGACGGGCAGGGCAAGGTCTGCCTGCCGGTACAGTTCCGCGAGGACGCGGAGGAACGCGTTCGGGAGGACGGTCCCGGGGAACGACTCGACGGCGTGCTTGCTGAGCGTGTTCGCCTGACGGACGAGGCCGACCCGATCGGACCCGGTCGTCTCGGACGTCTCGGCGAGCGCCTGGTACCAGGGCAGCGCGGTCACCTGGACCTGCTTGCGGAGGTCCAGCAGCAGCACGGTCCGCCGGTTCTGGAACGCGGTGAAGGTCGCGGCGGCGAGCTGGCCGGCGACCGGTTCGGTGTACCGGGCGGCGACGGCGGGGCCGGCGAGTTGCGGTGCGACCTCGGCGAGCCCTTCGGCAGACCTGATGATGCCGACGTGGACGAGCTGCCCGACGGGCGCGTGACGTGCCCGGTCGACGGTCCGACGCACGAACGGCAGGTGCTCGCCGGGCGTGCCGACGATGAGGTCGAGCGGTGTGGCGGTGAGCACGTCCGCGTGCGGGCGGAGCACGTCGGCGGTGCCCTTCGCGAGGACTGCGTGGGACGGCTTCGCGGCGTCCTCCTGCTGAGCGCGCCGCAGTGTCCGCAGCGTCTGCGATCCGGGAGCGCCTCGCTTCGCGACGACGTCGGCGACGACGGTCCGAGCCCGCTGGACCTGCGTCCGGTCGCCGGCGAGCACGGCGCGGGTCGCGGTGAGGAGGATCTGCACGGTGGACCCGGGCTTCCGGTGCCGCGCCGGGAGGTCGTGCTCCTCGGTGAGGGCGTCGTGGACGTCGAGGAGGTCCTGCGCCCGCGACTCCCACCCGTCGGGGAAGGCCCGACCGATGGTGCCGCCCTCGTCGCGGGTGCTCCACCAGAGACCGACGAGCTCGTCGGTGAACGGGTTCCAGATGGCGTTCGTCACGCGTTGCGCTTCGACCTGTCGGTGCGGCTTCTTCTGCTCGAGCGCGGTGACGGCGTCGCTGATGGTCGCGATGTGCACGCCGTCGGGGACGGGTGCGCGCAACGGAGTCGGGAGGAACTGCAGCTGGTCGGCGTACCGGCGGACGCCGTCGAGCACAGCAGCCGCTTCGTCGGGGTGGCCGGTGCGGAGCAGGTGCACGACGGTGAGCAGCGCCGCCTGCTCGGGGAGACGGACCTCGTAGCGCTGCTGGTCGAGGAGGGTGGCCAACCAGCTGAGACCGGTGTCGGTGAGCGCCCACTGGAACAACGCGGCGCGGGTGGCGGGGATGCCGTGCTCCGCGGCAAGCGCCTGCTCACTGTCGGTGAGCGGGCCGGACGCGGCGGCGTGACCCGTTGCGAACCCTCCGCGGATGACCTCCGGAGTGACCCACGCGGGCATCCCCTTCGTGGGGACCGGGATGCCGACCGTGATGCGGCCGGCCTCGATGCCGGTGATGGCCTCGAGGATCTTCGCCGTCCGACGGTCGCGGTGCGCGTCGAGGGCTCGACTCAGCTGACCCCACAGGTAGGCCGGTGCGGACATGACGATGATCCCCCTCCTGGTGGTGCTGTCAGCCGACGTGGCAGGTGCTGCCCCTGCGCCCTCCGGATCCAGAGTCCGGTGCTCTGCTGCTGAGCTACACGCCGATGGGGTTCATCGTGCCAGAGCGCGTCCGCGCCGTCGCGCGCTCCGCCTCCAGGATTCGAACCCGGACCTAACGGCACCAAAGGCCGTCGTGCTGCCGTTACACCAAGGCGGAACACACCGGACGGGGTGGAGCCCGTCCGGTGCCCGTCCATCCTCCCACGGCCCGGACGCTGGCCGCGCGCGACGGCTTCGGCCAAGATGGAGGGATGCCGCAGCAGGACGAGGTCGACCGGATCGTCGCGGCGTGGGGTCGGGAGCGGGGAGACCTGGACTTCGGACCGCTCGAGGTCCTGTCCCGGGTCGACCGGCTCGCCCGGCACCTCGACCGTGCGCGACGGGCCGCGTTCGACGCGAGCGACGTCGAGCCGTGGGAGTTCGACGTGCTGTCGGCGCTGCGGCGGGCTGGCGAACCGTACGAGCTCAGCCCGAAGTCGCTGCTGCAGCAGACCCTGGTGTCGAGCGGCACGATGACGAACCGGGTCGACCGCCTCGCAGCACGGGGGCTCGTCAGCCGCCGCACCGACCCGCGCGACGGCCGGGGCATCCTCGTGTCCCTCACCGCGAGCGGCCGGGCGGCCGTGGACGCCGCGATCGCGGACCTGCTGGGGGCCGAGCGGGCGATCCTGTCCGAGCTGTCCGACGACGAGCAGGCGCAGCTGTCCGGGCTGCTCCGACGGCTCATCCTCGGGCTCGGCGACTGAGGACCGAGCGACCGACCGGGTCGACCGGGTCGGCGGAACCGACCGCGGCGTAGCCTGCCGGGCATGCACGCCATCAACCTCGCCGTGGCCGACGTCGAACGCTCGGCATCGTTCTACCGCGCGCTCCTCGGCATCGACGGCAGCGGCGTCATCGGCACCGAGTACCCGTCGAGCGAGACCGAGGCCGGCGGCACCACCGCGATGTTCACGCTCGACGACGGCCTGATCGTCAGCGTGTACGGGCGCGAGGACATGCGGAAGGACTCCGGTGTCGCACTCGCCGACGCGCCGAGCACGACCATCGGGCACTTCGAGCCGTCACAGGAGGCCGCGCAGGCGTTCCTCGACCGTGCCGCAGCGGCCGGAGCGGCGATGCTCGCGGCGCCGTACACGAGGCCGTGGGGCATGTGGTCCGGCTTCTTCCAGGACCCGGACGGCCACCTCTGGGAGGTCGTGGCGAACCCCGGTGGCGGTGACCCGGCGGAAGCGCACCCCGACCAGGACACCGTCGACCCGGAGTCGATCGAGTAGCGGGTACCGGAACCGCGGGCCGCCAGCTACACCCCGAGCGTCTCCGCAACCTCGAGCCACCGCTCCTCGAGCTGCTCGACCTCGGCGTCGAGCGCCCCGAGCTTCGTCTGCAGCACCCCGAGCCCCGCGTAGTCCGACTGGTCGTGCGCGGCGAACGCGTCGAGCAGCTCCTGCCGGTCCTGCCCCGCCTTCGCGATCTTCCGGTCGAGGGCCGACATCTCCTTCTCCGCGGCGCGACGGTCCGCACCCGACAGACCGGGAGCGGCAGGGGCGCTGGACCCGACCGCAGTGCCACCGGAGGCGCCTGCCGGAGCCGTGTCGGGCCTCCCGGCCGAGGCGGCGGCAGCCGCAGCCGCCGTCTGTGGGACGGTCCCGGACGCCCGCAGTCGCATGTACTCGTCGACGCCGCCGGGCAGGTGCCGCAGGTGCCCACCGAGGACCGCGTACTGCTGGTCGGTGACGCGCTCGAGCAGGTACCGGTCGTGGGAGACGACGAGCAGGGTGCCCGGCCAGGTGTCGAGCAGGTCCTCCATCGCGGCGAGCATGTCGGTGTCGAGGTCGTTCGTCGGCTCGTCGAGGATCAGCACGTTGGGCTCGTCGAGCAGGATCAGCATGAGTTGCAGCCGGCGCTTCTGCCCACCGGACAGGTCCTTGACCGGCGTCGAGAGCTGCTCCGAGGTGAAGCCGAGCCGTTCGAGCAGCTGCGAGGGCGTCATCTCCTTGCCGTCGGCGACGTAGCTCGTCTTCTTGCGGGCGACGACCTCGCGGACGCGGTCGTCGGCGAACTGCTGCAGGTCGGCGAGCTGCTGGTCGAGCACCGCGACCTGCACCGTCTTGCCGGTCTTCACGCGGCCCTCGGTGGGCTGCAGCTTGCCGGACACCAGGTTGAGGAGGGTCGACTTGCCGGCACCGTTCGGCCCGAGGATGCCGGTCCGCTCCCCCGGTGCGATGCGCCACTCGACGTCGCGCAGGATCACGTCGTCGCCGAACGAGACACCGACGTCGAGCAGGTCGACGACGTCCTTGCCGAGCCGGGCGGTCGCCATCTGCGACAGGGCGACGGTGTCGCGGATCGGCGGCACGTCGTCGATCAGGGCGTTCGCCGCGTCGATGCGGAACTTCGGCTTGCTCGTGCGCGCGGGGGCACCACGGCGGAGCCAGGCGAGCTCCTTGCGGGCCAGGTTCTGGCGGCGCTGCTCGCTCGCGGCCGCCTGCCGGTCACGCTCGACGCGCTGCAGGATGTACGCCGCGTAGCCGCCCTCGAAGGGGTCGACGACACCGTCGTGGACCTCCCACGTGGCGGTCGACACGGCGTCGAGGAACCACCGGTCGTGCGTCACGACGACCATGCCGCCCTGGTTCGACGACCAGCGGCGGTTGATGTGGTCGGCGAGCCACTGGATGCCCTCGACGTCGAGGTGGTTGGTCGGCTCGTCGAGGAACAGGACGTCCCAGTCGCCGACGAGCAGCTTCGCGAGTGCGATGCGCCGTCGCTGACCGCCGGAGAGGTCGTCGACCGTGGCGTCCCACGGGATGTCCGACACGAGCCCGCCGATGATGTCGCGGATCTTCGGGTCGCCGGCCCACTCGTGCTCGGCGAGCTCGCCGACGACGATGCTGCCGACGGTCGCACCCGCGGGCAGGACGTCACGCTGGTCGAGGTACCCGACGGTCAGGCCGCGTCGGTGGGTGACCCGCCCCGCGTCCGGCTCGAGGCGCTGCGCGAGCAGGGCGAGCAGGGTCGACTTGCCGTCGCCGTTGCGGCCGACGACGCCGATGCGGTCACCCTCGTCGAGGCCGAGGGTGACGCTGTCGAAGACGACCTTGGTGGGGAACTCGAGATGCAGGTTCTCGGCGCCGAGGAGATGAGCCACTCGTCAAGGGTAGGCGGCGCCGCGGGGTGCGGGCGCCGCGCGGTGCGACCGGGGTGGCCCCGGTGGTTCGGTGGCGTTGGGCGCTGCGGCACAACTGGCAGCACGTCGCGCAACGGGATTCCGCGGCGCGACGTGCTGCCGGTTGTGCAGCGGGCAGCGGCGCGGCGGGCTCACCGATGCGTGACCGAGGTCGCTTCGCCGGTTCGATCACCGCAGCGCTGACCGTGGGGACCGATGGGTGTCAGAGTTGCGGCGCCGGGAAGTCCGCCCAGCTGTCGGCGGGCCGGCGATCGTCCCGCGGGTCGTCGTACACGAGGCTCCGGATGTACTGGTCGAGGTACGGGAGCGTGAAGGAGACGAAGCCGTGCCCCGCCCGCTGGACGTAGCCCGTGTCGATCAGCCGTCGCTTGTACACCTGGACGTACTGGTCGGACTCGCCCATCAGCGCCACGATGCGCGACATCTTCGCCCGGCCGTCGACCAACGCCAGCGTCATGGCCTTCACGAACTCGCGGTCCTTGTCCGACAGGTCGAGGTACACCTTGCTGATCACTCGACTCATGACTGCCTTGATGGCCTTCTCGAACGCGACCTCTGCGTCCTCGATCTCGATGGTGGGCGCGTCACTCCTGGCGCGCCAGGCGTAGTCACCGACCAACTGGATGAGGTAGGGGTAACCTTGCGCGATCTCGGCGAGGCGACGCAGGGCTTCGGGGCTGATCTGCCGCCCACCGACCGCCGCAGTGTCACGGAGCACCGCCATGGTGGCGTGCGGGTCGAGCCGTTCGAAGGTGAGGTCACGAGAGCGACGCAGGAACGTCGCATGCTCTTGCTTGAGGAGTTCGTCGAGGTCGATCCTGATCCCGGCGAACGCGATCATGATGTTCGCACCGTCGGTCAGTGCGTGGGACACCTGGAGCGCGAACTTTGCCAGCTCACGCAGACGGACTCGGCCGGAGGACACTTCGTCGATGGTGATGAGGATGCCGCGATTGTCGATCGCTCTGGACAGGGCGACGAGATCGTTCCGGAGGAGCGGCTTCACTTCTCGGTGCCGGTCCTGGTACTCCCAGGATGCACTGAACTTCCAGAGACCAACGCTCGTCAGACGCGCCTTCGTCGCCGGATCGAGTCCGTTCAACAGCGCCGGGATCGTGGTCTCCATGACGCGGTCCATCAACCCGGAACTCGCATCGTCGCTGATGACGAGCCATCCCGCATCCGTCGCCGCGTTCTGGAGCAGCGTCAGCATCGACGTCTTGCCGGCGCCGCGGAGACCAGCGATGAGGATCGAGTGGTTCTCGCCGAAGTCGAGCGTGCTGAAGACGCGTGTGAGCTCGTCGATCTCCTGCTCATGGCCACCGAAGACCAGCGGCTGGCGGCCGTATCCTGGATTGAACGGGCTGCGCGACCGCTCGACGGGGCTCTGACTCATCACACTCCCGATCGTTGTTTACTTTATTTATTTTACTGCGGGAGTGCCGGCGTCGCAGAGTGGGCGCGCACGCTCACGGAGTCACAACGCGGCGACCCACTCGTCGGTGCCGTCGGTGAACTCCTGGCGCTTCCAGATCGGCGTCCGCTCCTTCACGAGGTCGATCAGCGCGGCGCAGGCGGCGAAGGCCTCGGCCCGGTGCGGCGAGGACACGGCCGCGGCGAGCGCCACGTCCCCGATGCGCAGCGCTCCGACACGGTGCAGCACGGCGACCCGGACCTCGGGGTGCGCGTCCGCGATCGAGCGGGCGACCTCGGCGATGACGTCACCCGCGCTCGGGTGCCGTTCGTAGTCGAGTGCGGTGACGCCCTTGCCCTCGTCGTGGTCGCGGACGACCCCGGCGAACGTGACGACGGCGCCGTCGCGGTCGGTGGTCACGGCTGCGGAGACCTCGTCGACGGTGACCACGCGGTCGACGACGTCGGCGACGACGACCCGCTCGGCTGTCCCGTGATCGTCGGGCCCGTGGACGCCGGTCCCGCGGTCGCCGCTCACGAGGCGCTCCGGGGCGCGTGGCCCTCGCCGTGCAGCTGGGCGAGCACGTGGTCGAGCACGCCGTCCAGCACCGCGAGGCCGTCGGCGACACCACCACGGGACCCCGGCAGGGTCACGACGACCGTCCGGCCACCGGCGATGCCCGCGACCCCGCGGGTCAGCAGCGCGGTCGGCCCCGCACCGGCGAGGCCGCGACGACGGATCTCCTCGGTGATGCCGGGCAGCTCCAGGTCGATCAGCGGAGCGACGGCCTCGGGGGTGCGGTCGGTCGGCGTGACGCCGGTGCCGCCCGTGGTGACGACGACCTTCGCGTCGGCGAGCAGCTCGACGGAGACGGTCTCGGCGATCGGGCCGCCGTCGGGCACGATCGTCGGCTCGGCGACGGTGAAGCCCCGCTCGCGCAGCCACGCGGCGATCACGGGCCCGGTGCGGTCGAGCGTCGGGTCGGTCGATGCCTGCGTGGAGACGACCACCACACCGGCTCGGCCCCTGGTGAGTTCGGACGTCATCGGTTGCTCCAGTCCCCCGAACGCCCGCCGTGCTTCTCGAGCACCCGGACGTCGGTGATCACGGCCTTGCGGTCGACGGCCTTCACCATGTCGTACACGGTCAGTGCCGCCACGCTCGCCCCGGTCAGGGCCTCCATCTCGACGCCCGTGCGCGAGGTGGTGCGGACCGAGACCTCGATGCGCACGCGGTCGCCGTCGCCCTCGATGTCGACCTCGACGCCCGCGATCGGCAGCGGGTGGCAGAGCGGCACCAGGTCCGACGTCTTCTTGACGGCCATGATCGCCGCGATGCGTGCGGTGCCGATCACCTCGCCCTTGGGCAGCGAGCCGTCGAGGATGCGCTCGACCACGTCGGTGCGGGTGACGAGCGTCGCGGTGGCCGTGGCGGACCGGGCGGTGACGTCCTTGTCGGAGACGTCGACCATGTGCGCGGTGCCGTCGGCGCGCACGTGCGAGAGCTCGGCGTCACGCGCGCCGGCGGTCGAGGGGTCGTCGGTCATCGGAGGCTCCAGACGGTCAGCGGGTTTCCCGGTTCGACGGAGTCGGTGCCGAGGGGGACGTGGACGAGGTGGGTGGCTGCGGCGAGGTGCCCGAGCAGGTGCGAGCTCGGCCCGCCCACGAAGTGCACCCGCCCGTCGGCGACGCGGCCGCGTCGGACCTGGTGCTTGCCGACGGGCGAGCTCGCCGACTCGGCGGCCGGCAGCTCGGCGGTCGGGCGGTCCGGAGCGCCGACGGCCGCCGCGAGCACCGGGCGCAGGAACACCTCGAAGGACACGAGGGCGGACACGGGGTTCCCGGGGAAGGCCACGACCGGTACCCGCCGACCGGCGAGCTCGACGAGTCCGAGGGCCTGGGGTCCGCCGGGCTGCATCGCGACCGGGGTGACCGCGAGGCCGCGCGGCTCGAGGACCTGGCGCACGACCTCGTACGCACCGGCACTGATCCCACCGGTGGTCAGGACGAGGTCGGCCCAGTCGCCGACGGCCGATACGAGCCCCGGCAGGAACGCCTCGGCAGCATCGCTCAGCTGCACGCGGCGCACCACGGCACCGACCTCGGCCAGGGCCGCACGCAGCGCCACACCGTTCGCGTCACGGATGACCGCGCCCGCCGCGTCCGAGCCGTCGTCGTCCTGTTGGCCGCCGTCGATGAGCTCGCTGCCCGTCGACACGACGAGCACCCGGACCGGCCGCAGCACGGACACCGCGCCGACCCCCGCCGACGCCAGTGCGCCGAGGAGCGCCGGGGTCACCGGGGCTCCGACCGGCGCGAGCTCGGCACCGAGCGCGACGTCGCTGCCGACACGACGGACGAACGTGCCGGCGGTTGTGCCGTCCGGCACGGTGAGCACGTCGAGTCCCAGCGCCGCGGGGAACGCGCCCGGCGGTGACGCCTCGACCGGCACGACGGCGTCCGCGCCGTCCGGGATCCGCGCCCCGGTCATGATCGGCGCTGCGGTCCCGGGCGCGAGCGGCACCGGGACGGCTCCGGCGGGGATCGGGTCGACCACCCGGACGACCTGGCCGGCCTCGGTCGAGCGCACGGCGAACCCGTCCATCTGGCTGTTGTCGAACACCGGCAGCGGGACGGGTGCGGTCACCGCACGCGCGAGCATCCGGTACCCGCGACCGGCGCCGGCGCCGTCTGCCAGGTCGTCGAGCGTGAGCACCTCCGGAGCGCGCGGAGCGAGCACGGGTGCGAGGAGCGCGGCGACCTCGTCGCGGTGCTGACCGATCGTGCGCACGCAGGCCTCCGAACATCGTGGGACGCCCCGTTCCCGGTCGACGCCGGAGGGGCGTCAGTAGCGTATCCAGGGCGCACCACGCGCCGATGACATCCGGAGGACCTGTGGAGGACCACGTGACCACGACCGAACCTGTGGACGGAACGACGGCTCGCATCGGGGTGATCGGGGGCTCCGGCCTCTACCGCCTGTTCGAGGAGGGCACCGCCGACGAGATCACCGTGGACACGCCCTACGGCCCGACGTCGAGCCCGATCACGGTCGGCACGATGGCCGGCAAGCGCGTCGCGTTCCTCACCCGCCACGGCCGCGAGCACTCGGTCGCGCCGCACCTGATCAACCACCGCGCGAACGTCTGGGCGCTCCGGTCCCTCGGCGTCCGGGCGATCGTGTCGTCGAGCGCGGTCGGCGGCCTGCACCCGGACTACGCCCCCGGCACGTTCGTCGTGACCGACCAGCTCATCGACCGCACCTGGGGCCGGAAGGACACCTTCTTCGAGGACCAGGTGCAGCACCTGTCCTTCGCCGACCCGTTCGACCCGGTGCTCCGTCGCGCCGCCGTCGACGCCGTCGCCGCGCTCGACGTGCCGTTCCGGCCCACGGGCACGTGCGTCGTCATCCAGGGCCCGCGCTTCTCGACCCGAGCGGAGTCGATCTGGATGCGCGAGGCCGGTGGCCACACGATCAACATGACGATGACCCCCGAGGTGCCGCTCGCGGCCGAGCTCGGCATCGGCACGGTCAACCTGTCGTACGTCACGGACGCGGACGCCGGCCTCGCGCCCACCGAGGACGAGGCAGCTCGGTCCACCGAGGCCCCCGTCACCCACGGTGCCGTGATGGAGCGCCTGGCCCGCGCGAACGAGGTCATCGTCCGCGCCATCGGTGACGTCGTCGCCGCGCTGCCCGACGACTACACCCCGCGCGAGCTGGTCCCCGCCACGGCCAGCGAGAGCGTGCTGCGGAAGACGGTGGACGCATGAGCCGCCTGCTCGTCACCGGCGGCGCGGGCTTCATCGGCTCCGCGATCGTCCGCCGCGCCCTCGCCGAGGGCCACGAGGTCCGCATCCTCGACTCGCTGCGCGACGACGTGCACGGCGACCCCGCCGAGGTCGTCCGTGCCCACGAGCAGCAGGGCCTGTCGTTCGTGCACGGTGACGTCCGCGACCGCGCCGCGCTCGAAGCGGCACTCGAGGGCGTCGACGTCGTCTGCCACCAGGCGGCGAAGGTCGGCCTCGGAGTCGACTTCCAGGACGCCCCCGACTACGTCTCGTCGAACGACGCCGGCACCGCGCACGTGCTCGCGGGCATGGACCGGCACGGCATCGGCCGCCTGGTCGTCGCGAGCTCGATGGTCGTCTACGGCGAGGGCGCGTACGAGACCGCCGACGGCGAGCCGATGCGACCACCGGCGCGCCGACGCGAGGACCTCGACGCCGGACGCTTCGACCCGATCGGTCCCGACGGCCGTCCCCTCGTGCCCGGGCTGATCGACGAGTCGGCCGCCCTGGACCCCCGCAACGTGTACGCGCAGACGAAGGTCGCGCAGGAGCACCTGGCCTCGTCGTGGGCCCGCGCGACGGGCGGCACTGCGATCGCCCTGCGCTACCACAACGTCTACGGACCGGGCATGCCGTCGAACACCCCGTACGCCGGCGTCGCGTCGCTCTTCCGCTCGGCACTCGCCCGCGGCGAGGCACCGCGCGTGTTCGAGGACGGCCGACAGCGTCGCGACTTCGTGCACGTGGACGACGTCGCCGGCGCGAACGCCGCGTCGATCGCCGCGACCGCCGAGCTGCCCGCCGAGACCTTCCGGGCGTACAACGTCGGTTCCGGCGTCGTGCACACCATCGGCGACATGGCCGCGGCCATCGCCGGCCCCGACGGCCCGCAGCCGGTCGTGACCGGTGAGTACCGGTTGGGCGACGTCCGACACGTCACGGCGTCGTCCGACCGGATCCGATCGGAGCTCGGTTGGCAGGCGCAGGTCGACTTCGAGCAGGGCATGCGCGACTTCGCGACCGCCCCGCTCCGTGCCGCCGTGCAGCGGTGACGCAGCGCGCGGCGGACGACGCCGCCTGAGACTCGTCTCAGGCGACACGGCTCGCGCCTCCGGGCGCGAGCCGTGTCGGTCTGGCCGAGACTCGCCCGCTGGACCAGGGCGAGGACGGGTGCACCCGCCTACGCAAGCGGACCGTCGACCGCAGCCGCGCCTCCCGGCCGTCCCCCGATCGCGGGACACGCCGTCCGGAGACCGCATCCGACACGCCCCGGGGGACAGGATCCTGTACCCCGCGGCGTGTCATCGTGTTACGTCGTGAGCATGGACCGAACCCCATCCGCCGGCGACCAGCCCGACGAGGACGCGACGCGCGCGACCGGAGATCGGCCCAGTCGCGGGAGCGACCCGCACCGAATGGACCACATGACCGTCGACGTGATCCTGCCCTGCCTGGACGAGGCCGACGCGCTCCCGCGCGTCATCGGCAGCCTGCCCGAGGGGTACCGCGCCATCGTCGTCGACAACGGCTCGACCGACGGATCCGCCGACGTCGCCCGCGCCCACGGCGCGACCGTCGTCACCGAACCGGTCAAGGGCTTCGGCTCGGCCTGTGCCGCCGGCGTCGCCGCCGCGACCGCCGAGTACGTCGCCTTCTGCGACGCCGACGCCTCGATGGACCCCGGCGAGCTGCCCGACCTCGTCGCACGCGTCGCCGACGGGCGGACCGACCTCGCCCTCGGTCGCCGCGTCCCGACCACCCGCGGCGCCTGGGCGCCGCACGCGCGCTTCGCCAACCGCGTGCTCGCCGTCCTGATGCGCCGCGCCACCGGCTACCGCCTCCGCGACCTCGGCCCGATGCGCGTCATGCGCCGTGCCGACCTGGTCGCCCTCGACCTGCAGGACCGCCGCAGCGGCTACCCGCTCGAGATGGTCCTGGCCGCACACGCGGCCGGCTGGCGGGTCGACGAGTCCGACATCGGCTACGCCCAGCGCGTCGGTGACAGCAAGGTCACCGGCACGCTCCGCGGCACGGTCAACGCCGTCCGCGACATGTCCCGTCTGCTGCGCGAGTACGGACGGGAGGCACGACCCCGCGTGGTCGCGCCCGGTCCGGCCCGCGACGTGGCCGGGTCCACCACGGAAGGAGCACGCTCATGACGGACGTCACGGTGGTCGTCGTGGCCAAGGAGTGCCTGCCCGGCAAGGTCAAGACCCGGCTGACGCCGGCCCTGACCCCGGAGGGTGCTGCCCGCGTCGCCTCGGCCGCGCTGGCCGACACGATCGAGACGGTGCGCGCCCTGCCCGCCTCGCGTCGCGTGCTGCTCTACGACGGCGTCGTCCTGCCCGAGGGCACCGACGACTTCGAGGTCCTGCACCAGGTCGGCGGCGGACTCGACGAGCGCCTCGGGGCGATGTTCGACGCGATGACCGGTCCGACGCTGCTCGTCGGCATGGACACGCCGCAGGCTTCGCCGGAGCATCTCGTGCCGGTCTTCGAGGACCCGGAGCGCGACGCGTGGTTCGGCCCCGCGGACGACGGTGGCTTCTGGTCGCTGTACCTCCGCGAGCCCGACGGTGCGCTGCTCCGTGGCGTCCCGATGTCCCAGGACGACACCGGCGCCGTGCAGCTCGCACGCCTGACCGACGCCGGCCTGTCGGTCGGCACGCTGCCTGCACTGCTCGACGTCGACACCGTGGCGGACGCCGAGCAGGTCGCCGCCCTCGCGCCGACCTCGCGCTTCGCCACGGCCTTCGCCGCCGAGCGCGACACCACCATGACCACGACGACCGGAGGTGCCCGATGACGATGCACGACACCGTCACGTTCGGCGCCGGCGGCGGCGAGCCGTACGCCCGCGCCCTGCAGACCGACGGCCACCTGCGCCTGACCGACCCGGACCGACCCGACGTCGAGGTCACGATGGACGTCGGCCGGTGGAGCGCCGCCGCCGACCGAGTCGACCGTTCGCTGCTCGAGGGAGCCGACGGCCCGGTGATCGACGTCGGGTGCGGTCCCGGACGCATGCTCGTCGCAGCCCGGGCGCTGGGCATCCCGTCGCTCGGTGTGGACGTCTCCGCCGAGGCCGTCGCGATCGCCCGACGCTCCGGCGGCACCGCCGTGCAGGGCTCCGTGTTCGACACCATCCCCGACGAGGGTCGCTGGGACACCGCGCTCGTGATCGACGGCAACATCGGCATCGGTGGCGACCCGGTCGCACTCCTGGCCCGCTGCGGCGAGATCGTCCGCGACGGTGGTCGCGTGGTCGTCGAGACGCACGCCGATCGCTCGGCCGACCGTGCGTTCACCGCGCACGTGGTCGACGTGGACGGCAACCGGAGCGAGGGCTTCCCGTGGGCCGAGGTCGGCGTCGACGCGCTGCTCCGGCACGCGGCCACCGCGGGCCTCAGCGCGCGGCAGAGCTGGACGACCGACGGACGGACGTTCTGCGAGCTCGTCGCCTGAACACACCTCGTTGTCTTGCATGATGCAAGACAACGAGGTAGCGTCGTGGGCAACAGCCGACGGCGCCCTGGTCGTCGGTCTGACGGCTGTGGCCCTCGGCACGACGACGAGGAGCACCCGTGCAGAACCGACAGAACCCCCTCGGCGGCGCGTACGTCTCCGGCCTCGAGCAGCGTGACGAGATCGGCGCCTACGCGGTCGAGGCCGCGTGGCGCCCGGTCGGCAGCTACACCGGCACCGGTTCGGGCCGTGCACTCGGCCGGTTCGTGGACACCCAGTTCCGCCGCCCCGGCACCGCGACGTCCTCGACGCGCACCGTGACCGGGTCGCTGCGGACGGCGACCGGGTCGTTCCGGACCGCCTGAGCCGCCACTCCTCCAGACCGCGAGCGGTCGCCCACCCCGAGACGTCCCCCGCGTTCCCGGTGTGGGCGGCCGCTCGCTCTGTGCTCACCGGTCTGCGCTCACCGGTCGAGTCGTGGCTGCCGTGCGTCTCGCTCCGTCACCGGATACTGGATGAGCTGCGGCGACCACTCGCCAGGATGACGCTGCGCCCACTCGAGTGCGCGCAGGAACCGAGCCTGGGTGGACGGTGCGGGACCCCAGAGCCATCCCGACGGCTCGTCGTTGTACGGGAACTCCCACATGAGGAGCCGATGGGTGACCGCTTCGCCGAGGTCGACGTGACGGAGGATGACCCGATCTCCGCACGGGTCCTCCTGTCGATCGTGGTCCTCCCACTCGAGCCCCGCGTCGTCGAGCGCGTCCGCGAACGCCTCGCACGTCGGAACCGCTGGCGCGTCCTCGTGAGCAACCTCGTCGAGGTGAGCGAACAGTTCCCTCCGCAATGCCGCAAGCCGCTGCCAGGAGTCGGCGGTCACGAGCGCCCCGACCAGCTGATCTCGGTCGCGGGATCAGACAACGGTCTCCCCCTCTGAAGGTGTCGAAGCCTTGGAACTTCCGCGCCGTGATGCTCGCCACAGCGGGGTCCGGCTCCGGCGAATTCCCCTCGCACCCCGACGGCGATGCGGCTGCGCTTCCCAGGTTCCCTCATCACTCCGCTTCCGACTGGACGTTGCGTGCTGTGCGGTCACGGAGTTCGAGCATCCACGACCGCGCTGACTGCCCGAGGTCGACCCGCGGCAAGAGACCCGTACCCACGAACCTGAAGAAACCGTCGACGTCGCTGTCGGTCGGCAACTCCCGCAGCAGGTAGTCCAGTTCGTCGCGGTACTGGACGTTCTCGGCCCGCGACACCTCGTCGAGGTCGTTGACGAGCACGGACTCGACATCCGGCCAGTCGAGGTCCCAGTCGTAGTTGAACTCAGCCGCCAAGAGCGATCTGAAGCCAGGAGCGCGCGCCGCGACGCTCCGGTAGTACTCGTGCTTGTCCATCCAGGTCCTCTCGCGTGTACATCGTGACGATCGAGTACGGGGCTGCCCGTCCGAAAGGGACTGCAACTCGACCCGCACGACGGATGCATCGCGCATCGGCGACGCCCGAGCCTGCGGCTCGATTTCATCGCCTCAAGGGGTCGGCCCGACGGTGTCGGTCGCGGAGGTCGCTCAGTCGGAGGCGTCGCCTCGCGCAACCAGCTCTCGCTCCAGCCGGACCTCGAAATCCTGCACCCAACCTTTCGGGCTCATGCCCCAGTCCGTCTCGGGCGAGAATCCAGAACCGAGCGAGAAGAGCAGCAAATCGATGTCGTCATCCGAACAGACCTGGTCGATCCGGCGAAGGTCCTTCAGCATGCTCCGTAGCTGATCGGTGCGTTCCCCGAGGACCGATGTAACGATCTCCTCTGCTGAGTCCCACTCATCGCGCCAATCCTGGTTGAACGCCCCGCCCATCAAGTCCGCGAAAGACGGCACTCTCGCCGCGAACTTCTCCATCTTCATGCATGCCTCTCGCCCCGGGTCCATCGGGAACTCGGCGTCTCGCCGCTGGGTCTGCTCTTCATGCATCAGCGTCGTGTGCGTTGATGCGTCGGACGAGACGGTCAACCCAACCGAGAGCGCTCACCTGCGCATCCACCTCCGGTCGGAAGCCACTCCCCATCGATTCCAACATGCCCACCACGTCGGCTTCCGAACAACTGTCCCGGATCTGCAGGAGCTCGGTCAGGAGCGCGCGTCGAGTTGCCGGGAACTCGTCAAGAGCCTCGGTCAACAGTTCGTCAACCGACGACCACTCGTCTTTCCAGTCTTGGTTGAAGGCGCCGCCCATGAGTGCGTCGAAGGCGGGGTACTGGGGTGACGCTTCCATGTGGATCCCTTGGGCCGGAGTTGCAGTCGAGTTCGATCGAGCGTGGGAGCAGGACTCAGGAGGCGAACCCCCGCACGACTCCGCGGGCAGATTCGAGCCAGGCGCGGACATCCCCACCGAAGTCGCGTCGGAAGTCGATGTCGACATTGAAGGAGAGGAAGAAGTCTTCGACATCCTCCGTCGTCGGAAGAGCCGCAAGGAGTCCATCGATCTCGTGCACGAGCGCTTCTCGCTCGGCCAGCGGGCGGTATGCGAAGGCGAGTTCCAACGTCTCGTCCGCCGAACGGTCCTCGTACCAACCTTGGTAGAAGAGGCCTCCGATGACGTTGACCATCAGCGGAGCGCTGCGAGACAGAGTCTGCCTGTCCACTACTTCACCGTCCCATCGGGATCGGCACTGACGATGCGGAAGCCAGTCGAGTCGCCTGGCATGCGAACGATGACCACGCGGAGCGCGCGGATCTCGGAATTCCAGACCGCGCATCGCGCGTGCTCCAGAGAACACCCCGAGTGGGGCCGGCGGCCCGAGATGCCCGAGTCGACGACGCCGTCGACGCGCCCGCGGCTGGTCGAGAACCGCGCCGACCGCGGATGGCGACCGAGCACGACGGACCGGAGGCGCGCCTCCAGACCGTTTCGGACCACGTGGAGATCGTCCATCGCCTCCGACGACCCACCATGCATCTGAGCGTCTCGAAGGCGGACCGGGGACCGCGCTGGACGATCTGCACCCCGCCGAGTGCGCGCGATCCCGTGCAACGGAACCCGTGGGCGGCCAACACGTGCAGCGCCGCCCAGGACACGACCGCACCGCTCGCCGTGTGCAGCGTGGCGCCGTCGCCGGCCTGCACCTCGGCGAGCAGCGCTGCGTCCGCGCGGATCGCGTCCCCCATGCGCTCGGCCCTACCGCCGGCCGGTGACATGCCGCATGTCCTCCGAACGACCCGCAACTGCTCCCCGCAACGACGAGTGCGCATCCCGACGCGACCGTGAGCGCCCCGAGCCCCGCGATGCCAGGATGGGCCCATGAACGACCGCGCCGGCACCCCCGCGACCGCAGACGACCTCGTCGACCTCGACGCCCTCCTGGCCGCGTACCACGAGCGCGTCCCCGACGTGTCGATCCCCGAGCAGAAGGTGGTCTTCGGCACCTCCGGCCACCGCGGCTCCTCGCTCGACACCGCGTTCAACGACACGCACATCGCCGCGATCACGCAGGCGATCGTCGAGTACCGCACCGAGCAGGGCACGACGGGTCCGCTGTTCATCGGCCGCGACACCCACGCGCTCTCCGCCCCCGCCGAGCAGACCGCACTGCAGGTCCTCGCCGCGAACGGCGTCCGGGTGCTCGCCGACGCCGAGGACGGCTTCGTCCCGACCCCGGCGCTCAGCCACGCCATCATCAAGTACAACCGCGAGGAGCACGGCGACACCGCGGACGGCATCGTCATCACGCCGAGCCACAACCCCCCGCGTGACGGCGGCTTCAAGTACAACCCCCCGCACGGCGGCCCGGCCGACAGCGACGCCACGTCGTGGATCGCCGACCGCGCGAACGCGATCATCGCCGACGGGAACGCCGCCGTCCGCCGCCAGGACGAGACCGCTGCCGAGGGCTACGACTTCCTCGGCTCGTACGTCGCGGACCTCGAGCACATCATCGACATCGAGGTCATCAAGCGCGCCGGGGTCAAGATCGGCGCCGACCCGCTGGGTGGCGCATCGCTGCCGTACTGGGAGCGCATCCGCGACCACTACGGTCTCGACCTGACCGTCGTGAACCCCGAGGTCGACCCGACGTGGGCGTTCATGACCCTCGACTGGGACGGCAAGATCCGCATGGACCCGTCGAGCCCCTCGGCGATGGCCTCGGTGCTCGCCCACAAGGACGACTTCGACGTCCTGACCGGGAACGACGCCGACTCGGACCGCCACGGCATCGTCACGCCGGACGGAGGCCTGATGAACCCGAACCACTACCTCGCGGTCGCGATCGAGTACCTGTACGCGCACCGCCCCGACTGGCGCGACGACGCCGCGATCGGCAAGACGCTCGTGTCGTCGAGCATCATCGACCGCGTCGCGGAGTCGCTCGGACGCCGGCTCTGGGAGGTCCCGGTCGGCTTCAAGTGGTTCGTCCCGGGCCTGATCGACGGCTCCGTGGCCTTCGGTGGCGAGGAGTCCGCGGGCGCCTCGTTCCTCCGCAAGGACGGCACGGCGTGGACGACCGACAAGGACGGCATCATCCTGGCGCTCCTGGCGTCGGAGATCACCGCCGTCACCGGCAAGACCCCGTCGCAGCTGTACACCGAGCTCACCGAGCGCTTCGGCGACCCGGTCTACCAGCGCGTGGACGCCGCGGCGAGCAAGGAGCAGAAGGCCCGCCTGTCGAAGCTCGACGGCGACGCGATCACCGCCGACACCCTGGCCGGCGACCCGATCACGGCGAAGCTCTCGAAGGCCCCGGGCAACGACGCGGCCGTCGGCGGCGTCAAGGTCGTCACGGACAAGGCCTGGTTCGCCGCCCGCCCCTCGGGCACCGAGGACGTCTACAAGATCTACGCGGAGAGCTTCGTGGGCCAGGAGCACCTCGAGCAGGTGCAGCGTGAGGCGAAGGAGATCGTGGACGCCGCCCTCGGCGCGTAGTCCCCGACGACCGACCGAGGGCGTCACCGGATCCGTCCGGTGACGCCCTCGGCGTTCCACGACCGTCTCGTCCTGCCGGTCGGGCCACTCCTGCACACGCCCCGAGCACCCTGCCGATGTCCACAGGAACGAGGCGGATGGGAACAATCCGTTTGCGCGGGTTGTATTTTTGCAGTGCGCGCAACAACGCTCCCCCGCGCCCGGGTGTGAGCGACGCGCGAGCACCAGTACGCACGGGAGACCGAATGACCCAGACGGCGACCGCACCCGCGGCCCCCACCACGTCCTCGAACGCGGTGATGAACCACCGGCAGATCCTGCTCGTCATCTACGGGCTGATGGCCGGCATGTTCCTCGGCGCGCTCGACCAGACCATCGTCGGCACCGCCATCCGCACGATCGGCGACGACCTGCACGGGCTCGACCAGCAGGCCTGGGTGACCACGGCCTACCTGATCGCGTCCACGATCACGACGCCGATCTACGGCAAGCTCTCCGACATCTTCGGCCGCCGCCCGCTGTTCCTCACCGCGATCGGCATCTTCATCCTCGGATCGCTCGCCGCGTCGTTCTCGACCTCGATGCTCATGCTCGCCGGGTTCCGCGCGCTGCAGGGCCTCGGCGCCGGCGGTCTGATGTCGCTGCCGCTCGCGATCATGGGCGACATGCTCGCCCCGCGCGAGCGCGCCAAGTACCAGGGCTACTTCCTGGCCGTGTTCGGCATCTCCTCGGTGATCGGCCCGCTCGTCGGTGGCCTGTTCGCCGGCGCGTCCCAGATCCTGTTCGTCAGCGGATGGCGCTGGGTCTTCCTGGTCAACGTGCCGGTCGGCATCGTCGCGCTGATCATGGTGACGACGTTCCTGCACCTGCCGAAGTTCGGCGACCGCGGCAAGCCCCGCATCGACTGGTGGGGCGCCTCGCTGGTCATCGTCACCCTCGTGCCGCTGCTCCTCATCGCCGAGCAGGGCCGCGAGTGGGGCTGGGACTCCCCCGGCGCCATCGCCTGCTACGCGATCGGCGCTCTGGGCCTGCTGGCCTTCGTGATCGTCGAGCGCTCCATGGGTGACGACGCGATCCTGCCGCTCAAGCTCTTCGGCTCGCGGGTCTTCTCGATGGCGGCCGTCCTGTCCGTGCTCGTCGGCTTCGGCATGTTCGGCGCGATGCTGACCATCCCGCTCTACCTGCAGATCGTGAAGGGCGTCACGCCCACCGAGTCCGGCTTCGCCATGCTGCCGATGGTGCTCGGCCTGATGATCTCCTCGATCGCGTCCGGCCAGATCATCTCGCGCACCGGCCGCTACGGCGCCTTCCCGATCACGGGCACCGCGTTCACGGCGATCGGCTTCACGCTCCTCACCTTCCTCACCGCGGACAGCCCGCTCTGGTTCCTCATGCTCGGCATGTTCGGCATCGGGCTCGGGCTCGGGCAGCTCATGCAGACGCTGACCCTCGCGGCGCAGAACTCGGTCTCGCCGCGGGACATCGGCGTGGCCACGAGTGCGGCGACGTTCTTCCGCCAGATCGGCGGCACCATGGGCACCGCGGTGCTCCTGTCGGTCCTGTTCACGCTCATGCCGACGAACATCACCGGCGCGATGCAGAACGAGTCGACGCTCAAGCCGGCCCTCACCGCCGCACTCACCCCCTCGGTCGCCAGCGCGTCCGAGAACAAGGGCGTGATGGACCAGATCTGGTCGAAGATCGTCGACCCGGTGCAGCAGAACGTGCAGCAGGGGCTCGACAAGGGCGCCGCCGCCGCGAAGCAGGCCGCCGACCAGGCCGTGACGCAGCAGGTCACCGCGCAGGTGCAGCAGCAGGTCGCTGCCGGTGCGATCCCCGCCGCGTCGGTCGACTCGGTCATCGCCCAGCAGGTCGCCGCGAACAAGTCCGCTGCCGAGCAGCAGGCCCTCGAGACCGCCGCGTCGAAGGCGAACGCCGAGGTCGTCGACGGCACGCTGCAGATCGACTACAGCAACGCCGACCAGCGGAAGGCCGTGGTCGACGAGGTCGCGCCGAAGCTGGTCGACCAGCTGAAGAACGGCAACACGGCGGCGAGTTCGTCCGCCGGCTCCGCCACGAGCGACACGTCGTTCCTCAACGGTGCAGACCAGCGACTCACCCGTCCGTTCCTGGTCGGGTTCAGCCAGTCGGCCGTCGTCGTCTACTCCGTCGGCCTCGCCGTGATCCTGCTCGCGTTCGTCCTGACCTGGTTCTTCCGGGTCCCGCCGCTCCGCAAGGTGTCGGCGCTGCAGGAGCAGGCGAACGCGGCGAAGGGTGACTCCGACCGCCTGTCGGCGGACGCGCAGCAGGCGGCGGCGAACACCGGCTCGCTGGTCACCCCGGACACGGGGTCGATGCGGGCGGTCCCGACCTCACCGGACGTCACGGTGCAGCAGCCGCAGGACCGGCCTGGAGGCTCCACCTCCCCCGCCACGCATCACGCCTCCGACACGGGTGCCGCCGACCGCGCCGGTCACGGCCCCGAGGACGGCACGCGGGCGCCGCTCGCCGACGCGACCACGCACGGCGCGCACGCCGCGGCGGCACCGGTGGACGAGCCTCCGGCGACGACCGCGACCATCCGCACGCACCCGGCGCACGCCGCGTCGGACGGGGCCGCGCAACCGGACACGACAGCCGCGCACCACGGGCGACACTCCGCGGAGTAGTCCACCGAAGCCGCTGTGAGGCGACATCGTCGACGTCGTACGACATCGACGATGTCGCCTCCGTCGTCCCGGCCCTGACGAGCCCGGCGCCGCTCAGGTCCGACGAGGTGAACGCGACGTTCGCGATCCCGGCGCCCCTGGCGTCGAGACCGGAGTAGCTGCCATCCCCGTCGGCGAAGCTCCGGGCGCAACGCGTCCGCCCCGATCCATCCTGGCCGCTCCGGGCGGCAGGCGCTCAGTCCTCCTGCGCAACCGGGGACACGACCGCCGAACCGACCGCCGACTCGACCGCCGCGTGCGGCAACCGCCGCCGCATCACGTCGACCGCCACCGGATTGTCGTCCACGAGCACGAACCGCCGGCCCAGGTCGCGCGCGACCGCACCGAGGGTGCCGCTCCCCGCGAAGAAGTCGAGCACCCAGTCCCCCTCGCGCGACGACGCCTGCACCATGCGGCGGAGCACCCCCTCGGGCTTCTGCGTCGGGTAACCGGTCTTCTCGCTGCCGGTCGGCGACACGATCGTGTGCCACCAGACGTCGGTCGGCAGCTTCCCGCGCTCCCGCTTCTCCGGCGTGACGAGCCCCGGCGCCATGTACGGCTCGCGGTCGACCGACTCGGAGTCGAACCAGTACCGCTCCGGGTCCTTCACGTAGACGAGGATCGTGTCGTGCTTCGTGGGCCACCGCGACCGGGACTTGGCACCGAAGTCGTACGCCCAGATGATCTCGTTGAGGAACGCGTCACGGCCGAAGAGCGCGTCGAGCAGCACCTTCGCGTAGTGCGCCTCGCGGTAGTCGAGGTGCAGGTAGAGCGTGCCGTCGTCGGTCAGCAGTCGCCACGCCTCGAGCAGCCGTGGCTCGAGGAACGCCCAGTAGTCCTCGAACCGGTCGTCGAACCGCATCAGGTCGCCGCGGATCCGTTCGTAGGTCCGACCCCGGAAGCCCGTGATCGTCCCGGCGTCACCGGCGGTCCGGCGTTCGGCGGTCACCGCGTGGCGCCGCTGCTTCCGGCCGGTGTTGAACGGCGGGTCGAGGTAGACGACCCTGAACGCGCCGTCGGGCAGGGTCGGCAGGACGTCGAGGTTGTCGCCGAGGACGACGAGGTCGGGACTCCGGGCGTCGAGGCTGCGCACCGCACCATCCTCCCCCGGTGCCGGGCGTCGTCGGACCGCGGGGCTCAGGACGCCTGCGTCGACCCGGTGTCGTCCGTCGACCGGCAGGTGACCCCGTTCGCGACGACGTCCGACGCACGGTGGGTGCCGCCGACGAATACGTCGGACGCCACCCCGGCCCGCAGGGCGGTGACCACCGCGAGGTCGTGCGGCGAGTCCACCGTCCCGATCGACGCCGAGACCCGGAACTGCACGGCCGCAGCGGCACAGTCGGCGG
Organism: Curtobacterium sp. HSID17257; assembly: GCF_003989515.1. Classification (GTDB taxonomy): domain Bacteria; phylum Actinomycetota; class Actinomycetes; order Actinomycetales; family Microbacteriaceae; genus Curtobacterium. The sequence continues at coordinate 72,217 of NZ_RBLU01000004.1, forward strand.
GTACCGTCACGGCGAAGCCGACGCAGTCCTCCTCGTCACACCCGGCCGGCGCGTCGGCGTCGAGGTGGTCCTCGGCTTGCTGCGTCGCGGACACGCGGTCGGTGTCCGCCCCACCGTCGGTGACACAGGACACGTCGCCGACGTCGGAGAACGCTTCGTCGTAGTTCTCGACCAGGACGAGCGGCACGTCCGCGGTGAGCGCGACCGTGCGCTCCTCGACCCGGCTCGGTTCCTCGTCGTCCTCGCCCGCGAAGAACCCGACCGTGACGACCGCGGTGCAGCTCTCGTCGGTGTCGATCTCGTACGCGTCGCAGTTCGTGTCACCCGGCGTGGAGTCGCATGTGCCCTCCCACTCGTCGTCGCCGGCCAGCCACGTCACGTCCGTGTGACCGTCGTCCGAGGACCACTCCGGCACCTGCGCGTCGTCGGTCCCGCCGAACTCCGGGTCCGCGGAGCCGAACGCCGCCGCAGCGACGTCCTGCACGGCGGGGACGAGGGGCAGGAGCGACATCGAGGTCCCCGCCACGAGCACGGCGGCCGCGACCCCGGCGGTGACGGACACCAGGACACGCTGGACCCGGGGCACGGACCGCGAGGGCGGTCCCTCGACGAAGGGTCGGGCGGCCGGCACGGACCACGCGTCCGCCGCGTGCGCCTCTGCGAGCGGTCCGGAGGCGCGACGGGCGGCGGACCGGTCGCGGATCCGACCGAGCTCCGCCACCACACCGTCGGCGTGGTGGCGGAGC
>NZ_RBLU01000054.1 GCF_003989515.1 Curtobacterium sp. HSID17257
TCCTCGGCGTCGCCTCCGAGCACGGCGGCCATCGAGGTCGGCTCGAGTGCGGCGGCGTCGGCCATCGCACGGCCGCGCTCGGCGACCAGCGCGACGGCGTCGGTGGGCTCGAGGATCCCGGCGACGCCGGCGGCGGTGAACTCGCCGACCGAGTGTCCGGCGACCCCACCGACCAGGGCGCGACGGCCGTCGGCCAGCAGGGCGTCGGCGGTCACGAGCCCGGCCGCCACGATGAGCGGCTGGGCGAGGGCGGTGTCCTTGATGGTGTCGGCGTCGGAGGTCGTGCCGTGCTCGACGAGGTCGACGCCGATCGCCTCGGACCACGCTCCGACACGGTCACGGACGGCGGTGTCCTCGAGCCAGGGGGCGAGGAAGCCGGGGGTCTGGGAGCCCTGTCCGGGCGCGACGACGACGATCACCGGTCAATCCTTGCCGTCACGGCCGATCCGGTCCGTGTGGACATCCGACAGCGATCCGGCGGGGACGTTGTGCGATCCCTACCGTGGGCGATCGTCGGCGCGGTCATCCGCACGCTCGTGGCGCGGCCCTCAGCGACGGTTCGGCATGCGGCGTCGGCCGGCGTTCGACTCGGACATCGCCCCGAGGATGAGCGCCGACTGCACGATCAGGGCGTCCCGGGCGTGCGTGGCGTCCCACCCGATGACGTCGGCCACGCGACGGAGGCGGTAGCGCACCGTGTTCGGGTGCACGAACAGCTCGCGCGCGGTCGCCTCGAGCGAGCGACCGGTGTCGAGGTAGCACCAGAGCGTCTGCAGCAGCTCGGTCGACTGGTCCTTCAGCGGGACGTAGATGCGCTGCACCAGCGCTGACCGGGCGAGCGGGTCACCCGCCAGGGCCCGCTCGGGCAGCAGGTCGTCGGCGAGGGCCGGTCGGGGAGCACCGCGCCACGCCCGTGCGACGGCGAACCCGGCGAGGGCGCCCTTCGCACTGGTCGAGGCGTCGACGACCCCGGGGACCTCGTTGCCGAGCACGAGGTGCCCCTCGCCGAACGACGGTTCCAGGGCCTGGGCGATGGCGGTGAAGGACACCGGTTCCTCGCCCTCGGGCACGTCGTCACGCGGGGTGGCACGGCCGATGACGACCACGAGCCGGGATCCCTGGACCCCGATGAGCACGTCGGCGTCCATGTGTCGGGCGGTGCGGCGGATCTGGTCGACCTCGAGCTGCTTCGGTGCGTTGCCGACCAGGACCGCGACCTCGCCGTGGCCGTGCCAGCCGAGGGCCGCGATGCGGGAGGGTAGCTCGTCGTCGTACTCGCCCGACAGGATCGAGTCGACGACGAGCGCTTCGAGCCGGGCGTCCCACAGCCCGCGGGCCTCGGCGGCACGCGCGTAGACGTCGGCGGCCGCGAAGGCGATGTCCCGCGAGTACTTCAGGATCGCCTCCTGCAGCATCTCGTCGTCCTTCGCACGCTCCTCGACGACGGTCACCACGACGCGGATGAGCTGCAGCGTCTGCTGCAGGCTCACCGAGCGGAGGAGTTCACGGGGTGCGGAACCGAAGACGTCGGCGGCGGCGATCCACGGGGTCGACGCGGTGCCCTCGAGCCAGGAGATGAACGACGTGATGCCCGCCTGGGCGACGAGCCCGACGGCGGACCGCCGGCCCGGCGGCATCTCGCTGTACCAGGGCAGCGTGTCCTCGAGCCGCTTGATGGTGGCGGTCGAGAGTTCGCCCGACACCTGCCGGAGCCAGGAGAGCGCGCGTTCGCGCTCCCTCTCCTGGCTCGCGGCCGGGGCGGTGCGGGGTGTGCTCACCGGCGGATCAGGCCTCTCCGCCGGCGCTGCCGGTGGTCCCGGCGTTGACGTCGTGCAGGCGGTACTTGTCGATCGCCTGCTGGACGACGGCGTGGTCGACCTTGCCCTGCTTCGCGAGCTGCTGCAGCGTCCGCACCACGACCGAGGGGCCGTCGATGTGGAAGAAGCGGCGCGCCGCCGGACGGGTGTCCGAGAAGCCGAAGCCGTCGGCGCCGAGCGTGGCGTAGTCGGTCGGCACGAACGGGCGGATCTGCTCCTGCACGGCGTGCATGAAGTCGCTCACCGCGACGACCGGGCCCTCGGTGCCGAGCAGGCGCTCGGTCACGTACGGGGTGCGCGGCTGCTCGTTCGGGTTCAGGAACGCCTGCTGCTCGGCGTCGAGGCCGTCGCGGGTGAGCTCGCCCCAGCTCGTGACGCTCCAGACGTCGGCGGACACGCCCCAGTCCTCGGCGAGGAGCTGCTGCGCCTCGAGGACCCACGGCACCGCGACGCCGGACGCGAGCAGCTGGGCCTTCGGGCCGTCGTGCTCGCTCGGCTTGAGCAGGTACATGCCCTTGACGATGCCCTCGACGTCGACGCCCTCGGGCTCGGCGGGCTGCACGAGCGGCTCGTTGTAGACCGTCAGGTAGTACATGACGTTCGGGTCGTCGTGGGACGGCGAGCCGTCCTCGTTCGTCCCGTACATGCGCTCGAGGCCCGACTTGACGATGTGGCCGATCTCGTACCCGTACGCCGGGTCGTAGGAGACCACGGCCGGGTTCGTCGCCGCGAGGAGCGGCGAGTGACCGTCGGCGTGCTGCAGGCCCTCGCCGGTCAGCGTGGTGCGACCGGCGGTGGCGCCGATCATGAATCCGCGGACCATCTGGTCACCGGCCGCCCAGATGGCGTCACCGGTGCGCTGGAACCCGAACTGCGAGTAGAAGACGTAGACCGGGATGAGCGGCTCGCCCTGCGTCGAGTACGAGGTGCCGACGGCGGTGAAGGCCGCGAGGGCGCCTGCCTCGTTGATGCCGACGTGGATGATCTGGCCCTGCGGGCTCTCCTTGTAGGCCAGGAGCAGCTCGCGGTCGACCGACGTGTAGTGCTGGCCGTTCGGGTTGTAGATCTTCGCGGTCGGGAAGTAGGCGTCCATGCCGAACGTGCGCGCCTCGTCCGGGATGATCGGGACCACGCGGTCGCCGAAGTCCGGGGAGCGGAGCAGGTCCTTCAGCAGACGGGCGAACGCCATCGTCGTGGCGACCTCCTGCTTGCCGGAGCCCTTCTTGACGACCTGGTACTTCGCGTCGTCCGGCAGCGTGAACTGCGTGTACTTCGTGCGACGCTCCGGCACGTACCCGCCGAGCGCGCGGCGACGCTCGTGCATGTACTGGATCGCCTCGTCGTCGTTGCCCGGGTGGTAGTACGGCGGCGTGTAGGGGTCCTCGTCGAGCTGCGCGTCCGAGATCGGGATGCGCATCTCGTCGCGGAACTGCTTGAGGTTGTCGAGCGTGAGCTTCTTCATCTGGTGGGTCGCGTTGCGGCCCTCGAAGCTCGGGCCGAGGCCGTAGCCCTTGACGGTCTTCGCCAGGATGACGGTCGGCTGCCCCTTGTGCTCGGTCGCGGCCTTGAACGCGGCGTAGACCTTGCGGTAGTCGTGGCCACCGCGCTTGAGGTTCCAGATCTGGTCGTCGCTGTAGCCCTCGACGAGCTGCAACGCCTTCGGGTCGCGGCCGAAGAAGTTCTCGCGGACGTAGGCGCCGTTCTCGGCCTTGTACGTCTGGTAGTCGCCGTCCGGCGTCGCGTTCATCAGGTTGAGGAGCGCGCCGTCGGTGTCGCGGGCGAGCAGGTCGTCCCACTCGCGGCCCCAGACGACCTTGATGACGTTCCAGCCCGCACCGCGGAAGAACGCCTCGAGCTCCTGGATGATCTTGCCGTTGCCGCGGACGGGGCCGTCGAGGCGCTGCAGGTTGCAGTTGATGACGAAGTTCAGGTTGTCGAGCCCGTCGTTCGCCGCGACCTGCAGCTGCCCGCGCGACTCGACCTCGTCCATCTCGCCGTCGCCGAGGAACGCCCACACCTGCTGGTCGGAGGCGTCCTTGATCCCGCGGTTGGACAGGTACTTGGCCTGCTGTGCCTGGTAGATCGCGTTGATCGGGCCGATGCCCATCGACACGGTCGGGAACTGCCAGAAGTGCGGCATGAGGCGCGGGTGCGGGTACGACGACAATCCGCCACCGGCGTGCGACTTCTCCTGGCGGAAGCCGTCGAGCTGGTCCTCGCTGAGGCGGCCCTCCATGTAGGCGCGGGCGTACATGCCGGGGGAGGCGTGGCCCTGGAAGAACACCTGGTCGCCGCCGGACGGGTGGTCCTGCGCGCGGAAGAAGTGGTTGTAGCCGACCTCGTACATGGCGGCGCTCGACGCGTACGTCGAGATGTGGCCGCCGACCGCGACGCCGGGTCGCTGGGCGCGGTGCACCGTGATCGCGGCGTTCCACCGGATCCATCGGCGGTAGCGACGCTCGAGTTCCTCGTCGCCGGGGAACTCCGGCTCGTCCTCGGGCGCGATCGTGTTCACGTAGTCGGTCGTCGGGACCATCGGCACGCCGAGGTGCAGCTCGTTCGAGCGCTTCAGCAGGCTCTGCATGATCTCGCGGGCCCGCTGGTGGCCGTGCGTCGCGACGAGCCCGTCGAGCGACTCACGCCACTCTGCGGTCTCCTCGGGGTCCTGGTCGGTCCCTGCGGTGCTGCGCGGGTCCTGGTCGTTCACCGTCACCCTTGACCTCGTTCGTTCTCGTGGTGGTGGACATGGGGGCCACCGGTGGTCGGGTCACGACCGGATGGGGCCCACACCACCTTAGGCCCCACGACCGACCCGCTGGCTGATGGTGACGTGCAGGTGGACGGGTACTTGCGTCCTGGTGACGTGGGCGTACGATTGCCGATCGTGCACGCGCGATCCGCACGTGCACACGCGACACGGGCACACCCCACGCCCGAGGAAGAAGCAGCGCACCGATGGCCCTGGAGATCGGCTCCCTCGCGCCGGACTTCGAGCTCCCGAACCAGTTCGGTGAGCACGTCCGCCTCAGCGACTTCCGGGGCGTCCGCCCGGTCGCCCTCGTCTTCTTCCCGCTGGCGTTCTCGTCCGGCTGCACCAACGAGCTGTGTACCCTGCAGGACAACATCGCGATGTTCCAGGACCAGCGCGTCGAGCTGATCGGCATCTCCGTCGACTCGAAGGCGACGCTCCGCTCGTTCGCCGAGACGCACGGCTACGACTTCGAGCTGCTCGCCGACTTCTGGCCGCACGGCGCGGTGTCGAAGGAGTACGGCGTGTTCCTCGACAAGAAGGGCTTCGCCACCCGGGCGACCTTCGTCATCGACGTGCACGGCCGCATCAAGGCCTCGATCATCACCGAGCCCGGACTGCAGCGCGACGTCGCCGAGTACCGCGAGGCACTCGACCGGCTCGCCGCGTGCACCGCGCCCGTCCCGGTCGCCTGACACCCACCGCGCCCGGCTACGCGCCCTGGCCGGTGCGCGACGCGCCCACCACCTGGGCGCTGGAGCGCACCGTGGTGCACACCCGCCGGGGGCCGGTGGTGGTGCACCACCGTCCGGGAGCCGACCCGGTGCTGCTGCTCCACGGGGTCGCCGGGTCGTGGACGACGTGGACGCCCCTGCTGGCCGCTGCCGGCGGCGTCGGCGAGCGGGGTCTCGTGCTCGTCGACCTGCCCGGGTGGGGGTCCTCGCCGGCGCCCTCGGGCCGGTTCACCGTGGACGACGGCATCCGCGTGCTCGTCGAGGTCCTGGACGCCCTCGCCGTGGGACCGGTCGACGTCGTCGGGCACTCGATGGGGGCGTTCGTCGGGCTGCACCTCGCGGTGGTGGCCCCGGACCGTGTCCGTTCGCTCGGGCTCGTGTCCGGCACGACGACGGCGACGGTGCGGGCCTCCGCCCACCCCTGGCGCGCGCTCGCGTCCCTGCCCGCGTTCACGCTGTTGCGGGCCGGTCTCCTCGTCACGGGTCGATCGGCCAGGGGCATCCTCCGCGGCGTCGCCCGCGTCGGACTCCTGCCGCTCGTCGCCGCACCCGTGTTCGCGCACGTCCGCCGACTGGACCCGAGCGTCCTCGACGCCTTCGTGGAGGAGTTCCGGCCCGAGCGCTTCACGGCTGCCGCGCGGGACGCCGCCGGCCACGACGTCGACCGCTGGCGCTCCGTCGCCTGCCCCGTCTCGGCGGTGCTCGGCCGCGGGGACGTCTTCGCCCGGGTGACCGACCTCGACGACCTCCGTCGCCTGGTGCCGGGATCCCGGACCGCCGTGCTCGACGACTGCGGGCACTTCGCGCACGTCGAGCACCCCGAGGCCGTGGCGGCGTTCCTGGGGCTCGTCCCGGCACCGGCCTGACCCGCCCCGAGCGCCCGGGCGCGGACCGTCGTCAGCGGTACTGCGGCGGCCAGTCGAACGGGGACGGCAGGCGCGGCACCTGGCCGATCGTGGTGACGGCGAGGACGACCTGGCGCCGGTCGGTCAGCGCGATCGACCGCGGGTTGCCGAGGTACCGGTGGCCGTCCACCCACACCGTTAGCTCGCCGCGCAGACCACCGACGTGCCCGGCACCGAGCGAGACGTCCCACTCGTCGAAGAACTGCCCGAGCGTGAAGGTCTGCCGGGTCGGGGACTCGACGTGCAGGATGCCGGACGTGTCGTGGGTGTGGAGCTCGGCGGCGAACCGCTCACGCGACGAGTGCCCCACGTTGCCCGGCACGGTCACCGGCGTCGACCCGTCCAGGATCGTCAGGTGGGTGTGCACGTGCTCGGCGAGCGGCTCGCCCCACACGTTCCGCAGGCCCGCCGCCTCGGCGCGCGTCTGCAGGTCCGTCGGCGCCGGCCAGGGAGGCGCGGTTCGCGTCGTCCCCGCGGCCGGCGCCGTGCAGAGCGCGCGCAGGACGACCGCGACCGCCGCCACGAGCGTCACGACGACGCTCCGGGGCGCCGTCCGGCGGCCGCCGGTGCGGCCGGCACGAGCGGGGCCCGTGCCGACCCGGCGGCTCACCACTTGTCGTGCACGGTCGCGCGGAACCACCGGTCGTAGAGCTCGTGCACCGTGGTGTCGAGGCTGGCGAGGTCGAGGGCGCTCCCGTCGAGGAGGTCCGCCGCCCCGGCGTTGGAGCGTGCCTGCTCGGGGTTCCGTGCGCCCGGGATCGCAGCGGTCACGCCGTCCTGCGCGACGATCCAGGCGAGTGCCGCCTGCGGGACCGATACGCCCTCGGGCAGCGCCGCGGCGAACGCCTGCGCGGCCTGCACACCGTCCGCGAAGTCGACACCGCTGAACGTCTCGCCCTGGTCGAAGGCCTCGCCGTGTCGGTTGTAGTTGCGGTGGTCGCCCTCGCTGAACGTGGTGTCGGCCGTGTACCCGCCGGAGAGCAGCCCCGAGGCCAGCGGGACGCGCGCGAGGATGCCGACCCCTGCCTCCCGTGCGGCCGGCAGCACGCGGTCCAGCGGCTTGAGCCGGAACGCGTTGAGGATCACCTGCACGCTGGCGACGTGCGGCCGGGCGATCGCGGTGAGCGCCTGGTCCGCGGTCTCCACGGAGACGCCGTAGGCGGCGATCGATCCGTCGGCGACGAGCGCGTCGAGGGCGTCGTACACGGCGTCGTCCTCGAACACCGGGGTCGGCGGGCAGTGCAGCTGCACGAGGTCGAGGGTGTCCTGGCCGAGGTTGCGGCGCGACCGGTCGACCCACTCGCGGAAGTGCTCCGCGACGTAGTTCGACGGGACCTGCTCGGCGCGACGGCCCATCTTCGTCGTGACCGTCAGCGGGACGTCCGGGTTCGCCCGACGCCATGCCCCGATGAGCTGTTCGCTGCGACCGTCGCCGTAGACGTCGGCCGTGTCGAAGAGGGTGACGCCGGACTCGACGGAGGCGTCCATCACGGCGGCGGCGTCCTGCTCGCTGACGGGACCCCAGTCACCGCCGAGCTGCCAGGTGCCGAGGCCGACGACGGACACGGAGCGGCCGGTGCGGCCGAGGGTGCGACTCTGCATGCGGACGAGCGTAGTCACGGCGGCCCCGGAGGGTCCGGGACGATCCCCGAGGCGCAGAGGCCCCGCTTCAGGACTCCGTCGGGTACGGCTCGGTCGCGACAGCGCGGCGGAGCAGTGCGCGTGCGGCACGGGCGCGGGGGACGACCCAGAGGGCGGACCACCCGCCGATCCCGACCCAGAGCGCGACGAGCATCCCGGTCAGGAGCGGGCCGTGCTGGTCGGCCATCGAGAGCGTCATCGCCGTCCAGAGCACGCAGAGGACGATCTTGCCCCAGCCGGCACCCTCGCGGTCGGCCTGCGCCTGCAGCGCCGGGATCCACTCGTCGGCCGTCACCCCGGTGGGCACGCGCTGCTCCGCGACCCAGCGCTGCACGGCGACCGACCGCTCGTAGCCGCCGGCGGCCCGCCAGGAGCGCAGCTGCGTCCAGACGCCGATCGCCGCGCCGAGGACCCCGGTGGGCACCCCGACCCCGACGAGCAGCGCCGTGGTCGTCGTCAGCCAGGACGACGCGACGAGCACGGCGAGCACCACACCGAAGGCCGCACCCGCGACCGCGTTGCCGAGGAGCCGCAGCCGCCCGGCCTCGTCCACCACACCGACACCGACCACGTCGACGACGCTACCCGTGCCGTGCGACGGTGCGCTGCGAGCGCCGGGTGGGGCATGATCGTCCGGTGCCCTCCCTGAACCCGACCACGGCCTACCGCGCCGCCCGCGACGAGCTGCTCGCGGTCCTCGACGAGCGTGACGGCGTGCGCGCCGAGGCCGCCCGACGTGCCTTCCGCTGGCCGGACCTGGGCGGGACGTTCAACTGGGCGACGGACTGGTTCGACGTCGTCGCGCGCGGGAACGACCGCGTGGCGCTCTGGATCGTCGACGAGGACGGCGGCTCCCGCACGACCTACGCCGAGATGGCCGCCCGGTCGGACCGGCTGGCCGTGCACCTGGACCGGCTCGGCGTCCGGAAGGGCGACCACGTGCTCCTGATGCTCGGCAACCAGCTCGAGCTGTGGGAGACGATGCTCGCGGTGATGAAGCTCGGCGCGGTGATCCTGCCGACCTCGACCATGCTCGACACCGCGGACCTGCAGGACCGCATCGACCGCGGTCACGTGGCGCACGTGGTGACGAACCACGGCGAGACGCCGAAGTTCGACGGCGTCACCGGGGCACCGTCACGCATCGTGGTCGGGGGAGCGGTGCAGGGCTGGACGTCGTACCCGGACGACCTCGGCGACCCGGCGCCGGCGGACGAGGCACGGCCGGTCGTGACCACGAGCACCGACGACCCCTGCCTGGTGTACTTCACGTCGGGCACCACCTCGCGGCCGAAGATGGTCGTGCACACGCAGGCGTCGTACCCGGTCGGCCACCTGAGCACGATGCACTGGCTCGGACTCCGACCCGGCGACGTGCACCTGGCGATCAGCTCGCCCGGATGGGGCAAGCACGCCTGGAGCTGCTTCTTCGCGCCGTGGATCGCCGAGGCGACCGTCTTCGTCCACGACACCCCACGCTTCGACCCGGCCGGGCTCCTCGCGCAGCTCGACGAGGCCGGCGTCGACACGTTCTGTGCGCCCCCGACCGCCTGGCGGATGCTCCTGCAGGCCGACCTCGGACCGAAGCCGCGCGCCCTGCGCGAGGTGGTCTCGGCCGGCGAACCGCTCAACCCCGAGGTGATCGCCCGCGTGCAGGCGGCCTGGGGTCTCACGATCCGCGACGGCTACGGGCAGACGGAGACCACGGCGATCATCGGCAACGTGCCGGGCGGCGCCGTGACGCCCGGCGCGATGGGACGTCCGCTGCCCGGCGTGGCCGTGACGCTGCTCGACCCCCTGACGGGCCGTGCCGGCGACGAGGGCGAGGTCTGCCTCGACCTGACCGAGCGACCGACGAACCTGATGGCGGGCTACCTCGGCGACCCGGAGCGCACTGCCGACGCGATGCGGGACGGCTTCTTCCACACGGGCGACATCGCGAGCCGCGACGCCGACGGCCAGCTGACCTTCATCGGCCGCACCGACGACGTGTTCAAGTCGTCCGACTACAAGGTGTCGCCGTTCGAGGTCGAGAGCGCCCTGCTGCAGCACGCCGCCGTGGCCGAGAGCGCCGTCGTCCCCGCACCGGACGACGCGCGGCTGAACGTCGTGAAGGCGTACGTCACGCTCGCCGCCGGGTGGGAGCCGACGGCCGAGACGGCCCGCGCCGTGCTCGAGCACGCCCGGGTCGCGCTCCCGGCGTACGCCCGGGTCCGCCGCGTCGAGTTCGGACAGCTGCCGAAGACGATCTCCGGGAAGATCCGTCGGGTCGAGCTGCGCGAGCGCGAGGAGACGGCGGCCGCGGCAGGGACGCCGGTCGAGGGGGAGTGGCGGGACGAGCAGTTCCCGGAGCTCCGGTCGGTCGGTCGGGCTCAGGCGCCGCGGAAGAAGTCGCCGTAGGTCGGCTCGGGCGGGACCTCGCCGTGCGTGCGGTGGTGCACGAGGGCGTCGATCTCGTCGGGGTGCCGCAGCCCGCGACGGTGCCACTCGTGCGGGTGGCGCTGGAGCTCTCGGAGGTCGTCCACGGTGCGCATCGTGCTCACGCCCCGAGGGTGACGACGGTGACGGCGGCGGTGGCGACGGTCACTGCGACGATCCCGAGGCTCGTGGCCACCGTGGCGAGGAGTCGCCCGCGGGCAGCCTCCCGGACCTCGGAGAACTGCGAGTGCGTCGCGTCGATGGTGCTCATGGCCGGCCCTTCCCGTGCTGTGGGTGGTCGCCGATCGGCGACGCGGACCAGCCTGCTCCGGTTTCTCTAGTTTGTCTAACTACCCACTTTTATGCGTACGCATATCGGCCAGTGCGCCCGGACGGTCCGTGCCGTCGGCCTCGTCGGCGGGGGAGTCGGCGCCCATCGCGTCGATCACCTCGGCGAAGAACGCCTGCATCTCGATCACGGTCTGCGGAGAGAGTCGGTCCGCCGCCGCGATCATGCGTGCGTGCACGTCGGTGAGCTCGGACCGGACCTCGTCGTCGCTGTGCACGGTCGCCACGAGCAGCGCTCCGCGACCGTCCGCCGGGTCCGGGTGACGCTCCACGTGGCCGCTGGACACCAGTCGCTTCACGACGGCCGTGGTCGACGCCGACGTGATGCCGAGGTGCGCGGTGAGGTCTCCCGGACGCACGGCGCGGCCCTGTTCGGCCGCCCGCAGCAGGAAACGGACCGCCTCCATGTCGGTCGCGTTCATCCCCATCGACCGGCGCTTTCGCTCGCGCATCGCGACCTCTGCGGCCCGGTAGCGGCGCATCGTCGTGAGCAGCTCGACACCGGTCCTCGCCGGCCGGTCCGGGTACCAGTACCCGGATGCCCCGTGCGTGCCGTCCTCGGTCATCGCACCCTCCTCACGTCGTCGGGTCGACAGTACCGAGCCGTCGCGGCGGGGTGTGGGACAACGGGGTACGCGCATCGGTCGCGGATGCGGTGGCTGCGGTGACGGCCGGACACCGGGCGCGGGGCGGACGGGAGGCGCTGTGCGGGCCCGGAGCGCGCCTCCCGGCCGTCGCGGCGCGGACGGGAGGAGCGTCGCGCGCCCGCCACGCGCCTCCCGACCGGCACGGGCCGGCTCGCGCGCGTGCGCGGGGAGCAGAGGCGGCGGCCGATCCGTGACCCGAACACAGACCGGCCGCCCGTGTCGTGGTGCCTGACCCGCACCACGACGACTCGATTGAACACGATCCTGCTGGGAGCGCAAGCCCACAGCCGCTGCGCGCACCGCGTGCAGCCGACGTTCAGGTCCTGCGGACCCGGTGGCGCGCCCGGCGGCGCGCATCCGGTCGTCGAGCGGCCGCTCGCCGTAGGCTCCGTGAGGAGAACTCGTCACGGGAGACGGAAGGCCGGCATGACCAGCACCACCACCAGCAGCCACCCCGCACCCGGCGCCGCCGACGGCGCCAGGACGACCCAGGCCACGGCCTCGGTCGCCGCGATCCTCGCCGAGTCCGCGGCGCGGTTCCCGGACGACGTCGCCGTCGTGGTGGGCGACCAGCGGACCACCTACGCCGAGCTGTGGCAGCAGACCCTCGCCTACGCGGGCGGCCTGCGCGCACGCGGCGTGCGCGAGGGCGACCGGGTCGCGATGCTCGTGCCGAACGTCGCCGACTTCCCGCGCGCCTACTACGCCGTCCTCGCACTCGGGGCCGTGGTCGTGCCCGTGCACGCGCTCCTGAAGCGCGGCGAGATCGAGTTCGTGCTCCGCGACAGCGACGCGCGGCTGCTGGTCTGCGCGGCGCCGCTGCTCGGCGAGGGCGCGGCCGGAGCGGAGCGCGCCGGCGTCGACGTCCTCAGTGTGCTCGCCCCCGCGGACGCCGAGGGTGCCCCCGACCGACTCGAGACCGTCGCCGCCGCGAACGAGCCGCTCGACACCTACGTGCCCCGCCACCCGTTCGACACCGCCACGATCCTGTACACGAGCGGGACGACCGGGAAGCCGAAGGGTGCCGAGGGGTCGCACTTCGCCCTCCTCGAACAGGTCAACACGTGCCTGCTCACCACCTTCGACATGCGCCGTGGCGACGTCCTGCTCGGTGCGCTGCCGCTCTTCCACACGTTCGGCCAGACCTGCACCATGAACACCGGCTTCCGTGCCGGCGCGACCATCGTCATGCTGCCGAAGTTCGACGGTGACGCGGCCCTCGCGGCGATGGTCGAGCACGACACCGCGATCTTCATGGGCGTCCCGACGATGTACATCGCACTGCTCGACGCGGCGACGCGCTCGGACGCCCGACCGCACCTGCGGTACGCGATCTCCGGGGGCGCCTCCCTGCCGCTCGCCGTGCTCGAGCGGTTCCAGCAGGTGTTCGACGCACCGGTGCACGAGGGCTACGGGCTGACCGAGACCTCTCCCGTGGCGTCGTTCAACCACGTCGGCGCCACACCGCGTCCGGGCACCATCGGCACACCGATCTGGGGCGTCGACATCGAGATCGCCGACCCCGAGGTCACCGACCGCACGGTCCTGCTTCCCCGCGGCGAGATCGGTGAGCTCGTGATCCGCGGGCACAACCTGATGAACGGGTACCTGAACCGCCCGGAGGCCACCGCCGAGGCGATCGTCGACGGGTGGTTCCGCACGGGCGACCTCGGCACGAAGGGCGACGACGGCTACCTCACGATCGTCGACCGGACGAAGGACATGATCATCCGCAACGGCTACAACGTGTACCCGAGGCAGGTGGAGGAGGTCCTCGCCGCCCACCCGGACGTCACGATGGCCGCCGTGTTCGGGATCCCGCACGAGGTGCACGGGCAGGAGGTCGCCGCGGCCGTCGTGCTCCGCCACGGCGCCGAGGTCACCCCGGAGGAACTGACCCGCTTCGTGGCCGACGAGATCGCCGTGTACAAGTACCCGCGGGTCGTGCACGTGGTGGACGCGCTGCCGCTGGGGCCGAGCGGGAAGGTGCTGAAGCGGGAGCTCGTCGAGCGGTTCGGCTGAGCGTCCCGCACGACGCGTGACGGTCCGGGCGGCTCGGTCGAGCGTCTAGGATCGTCCGCAGGGGCCTTTAGCTCAGCTGGTAGAGCGCCACGTTTACACCGTGGATGTCGTCGGTTCGATCCCGGCAGGGCCCACTCCGCCGGTCAGCGCCGTGCGCGCAGGGTCTCGCTCGGCAGCTCGCCGAAGCGCTTCGCGTACGCGGACGAGAACCGCCCGGCGTGCGCGAACCCCCACTGCCGCGACACAGCGGCGACGGTCGTCTCGCCCACCGAGTGGTACCGGAGCTCCGTCCGCACCCGGTCGAAGCGGATCCCGCGGAGCATCGCGTTCGGCGACGTCCCGACCTGTCGCTGGAAGCCCTGCTGCAGCCCGCGGACGCTCAGCCCGACGTGCTCGGCGACGTCGGTGGTGGTGGTGGGGTCGTCGGCGTTGGCGTGCATGTACTCGATCGCCTGCTGCACGCGCCCTCGGGCCCCGACGGGCACCGGGGCGGCGGGCGCGAGCGTTCTGTGCGGGAAGGTCCTGAGCATCGCGACGGCCGTTCGGCGCCTGGCCTCGGCCATCGCCAGCGGGGTCAGCGGGGTGCTGCCGAGCACGACCTGCGCGGTCTCGCGCAGTTCGGCGTTCCACGCGCGGACGTCCTGGCGCCGCGGGAGCGCGGCACGGTCGAACACCAGGGGTGCCGGCTCGGTCCCGTGCAGTTCGGCGGCGGTGCGCTCGAGCGTGCGGCGGTCGAACTGCACCACGTTCTGCCGGACGTCGGCGAGGTCGAAGCGGTACGGGCGCTCGCTCGGGAACACGATGGGCCGTCCGGGCGCGAGCCCACCTCGTCGCGATCGATGTCCAGGAACCCGCCGCCGTCGCTGACCCACGTCACGAAGTAGTGGCTCGTCCCGTCGACCTCGCCGGCCATCCGACCGTCGAAGCGCTTCGAGTCCAGCGACATCGCGTCGCCACCGACGGACCGGAAGCGGTAGCCGAAGTCCCGCTCGGTCCGTTCGGGCAGGAACCCGGAGGCGCCGTACGCCGCTCGAACATCGCTCGGGCTGCATCGAGGTCGTCACCGGAGGCCTCGACGACGTGACGGACGTCGGCCGCAACGGTGCTCATGACCAGATGCTGTCACGTCCAGCTGCGCACTGCGCACTGCGCACTGCGCACTACGCACTGCGCGCGCGTCGAGGTCAGGACAGCGTCTCGAGCGGGTTCTGCGCGAGCTTCGCGACGACACCGCCGTCGACCAGGCGGCGCGCCGCGGTGTCGGGCTTCCGTGCGGCCTGGTCGACGACGCACGCGCCGAACTCCGCAGCGAGCGTGCCGCGGGGGTACTGTGCGAGGACCTCGCGCAGGTACGACTCGGGCAGCAGGTCGGACCCCGCTCCGGAGACGTCGAGTCCGGTCCCGCGTTCGAGCAGGTGTCCCTCCAGGTCGAGGCCGACGTCGACGCTCGGCCAGTTGTGCCGCACGATCACGTCGAGCACGCGCTGCTGCCGCTCGACCCTCCACCCCGCACCGGTCGTCAGGGCGACGGCGACGTGTCCGCCGGCGTGCTCGTACGACGCCGTGTGGGCGTCGAACTCGGTCACGGTGCCGATGTCGTGCAGGACGGCCGCGACCCAGAGCAGCTCGTGGTCGACGCCGTCGAGCCGGTCGAGTGCCGCGAACCCCAGTGCCCAGTACCAGGACCGGACGGCGTGTGCCGTCATCGCCGTCGACTGGTAGCGCTCGGCGAGCGAGACGGCCGCGTGGGCGGCAGCGGTGTCGGAGACCGGGAAGTCGTCGATGTGCACACCGGATCATGGCACGTCCACCGCACACAGCCGATGCCGGTGGGGTCGCGGACGGGAGGCGCGGTACGGGCCCGCCACGCGCCTCCCGTCCGGTGCCTCGTGCGTCGCCCGACGGGGGCGGTGCCGCGGTCAGCCGGCGGCGACCGCCAGCCAGAAGTCGGGCCCGGGCTTCCCGACGAGCCGCTGGTCGGCGAACGACCCGTCCGTGAAGGTGATCCGCGCGACCGGGACGCCGCCCTGCGCGGTCTTCCCGGTGTCGACGAACGAGGCGACCTCGGCGCGGGGGACGCTGACGACGTGCTCGGCGGGCAGCTGGTTGCCGGTGAGTCCGAGGTCCCAGAAGGACAGCGCCCGCTCGCTGACCACGAGCGTGTACGGCCCGGCCTCGGTGGGCAGCGACCGCGCACGCGAGCCCTCGTCGCCGCCGACGTGCTGCGAGCGGGAGACCGCGGTCTCCACGGCCGAGGTGACGAGGTTCATCAACCGACCGTCGAGACCGACACCACCGCCTCCGCGCTGGTAGCCGCTCGGGACGGCCTGGGTGTGCGCGAGGACGCGGTCGCCGCCCGGCAGCAGCCGTCCGACCTCGGCGGCGACGTCGATCGCCGGTCCGGTGAAGAGCGCCTTGTACTTGTCCATCAGGCCCATGGGTCCCTGCTCCCGTGCTCGTGCGGCACGCCGGTCGTGCCGTGTCCGGTCGACCCTAGGGGCGGGAGAGTTCTGGGTGGAAGCGCTTACATAATCGTCGTCGGCCGGTCGACCGAGCCTTCGGTTCCGTCGACCGGGGCTGTCGACGCAGCGTCCGCCGGGTCCTCGATCAGCCGGACGGTCACGCTGATCAGGTCCGCGGTCGCGGTCCCGTCGGCGTCGAGCAGGTCGCGGACGCGTTCGCCGACCGCGCGGAGCGTGTCCGCGGCGGCACGACCTCCGTCGACGCTGATGCCGGCGACGACGTGCACGCGGCCGCCGTGCCGGTCCACGTCGACCAGCACGTCGGGGTCGTGCAGGCGGAGCGGTACGGGGGTCACGGCGTCGAGCACGGTCTCGGCCACGGCAGCGACGGGGCGGGGCGGGAAGACCCCGGTGACACCCGGGACGTGCCGGATGCGGTCGGTCAGCGTGCGGGAGATCGCCTCGTCGTCCATGGGTCGCGCTCCTCGCTCCTGGTGGGTCGTCATCGTCGGCGTCGGGCAGGTGGTGGTCGGTGCAGGTCGTCCTCGTGCAGGCCGTCGTCAGGGCAGGTAGACGTCGTCGAAGTGGACGTCGACGGCTTCGACGCGCAGCTCGGTGTGGCGCTCGACGGCCTCGGCGACGGTCCGGCGGAGCCGCTCGGCGGTGTCGAGGGCCGGCCCGCCGTAGACGAGTCCTGCCGTGACGTCGATGCTGACAGCGGCCCCGGGCTGCTCCACGTCGCCGCGCAGCACGCACCGGCCCATCACGACACCGCCCATGGTGTCGCCGGCTCGACGGACGAGACCGCGGACGGCCGCCTCGGTCACCGCCAGGCGGAGCCGGGGGTCGGGATGGGCGACCGGGACGTCTCGCCCGGGACGGACCTCGGTACGGATCGCCTCCAGCAGCCGGTCGACCCAGGCGGTCTCCCGCTCGGGCTCGGCGTCGGCACGCTGCTCGAGGGCGCCGAGGGACAACTCGCGGAGCCGCTGCATGTTGGTCATCGCGAGACGGCAGGCGGCCGAGCCCTCGATGGACGGGTCGATCGGGATCCGGCCACGGTCGAGGTAGTCCGCGAGTTCCTCGATCGTGTGCCCGTCGAGGTCGTCCTCGGGCAGGGGGAGGCCGTTCGTCGTCATCGCCATCCCTCCATCTCCGCGGAGAGGAACCGTCGTGCCCGTGCGAGCAGACCCCGCACGGTCGAGGTCGGGAGCTCGAGTTCCTCGGCGATCTGCTGGTAGCTGTAGCCGGCGGTCTCGCGGAGCAGCCAGCACCGACGCTGGTCGACCGGCATCCGGTCCAGCGCCGCCCACATCGCGTCGAGCTGCATCCGGGTCTCGACGGTACGCTCCGGCACCTGCGCCGGGTCGGCCGCCTCGTCGTGGTCCGCCAGGTCGTCGTGGTGTCGCCGCCGGCGGAGCCGGTCGAGGGCCCGACGCGTGACGATCTGCATCATCCAGGGTCGGAAGCGCGCGGTGTCCTCGAGGTCGGTGAGCTTCCGCCACCCGGTCAGGAAGGCCTCCTGCACCACGTCGTCGGACTCGACGTTCGAGCCGAGGACCTGCTCCGCGTAGATGCGCATCAGCGGTCCGTGCCGGCGGGCGAGCACCTCGAACGCCAGGACGTCCCCGTCGGCCGCGCGGGCGACGAGCGTCGCGTCGGACGCGTGCTGCAGCGAGGTGCCGTCGCTCATCCCCGCCTTCCGTCCGAGCCGAGCCGGTGGGTGGACCGGTCCCCTCCGAGCATGCACCACCCGCAGACGGCGCGCCCGAGCGTCGTCCAGTCGGTCACTTCGTGACACATCGGCTCTTGGTGTCGTCCCACTGGTGAGATGCACGACGACACGACAGCGACACCCCTGCCCGCGACCGATCCGGCGACAGCACCGGAGGTGCCCGACGGCCCAGCGCCGCAGTCTCCGGTCGTCGGCCCGGGCCGCTCTGCGCGCGTTCTCTGCATGAGCGTGTTCGACCGGTGGCGGTGCGGTCTGGAGGACGGCCACGGGGGACTGCACACCGCGGTCGAGGCGGGGGCCACGACGGCCTGGAACGACGTCGTCGCCGGTCGCATGCTCCGGGATCTCTGAGCAGGGCAGCGCACGACGGTCACCCGGTGGTGAAGAAGTCGCGGTAGGTGGGGTCGGCCGGGACGTTCTCGAGCAGCCGGGTGTGCACGAGGGAGGCGATCTCGTCCGGGTGGCGCAGCCCTCGCCGGTGCCACTCGCCGGGTTCCTCGTGCAGGTCGGAGAGTCTCGGTCGCACCCGTCGCTCCTCTCACGTCGTCCGCACCCGGCGTCCGCGCTCGGTGGCCCGAGCGCGGTGTGTCGCCCGACGGGCGACCCCGCCCACACTGCACGGCTGGCGGGAGGCCCGGCGGATCCGCTCGTCTTCCGGACGCGATCCGACCGGTCGTCCGGTTCACGCGCGATCGGGACCTTCCGCCGGTCCCGGTGGTCTGCGATCATCGTGCCGACGCGGCCGTCGGAGTCCGCGCGACCCGAAGGAGACACCGTGTCCGTCCACCTCAACCCCTACATCGGCTTCCGCGACCAGGCCCGCGAGGCGCTCGGCTTCTGGCACGGGGTCCTCGGCGGCGAACTGAAGACGATGACCTTCGCCGAGGGCGGCATGGTGCAGGACCCTGCGGACGCCGAGAAGATCATGCACGGCCAGATCGAGACCCCCGGGGGACTGCTGCTCATGGCGTCGGACTCGCCGGCGAGCATGCCGACACCGACCGAGAGCAACGTGTCCGTGTCGCTCAGCGGCGACGACGAGGACCTGCTCACCGGCTGGTGGGAGGGCCTGGCCGAGGGAGCGACGGTGATCGAACCGCTGACGAAGGCACCGTGGGGCGACACCTTCGGCATGCTGACCGACCGGTTCGGCGTCACCTGGCTCGTGAACATCACCGGTGCAGGGTCCTGATCCGGACGCGCCGACGGGCTCGTCCGAGCGACACCGCGGTGCGCGCGGTCAGGTCCGGGGCACGGGTCGCAGGCGCGGCACCCAGCACCGCACGGCTGCGGCGTAGCGGCGGAACTCGTCACCGAAGCGCTGCTCCAGGTCGGACTCCTCGAGCGGGCGCACGATGCAGTTCCACACCACGGAACCGGCGACCGCGTAGACGAGCACGGTCCACGACGTGGTGACGAGTCCCACCGCCGCACCCTGGGTGAGCCCCGCCAGGGCCATCGGGTTCCGGACCACCCGGTAGGGCCCGGCCACCACCAGCCGGTTCGGCATCGCCGAGGGCAACGGGGTGCCGGCACCACGGGTCGACATCGACAGCGCCGAGGCCAGGCCGAGCAGGCTGGCCAGGACGAACACGACGACGCCGACGACCGCGACGTCGTGCACGACCGCGTCGGGCAGGGTCGGTCGGAGGCGCCAGCGGGTCTCGGCGGCAGCGACGAGCAGCGGGAACACACCGAGGAAGAGGCCCCAGAAGACGACGATCTGCACCGCCGTCCCGAGGACGTGCCGGACCGGCCCTGCGTCCGGGTCGGCCGTTCGGAACCGCAGCGGTCCCGAGGTGACGAGCTCGGTCCGTACCCGTCCGAGCAGCACGTGGGAGAGCGCCGGGACGGAGCCGACGGTCGCCGCGGTCATCGCGACGACACCCCAACCGGCTTCGCGGGTGACCGTCGCCCAGACGACCGTGCCGAGCAGCACGAGCACGGTCCATGCCGTGGCGACGACGGCAGCCCAGCGGATGCCTGCAGCGGCGGCCGCCGAGGCGAGGACGAAGAGCGGGACGTCGAGCGCGGCGACGAGCACGGGGTCGAGCGAGCCGAGCGTCGCCGTCCGGACGAACGGCACGGTGGGGACGAGCGCCCACCAGGCGGCGCCGGCGACCGCCTGCAGCGCGAACCACCACCGACCCCACGACACAGCTGCAACCTAGCAGCGCGGCGGCGCTGCGAGACGCCCCGTCCTGGGCGAGACGCCCCCGTCCTCGCGGGGCGCAGCCGTCGGCG
>NZ_RBLU01000055.1 GCF_003989515.1 Curtobacterium sp. HSID17257
TGTCGGGTACGGCTCCGCGACCACGTCCCCGTCCCGCCGGAAGCCGGGCGCCCGTCGGGCCGCAGCGCTCGCGGCCGAGGCGAGCCGTGCCTCCAGTGCGGACGCCGTCGCCGCGGCCGAGGCCGCTTCGGACCCGGGCGAGGACACCATCTCGCAGGCCGTCGGCGAGCAGGGCTCCCGACCGCGCAAGGCCGTCGTGTCGGGCATCGTGCTGGCGAAGCCGCCCATCCGCAAGCTCGCGAAGGACCTCGACGTCGACCTGACCGAGGTCGTGCCGACCGGTCTCGCCGGCGAGGTCACGCGCGACGACGTGATCCGCCACGCGAAGCAGGCCGGCGTCTTCCGCAACATCGAGACGCCCGAGTGGGGCGACGTCCGCCGCGAGACCATCCCGGTCAAGGGCGTGCGGAAGGCCATCGCGAAGGCGATGACCACGTCGAAGTTCACGGCACCGCACGTGTCCCTGTTCGTCGACGTCGACGCGACCCGCACGATGGAGTTCGTCAAGCGCCTGAAGTCCTCGCCGACGTTCGCCGGCGTCAAGGTCTCGCCGCTGCTGGTCTTCGCGAAGGCGGTCATCTGGGCCGTCCGTCGGAACCGGTCGGTGAACTCGACCTGGACCGACCAGGAGATCATCGTCCACCACTTCGTGAACCTCGGCATCGCTGCGGCGACCCCGCGCGGGCTGATCGTGCCGAACATCAAGGACGCGCAGGACATGTCCCTGTTCGAGCTCGCCAAGGCGCTCGAGGACCTGACCCTGACGGCGCGTGACGGCAAGACCACGCCGCAGCAGATGGCGGACGGCACCGTGACGATCACGAACATCGGTGTGTTCGGCATGGACACCGGGACGCCGATCCTCAACCCGGGCGAGGTCGCGATCGTCGCCATGGGCACGATCAAGCCGAAGCCGTGGGTCGTCGACGGCGAGGTCCGCTCGCGCATGGTCACGACGATCGGCGCGTCCTTCGACCACCGGGTCGTCGACGGTGACGTGGCCTCGCGCTTCGTGCACGACATCGCCTCGGTGCTCGAGGAGCCGGCGCTGCTGCTCGACTGAGCACGCGTTCCGACGGTCCTGGTCCGGCCCGGTACTGCGGGAAGCCGCAGGACCGGGCCGGATCGCGCGGACGTCGCGTGGTGTCCACCCGCTTGTCGGGGGTGCGGGTGATGATCGGAGCATGGCCCACCAGCTCCTGACCCCACAGCAGGAGATCCGGACGGATCGCCTGGTGCTGACACCGCTCACGCCCGCCGACATCGACGACGTGCACGCGGTGTTCTCCGACGCGCGGACGTGGGGGCACCTGCCCTCCGGCCGGCACGCCGACCGCGCCACGACGGTCGACCTCGTGCAGCGGAAGATCGGTGGGCGAGCCCGCCACGGCCTCGGATCGTGGACGGTCCGCACGACGGACGGTGCGTTCGTCGGCGTCGGCGGCGTCGACATGACGGCTGCGAGGGTCTGGAACCTCGGCTACCGACTGGCTCCTGCGGCGTGGGGACAGGGCTACGCAAGCGAGGTCGCCGCGGCAGCGATCGACCAGGCGCACCGGACAGCACCGTGCGTGCCTGTCACCGGTCGAGTGCTGACCAGCAACCCGGCGTCGGCCGCGGTGCTGCGGAAGGCCGGACTGTCGCTCGTCTGGCAGGGGCCGGCGTCGGTCGCTGTCCCGGACGGCGTGCTCGGTCAGGTGTGGACCGACCGCGAGCTCGCCGACGACCAGTTCGCCTGGCTCGTCCGCAACGCCTGAGGCGCGCTCCCGTCACCCCGCTGCGGACAGCGCGTCCGCGAACGGCCCGACGTACGACCGGAACGACCACTGCACGGTGTTCCAGTCGTGACCGCTGCCCGGCGCCGACCCGATCTCGACGCGGGCCCCGGCCTCCCGTGCGGCCGCACCGAGCTTCCGCGCGTTCTCGGTGAACTCCCGGTCGGACGACCCCGCGGTCAGCCAGAGGGCGTGTCCGTCGAGCCCGTGCTCCCGCATCTGCGCGATCGGCGCCGCCGCCCGCCATGCCGCCACGGACCCGCCGAACGCCTGGTCGGCGCTGTGCTGCGGGCCCTGGTCGGTCGGCTGGAGCTCGCTCGACACGGCCAGCGCCGCGCCGAACTCCGACGGGTGTCCCGTGAGGAACTGCATCGTGCACGTGCCGCCCTGCGAGAACCCGGTCAGCCCCCAGGCCTTCCGGTCGGTCGTCGCGGGCAGGTGCCGGGCGATCCACGTCGGCACGTCGTGCATCACGTAGGTCGCCACGTTCCCGAGCCGTGAGTCGACGCACATCGTGTTCTTGCCCGGCGCGGAGAGCTGGTCGACGCTGACGACGATCGGCGCCCGACCGTCGTGCGCGCGGGCGTACGCGTCCAGGGGTTCCGCCAGACGACCGGCGGTGAACAGGTCCCCGGGGGCGCCCGGCTGGCCCGAGAAGGCGATGACGACGGGGAGCGGGCGCGGGTCGCGCACCAGGGCTGCCGGCGGCAGGTAGACGACGGCCGGCCGCGCGTCGAAGTGCGATCGGGTCCCGGGGATGCGCGCGGTCCGGACGACCCCGGCGGTGGGCATCGTGTCGAGGGGAGCGGCGGCCCGGTCGTAGGCGGGCCACGGGTCGCTCTGCACGACCGTGCCGAGCGTCGGGTACTTGCCGAACTCGACGTTGATGCCGAGCGCCGGCACGACGAGCGCTGCCGGCACCAGGACGATCGCGATCGCACGACGCCAGCGGCCGCCCTGCACCAGGCCGGTGACGGCAAGGGCGAGGGCCGCACCGGCGAAGGCGCTCCACATCTGCGTGATCGGGCTGAGCGCGACGCCGAACAGGTCGACGACCTGCGTGGTGAACCAGCAGGCGGCGAGCACGACGAGTGCAGCGGCCGCGGCGATGCCGGCGCGCAGGGCCGCCCGGCGCCACGCCTGCCGCGACCGCCACCGGCGCACGGCGGGCAGCAGGACGGCGGTCGCGAGCACGGCGAACGCCAGGTCCGCGGGCACGAGCTTGTTCGGTGCCTGCAGCTGGGTCGCGAGCAGCCACTCGGAGGGGCTCACGAGCGGGTGGCCGGCTGCTTCGCGACCGGTGCGACGTGGGCCTGGCGGAGTGCCCACAGGTGCTTGGGACGGAGCCCGGGCACGTACGCGCTGGTGAGCGCTCGGGCGACCCGGGGTGCCTGCAGTGCGCTCGGGACGACGAGCCAGAGCGGTTCGTGGCGCGCGCCGAACTTCTCCTTGAAGCGCTGCAGCGACCGGAAGCCGTACACGGGCTCGAGCGCCCGGGCGAGGAGCGCCGACCCGCGGGCCACCCACGACCCGGCGTCGGTGTGCGGTGCGAGCGGCGTGCCGGAGAGGCTGATGGTGGTGAGGCCGGCCTCGCGCGCACGCAGGGCGGTCCGGGCGATCAGGAACTCCATCACCCCGGGCATCCCGTCCTCGCCGCGCCGCATGACGTCGAGCGTGTACCCGGTCAGGGCACCGTGCTCGTACACGGGTAGCCAGCTCGTCACCGCGGTCACCCGACCCTCGGCGGTCACGGCGAGCAGCAGTCGGACGTCCGGGTCCTCGAGCTCGCGGAACCCACCGAGCGTGAAGCCCATCTCCGGCAGACGGCGATCGGCTGCCCAGCGGGTGCAGATCGCCTCGACCTGCGCGCGCTGGTCGGCGTCGAGGGCGGCGAGCGTCGTCCACTCGTCGCGGAGCCCCTCGCGGTCGGCGCGGTTCGACGCGGTGCGCAGGTCCTGGCGCTTCTTGCCGCGCAGGTCGAACGTCGTGACGTCGAGCACGGACTCCACGCCGACGGGGAAGGACGCCCACCCCTCGGCCGCGAGGATCGCCCGCACGGGCTCGTGCACGCTCGTGAACGCGGGGGTCCAGCCGTTCCGCTCGCAGGCTCGGGCGAACGCAGCGACCACCTCGGCCCGGTCCGCGGCGGCGCACGCCGGGTCCGACACGGTCAGGGCGACGTCGCCGTGCACTCGGTAGGCGACGGCACCGAGCCCGTCGGGGTGGGTCCAGGTCGCGTTGCCGCGCCAGGTACCCATGTGCCCGAGGGTGCCCGCGTCCCCGTCGCGGAGCATGCCGAGGTAGTCCTCGTCGCAGGTCGGCGTCGCACGGAAGCGGGCCCGCACCAGCTGGCCACGGAGCACCACGATCGCCAGGAGCACGGCGGCGGGGACGGCCCAGGCGCCGAGCAGCGTGACCTGCCACTCGACCTCGTCGGTGGTCATGCCCTGCCACTGCACGAAGCCGTCCTGCAGCGGCTCGATGAGGAAGACGTCGGCGAGCACGGCGGTGAGCGTCACGAGCAGGCCCGCTGCCAGGACGATGCCGGTGCGACGGCCGCGCTGGACGAGCCAGGCGGCCCCGACCAGGAGCACCCCGACGAGCACGGTCGCCCGGTCGCTCATGGCACCGGCGAACGGCGACAGGACGCCGTCCGGCTCCGGCACGACGAGCGTCACCAGGGTGCCCGCACCGAGGGCGACGAGCGTCGCGACGACGATCGACCGCGGGTGGGCGGCGACGGTCCGGTCAGTGCGCGGCGCGGTCGGGGCCGGTCGGGAGGCGCGGCGCACCACGAGCGCTCCGGCGACGGTCCCGAACAGGGTCGCCAGGGCACGAGCGGTGTCGGACCCGTGACCGGCGAACAGCACCAGGGTGAGCACCACCGTCCACAGGACGGCTCGGACGCGGCGCCGACGTGCCGGCGGCATCGTGGCGGAGGCCGCGGCGAGCAGGGCGGTCGCGACGGCGGACGGGGCGAACAGCGGTTCGCCCGCGGCGGCCTCGGCGTGGGCCTCGCCCATCGCCGACCCGACCGTCACCGCCAGGAAGGTGACGCCGACGGCCGCGAGGGGGGCACCGACGCCGACCAGGACGGTGCGCAGCGACCCGAGCGTGCGTTCGGCCAGCACCGTGACGGCCACGACGACCGCGAGGGCGGCCCAGGCGACCGGTGGGTGGTGCGGGAAGTCCGGCTCGGCGTGCGCGACGCGTGCCGTGACGGCGAGCAGGACCGAGGCGACCCCGACACCCACGGAGACGGGGTGTCGACGGATGCTGGCGACGAGAGCTGACTGGACCACGCTGCCATCACAGCCGAACCTGCCGGGTCGGTGCATCGGGCGGTGGCGTGAACACCGGTGGCCGATCGGCCACCGGCCGTCCTCCGGAGGGCTGGCCTCCGTCGTCCACGGCCCGCTCACCCCGTCGCTCAGGGGACGGGGGCGATCGGTCGGTGCTCGACGGGCAGGCGCAGGTGCAGCGCGAAGCCGTCGCCGGGCTGCGGGCCGGAGTCCAGCCGTCCGCCGAGGAGCGACGCGCGTTCACCGAGTCCGATGAGCCCCAGCCCGGACCCGGGCAGCTCGAGGCGGTCGGCTCGTGCGGGGCCGTTCACGAGGTCGACGAGGACCTCGTCGCCGTGCAGCCGTCCGCTGATCCGGACGACGGCGCCGGGGGCGTGCTTCCGGACGTTCGTCAGGCCCTCCTGCACGAAGCGGTAGACCGCGCGCTGCACGGGCAGGGGCAGGGTGTCGGGCAGGTCGACGGCCGCCTCGGTCTCCAGTCCGCTCGCGGTGACGAGTCGCGGCAGGTCGGCGAGCACGGGCTGCGGTGCGATCTCACGGTCGGTGCCGCCGGAGGCCCGGAGCACCTGGACCATCTCGCGCAGCTCCTGCAGGGTCACGACGCACAGCTGCCGGATCGTCCGTGCGAACGCCCGCTCCTGCTCGTCGCGTCCGGCCATCTGCACGCCGCCGGCCTGCACCGCGATGAGGGTCACCTGGTGCGAGACGACGTCGTGCATCTCGCGCGCGAGCAGGGCGCGTTCGCGCGAGAGGGCGACCTCGGCGGCGCGGCGTCGTTCCTCGGCACGGGAGGCGCCGAGTTCGGCGATCCGGTCGACCAGGACGGCCCGGGTCCGCACGAGCAGCCCGATCGCGAGCGGACCGAGCGCGAAGATGAGGGCGTAGACGACCGACACGACGATCTCGTCGAGCTGCTGCGGTGGTCCGACGACGAAGCCGCTGAAGCCCACGAACTGCACGACCGCGGCGACGAGCATGAGCCACCGCCGGTCGGTGCGCTCACCGAGCGTGAAGAGGGCGATGCTCGCCGCGACGACGCCGGAGCCGATGAACAGACCGGGCATCGTCAGCGCGAAGGTCAGGACGGGCAGGCGCCGACGGAGGACGAGCGCACCGGCAGCGACCAGCGACAGGGTGATCTCGGTCGTCGTGGCACCCGCGATGTCGAGGACGGCGTCGACGACCGCGGCAGCGAGGAAGAGCGCGTCGACCAGCCACCAGGGGGCGGGGTGGGCCCGTGCGCGACGCAGGCCGGCGTCGACGAGTGCGTCGAGCCTCCCGTCCGCCCGCACCAGCAGTCGACGGAGGCGACCGGCCGTGGTCGGCTCAGCCATCGAGCAGCCCGGCCTCCGCCGCGCGGAGCGCGAGCTGGACGCGGGTGGTGACACCGAACGCGGCGAGGAGGGCGCGGACGTCCTCCTTGACGGTGCCGGTGCTGACGCCGATGCGCTGGCCGATCTCGGGGTTGCTGGCGCCCTCGGCGACGAGCCGCACCACGGCGTGCTCCCGGTCGGACAGCTCCGGTGCCGGCGTCGTCGGCCGGTGGGCGAAGAGCCGGGTCCGGTCCACGCCCGGCGCCAGGACGATGCCGCCGCGGGCGAGCGCCCGGACGTACTCGGCGAGCGACTCGGGGTCGGTGTCCTTGAGCAGGAAGCCGGCCGCCCCGGACTCCATCGCCCGGGCGACCACCTGGGTGTCGGTGTCGAACGTGGTCAGCATCGCGACGGCCGGGGGCTCGGGCAGCTGCCGGAGCGCGGCGAGCACCTCGAGCCCGTTCACCCGCGGCATGCGCACGTCGAGCAGGACGACGTCGGGGGCGTGCCGTTGCACGGTCTCGACGGCGTCGACGTCACCGCTCGTCGCGACGACGTCGATGTCCGCCGCTGCGCCGAGGATGAGTTCGAAGCCGTACCGGACGAGGGTCTCGTCGTCCACGATCACCACCGAGGTCACGGGCGTCATCTTGTCACGGCGTTGGCTTCTCGCACCCTGATCGCTACTGTGAGGACGACTGGTCATGTCCGCGCAGGACCAGCTGGGCGACCACCGCCTTCGAGCCGACGAGCACCGGAGCACGAGGACCGCATGACGAGCCGCATCACCGAGGGCGCTGAGCCGAAGCACCAGCAGCTCCGGCGGATCCTGCTCGACCTCGCGACCACCCGGCTCGCCCCCGGCGCCGCGATCCCCTCGGAGCGGCAGCTCATCACCGAGTACGGGGTGTCCCGGATCACGGTGCGCGAGGCCCTCGGGCAGCTCGTCAACGAGGGCTACCTGGAACGTGTGCGCGGCAAGGGCACCTTCGTGGCGCACCGGCCCGTGCAGTCCACGCTGCACCTGGCGTCGTTCACCGAGGAGATGCGCTCGCTCGGGCACGTGCCGACGACCGTCGTCCTCGTCCGCGAGGAACGGGTCCCGCCGGCCGACACCGTGGCGGCGCTGCGGCTCGACGCCGAGGACACCGCGTACCACCTCAAGCGCCTGCGGATGGCGGACGGGGCACCGGTGTCGGTCGACGACGCGTGGCTCTCGGCGTCGGCGTTCCCGGGGCTCCTTGACCAGGACCTGTCCGGGTCGGTGTACTCGCTCGCGGCGGACACGTACGGCACGCCGATCGACCGCGCGCAGCAGACGGTGGCGGCGAAGCCCGCGGCCGACGACGTCGCGACGCTGCTCGGGACGCGGACCGGGGCGCCGCTGCTCGAGTTCGACCGGGTGTCGTACTCGGCGGACCGGCCGGTCGAGCACGCCCGGTCCTGGTACCGCTCGGACCGGTACCGGGTGCAGATGGAGGTCACCGCCCGCCGGGCGGTCGCGTAGCCCGCTGGCCCGCGACCGGCCTGTGCGGTCAGACGGAGTAGAGCGTGGCGCCCTCGGCCAGCGTCGTGCCCACCGTGGCCTGCTCGACCGAGTCCGGCGAGCTGCCGAGCACGACGACCGGGCAGACGGGGGAGAAGCCGGCGGCCTCGATCACGCTCGGGGTGAACCGCACGACGGGGTCCCCGGCGTGCACGGTGTCGCCCTCGGCCGCGAGCAGCTCGAAGCCCTCGCCCTTGAGCTTCACGGTGTCGATGCCGACGTGCACGAGCACGTCCGTCCCCGCAGAGCCCTGCAGTGCGAACGCGTGCGGGTGCAGCTTCACGATCGTCCCGTCCACGGGGGCGATCGCCGTGACCGCGCCCTCGACGCCCGTCGGGTCGACCGCGACCCCGGCGCCGACGAGCTGCCCGGCGAACACCGGGTCGGGCACGTCGGCGAGTGCGACGACCGGGCCCGCGAAGGGGGTCCGGACCGCGGTCACAGTTCGTCGCCGTCGATCGAGTCGTTGATGTCCTGCGCGAGGTTGTCCGCGATCGGGCCGACGATGACCTGCCACCCGGTGCCGCCACCGACGACGGCCTGAGCGCCAGCGGCCTGCAGGGCGGCCTTGTCCACGAGGTCGCCGTCCTCCACCTCGACGCGGAGGCGCGTGATGCAGCCCTCGACCTCGTCGATGTTGTCCGCGCCACCCAGTGCGGCGATGATGTCGGCTGCCTTGATGTCGGCCATCGTTTCCTCCTCGTTGCGGATTCCGTGCCGGGTTGACACGCATCTGGTCACCGGTTCAGACTACGGAACTGGTCATGACCGGACAGGACCGCTCCCGGCGGTACCGCCGAGGCTACCCGGGCCGTGCACGTGACTCAACTCCCCAGTGCCCCAGCTCCACCCGATGACGAGAGGAACGCCGATGAGCACCGCTGCTGCAACGGACGTGCCGGAGAAGAAGACCCCGAAGAAGCAGTCGAAGCTCTTCGCGAACGCCCAGCGCCTCGGTCGGAGCCTGCTCCTGCCGATCGCGGTCATGCCGGCCGCGGGCATCCTGAACCGCCTCGGACAGAGCGACATGCTCGGCGCGATCCCCGGCTTCGAGCAGGGTGCCTCGGTCATCGGCGCCGCGGGCAACGCGATCTTCACGTGGCTGCCGCTCCTCTTCGCGGTCGGCATCGCGATCGGCTGGGCGAAGAAGTCGGACGGCACCACGGCGCTCGCCGCGGTCGTCGGCTACATGGTCATGTACGAGGTCTGGAAGGTCATGTCACCGATCGTCCTGGCGGGCGTCGAGGACGCGAACGGCGACCAGAAGATGATCAACTACGGCGTCCTGGGCGGCATCGTGATGGGCTTGGTCGCGGCAACGATGTGGCAGCGCTTCCACCGGACGAAGATGCCGGACTTCCTCGGCTTCTTCTCGGGTCGCCGCCTGGTGCCGATCCTGACGGCCGCCGCCGGTCTCGTGATCGCGGTCCTGATGTCCTTCGTGTACCGCTACTTCGACATCGCCCTGACGGCAGCGGGTCAGGCGGTCGCCGACAACGCTGTGATCGGCGGCGGCATCTTCGGCTTCGCGAACCGCATGCTGATCCCGATCGGCCTGCACCAGCTGCTCAACTTCTTCCCGTGGTTCCAGCTCGGGAGCTTCAACGACGGCACCACGATCTGGCACGGCGACATCGCCCGCTTCCTCAACGGGGACCCGACCGCCGGCATCTTCCAGACCGGGTTCTTCCCGATCATGATGTTCGCGCTCCCCGCCGGTGCGCTCGCCATCTGGCGCAACGCCAAGCCGCAGAACCGCAAGCTCGTCGGCGGCATCATGCTCTCGGCGGCGCTCACCTCGTTCGTCACGGGCATCACCGAACCGCTCGAGTACTCGTTCATGTTCGTGGCGTTCCCGCTGTACGTCATCCACGCGGTGCTCACGGGCACCTCGCTGGCGCTGGTCAACGCGCTCGGCATCCGGGACGGCTTCTCGTTCTCGGCCGGCGCCATCGACTACGTGCTCAACTTCGGCAAGGCCGAGGGGGCGATCTGGCTCATCCCGATCGGCCTGGCGTACGCCGTCGTCTACTACTTCCTGTTCTCGTTCGTGATCAAGAAGTGGAACCTGCGGACACCCGGCCGCGAGGACGACACGATCGCCGACAACACGATCGACGCGGCCACGAAGCCCTGACCGTGCACTCGTCGGACGGGAGGCGCGGTGCCAGCTGGCCCCGCGCCTCCAGACCGTCGGGCGGTTGATTTTGACAACCGTTATCAGCAAGCCGTACGCTCGCAGCATGCAGAACCGCCGCTTCCTCGCCCTGCCGCTCGTCGTCGGCGCCGCAGCCCTCGCACTGACCGGGTGCGCCACGTCCTCCGCCTCCGGTGACGCCTCGGGCGACGGGACGGTCCGGGTCGTCGCATCGACGAACGTCTACGGCTCGATCGCGCAGGAGATCGGCGGCGACGACGTCGAGGTCACGAGCATCCTCGACGACCCCTCGCAGGACCCGCACTCGTTCGAGTCGAGCGCGAAGACCCAGCTCGCGGTGTCGAAGGCCGACCTGCTCATCGAGAACGGCGGCGGGTACGACGACTTCATGACCACCCTGGCGAAGGCATCGAACACGAAGGCCGACACGATCAACGTGGTGGACCTCTCCGGGCTCGACAAGGGCGGCGACGCGGAGTTCAACGAGCACGTGTTCTACGACTACCCGACCATGGTGAAGCTCGTGGCCGACCTCGAGCAGCGCCTGACGAAGCTCGACTCAGCGCACGCCGACACCTTCGAGCGGAACGCGAAGGCCCTCACCACGAAGCTCGACGACCTCGAGTCGCAGACCGCCGCGGCGAAGGAGAAGGTCGACGGTCAGAAGGTGTCGTACACCGAGCCGGTGCCCGGGTACCTGTTCGACGCGATGGGCCTGGACAACGTCACGCCCGAGGCCTTCTCGGAGGCGATCGAGGAGGGCGACGACGTCCCGCCGGCGGCGCTCAACGACACCCTCAAGCTGTTCACCGAGAAGCAGGTGGAGCTGCTCGCCTACAACGAGCAGACCTCCAGCGCAGAGACCGAGCAGGTCAAGAAGGCTGCCGACCAGGCCGACATCCCGGTCGTCGGTGTGACGGAGACGCTCCCGAAGGGGGAGGATTACGTCTCGTGGCAGCAGGCGAACATCGACGAGATCACGGGGGCGCTCACGAAGTGACCGCGGTCCAGACCCCCTCGCGAACCGCTGCGGCCCCCGGCCGTGGCGGTTCCGCCGTGCTCGCCCTCCGCGACGCCGCGCTGTCGTACGGCTCCCGCGCGCTCTGGTCGCACCTCGACCTCGACCTGGCGCCCGGTGAGTTCGTCGCCGTGCTCGGGCCGAACGGCGCCGGCAAGACCTCGCTGCTGCGCACGGTCCTCGGGCAGCAGCGCCTGACGAGCGGGACGATGTCGTTCCTCGGGCAGCCCGTCCGGCGCGGGCACCGGAGGATCGGGTACATCCCGCAGCAGCGCCTCATGGAGTCCGGCACGCCGCTGCGCGCGCGGGACATGATCGCTCAGGGGGTGACCGGCTCCCGGTGGGGGGTCCTGCCCGCGAGCCGGGCCGAGCGCGCTCGGGTCGACCGGATCCTCGACGAGGTCGGTGCCACCGCGTTCGCCGACGCCCCGGTCGCCGAACTGTCCGGCGGCGAGCAGCAGCGCACCCGCGTCGGGCAGGCGATCGCCGCCGACCCCGCCCTGCTGCTCTGCGACGAGCCGCTCATCTCGCTCGACCTCCGCCACCAGCGCGGCGTCACCGAGCTGATCGACCGGCAGCGCCGACATCAGGACGCCGCCGTGCTGTTCGTCACCCACGACGTCAACCCCATCCTCGACGTCGTCGACCGTGTCCTCTACATCGCCGGCGGACGCTTCCGCATCGGCGCCCCCGACGAGGTCCTCCGAGCCGACGTGCTCACCGACCTGTACGGCACGCCCGTCGACGTCGTCCGCACCATGGGCCGGATCGTCATCGTCGGCGCGAACGAGGCCCACGACCAGACCGGCGCGCACCACCACTGCGACCCCGACCCGCACGCCACCACCCCGGACGAAGGGCGCATCTGATGGACGTGCTGTCGACCGTCTTCTCGTTCCAGGACTACGGCGAGCTCCTCGTGCTCGTGCAGAACTCGATCTGGGCCGGCGCGGTGCTCGGCATCGTCGGCGGGCTCATCGGCCCGTTCGTCGTCGCCCGCAACATGCCCTTCGCGGTGCACGGCATCTCGGAGCTGTCCTTCGCCGGGGCCAGCGCCGCGCTGCTGTTCGGCGTGAACGTCGTCACCGGGTCGCTCGTCGGCTCGGTCGTCGCCGCGCTGCTCATCGGCCTGCTCGGCTCGCGGGCTCGGGACCGGAACTCGATCATCGCCGTGCTCATGCCGTTCGGCCTCGGGCTCGGCATCCTCTGCCTGGCGCTCTACAAGGGCCGGGCGGCCAACAAGTTCGGGCTGCTCACCGGGCAGATCGTCTCGGTCGACAACCCGCAGCTGACCTCGCTGATCGTCGTCTCCGCGATCGTCGTCGTGACGCTCCTGGTCATCTGGCGCCCGCTGATGTTCTCGTCGGTCGACCCCGACGTCGCCGCCGCTGCCGGGGTCCCGGTGCGGATGCTCGCGATCGTGTTCATGCTCGCGCTCGGGCTCGCCACGGCGGTGTCCGTGCAGATCGTCGGCGCGCTGCTGGTGCTCTCGCTGCTCGTCACCCCGGCCGCCGCAGCACTCCGCCTGACCTCGCACCCGGTCGTCGTCCCGGTGCTCTCGACCGTGTTCGCGGTCGTGTCGGTCGTCGGTGGCATCCTGCTGGCACTCGGCGGTGGGCTGCCGATCAGCCCCTACGTCACGACGATCTCGTTCGTGATCTGGGTGGTGTGCCGGATCGTCGGCAGCCGCAGGGACAGGCGCGGACGCGACCGCATCGCGGACCGTGAGCAGACCGACGGGGGCGGGTCGCGCCTCCAGACCGGGACCGACGCGTCGACCGACGCGACCCGCAGGGAAGGAGTCACCGCGTGAACGCCGTGCAGAAGCCGAAGCGGAACACCTGGCAGCGTGAGGCCGTGCGCAGCGCACTGTCCGGCACCGAGGGGTTCGTCAGCGCGCAGGCGCTCCACCAGCACCTGCGGGACGGCGGCTCCACGATCGGGCTGGCCACCGTGTACCGGGCACTCGCCGACCTGGCGACGGAGGGTGACGCGGACTCCCTGCAGCAGGACGGCGAGTCGCTGTACCGGGCCTGCACGACCGACGCGCACCACCACCACCTGATCTGCCGGAACTGCGGCCGCACGGTCGAGATCGAGGCGGACCCGGTCGAGCGGTGGGCGCAGGAGGTCGCGGCGGCGAACGGCTTCACGAACGCCAGCCACGTCGTCGACATCTTCGGCGAGTGCGCGGTCTGCACCGCGGCGCGCACCGGCGAGTAACCTCCCGCGCATGCACGTCATCCTGGTCCCGGGGTTCTGGCTCGACGCGAGCGCATGGGACGAGGTGGCGCCCGTCCTGCAGGAGGCCGGGCACTCCGTCCAGGCGATCACGCGGACCGGTGACACGCTCGACGAGCAGGTCGCCGAGATCGTGGCGGTCCTCGACGCCGTGGCGACGCCGGACGAGCCCGTCGCGCTCGCCGGGCACTCCGGTGCCGGCCCGATGGTGCTCATGGCGGCGGACCAGCGGCCGTCGCTCGTGGCGCACCTGCTCTACGTCGACACCTTCCCCGGACCGGACGGAGCCGTCGTCAACGACGAACTGCCCGTGGTGGACGGCGTCGTGCCGCTGCCGTCGTGGGACGTGTGGGAGCCGGCGACGGTGCGCGGCATGACGCCGGAACGGCGCGAGGACCTCGAGCGGCGGGCGGTCCCGGAGCCCGCGGCCGTGCCCACCGATCCCTTCCACTACGCCGACCCCGCACGGCACGCGATCCCCGCGACGGTGGTGTCGTGCGAGCTCCCGGCGGAGGACCTCGCGGCCATGGTGGCCGAGCACCACGCGTGGACGACGGAGCTCGTCGCGGTGGATGACCTGACGATCCTGGGGCTCGAGACCGGGCACTGGCCGATGTTCACGGCCCCGAGGGAGCTCGGCGCGCTGCTGGTGCAGGCGCTGGCACCGCGGCCGACCGCGGGGCCGTAGGCGCCGGCGCGGCTGGTCAGCTGGTCGGCTGGGCGTCCGGGCGTCCGGGCGTCCGGGCGTCCGGGCGTCCGGGTGCGGTGCTGCCGAGCCGCCGGGCGGCCGGCACCGAGCGAGCACGACATGCCGTCGGTGACCTGCCCCGCGGGCAGAGATCGTCGGTGGAGACGGTCGAGCGCGACAGAAGGCACCCACTCGGTGGGCCGACGGGCCGGACCGGAACCGGCGTGACGGGGCCGAGCCGCGCGTCCAGGCCGGTACCGGTGGGACCCGGTCGGGAGGCCCGGCTTGCGACACGCGCGGCCGTCCCGTAACGTTGACCCCTGGTCCGCCGCGTCCGCGTGGCAGACCCAGTTGTTCCAAGCCCTCCGACCGTCGCGTACGCCGCGGTCGCGCGGTGTCCGACGGTCCTTCGACAGGGTCAGCGGGCCTGGGCGGCGCGCACAACCCCCTCGCTGCGGTCACCTCCGGTGACGAGCGCGTGTGCGCCAGGCAAGTGACCTTGGGAGCGGCCGTCCGGTCGCTCGGTACCTCAGGAGGAAACCATGGCAGCAGTGTGCCAGGTGACCGGAGCCACCCCCGGCTTCGGACACAACATCTCGCACTCGCACCGCCGGACGAAGCGCCGCTTCGACCCGAACGTGCAGAAGAAGACGTACTACGTGCCCTCGCTTCGTCGTAACGTCACGCTCACGCTCAGCGCTAAGGGCATCAAGGTGATCGACGCACGCGGCATCGAGTCTGTCGTCAAGGATCTCCTCGCCCGTGGGGAGAAGATCTGATGGCCAAGAAGGGTCAGGACGTCCGTCCGATCATCAAGCTCCGCTCCACCGCGGGGACCGGGTTCACCTACGTGACCAAGAAGAACCGTCGCAACAACCCGGACCGCCTCGTGCTCAAGAAGTACGACCCGGTGATCCGCAAGCACGTCGACTTCCGTGAGGAGCGCTAAGCATGGCGAAGAAGAGCAAGATCGCGAAGAACAACCAGCGCGCCGAGGTCATCGCGCGCTACGCCGAGCGTCGTCTCGAGCTGAAGAAGGCCCTCGTGGACCCGAACGGCACCGACGAGTCGCGTGAGGCCGCCCGCGTCGGCCTGCAGAAGCTCCCGCGCGACGCGTCGCCGGTCCGCTACCGCAACCGCGACGCCATCGACGGTCGCCCCCGTGGCCACCTCGGTGAGTACGGCATCAGCCGTGTCCGCTTCCGCGACATGGCCCACCGTGGCGAGCTGCCGGGCATCACGAAGAGCTCCTGGTAAGCACCAGCTCCACCGAACGCCCCGTCCCTGCAGAGGGACGGGGCGTTCGTCGTCCCGGGCCCGAGCGGGGTACACGGTCGCCACATCCGTCACTCGGACCCCTCCAGACCCTCGACAACCCCGGAAATCCGGGCGAGTCGGTCGTCCGCACCCCGCTCGGCTGGTAGGTTCGCTGACGGTTCCGCCGGGCGTGCTCGTCCTCGGGACCACCACGTCCAGGGCACCCCGCTCCGGGCGGGCGGGCGTCCCGACGTCCCACCGACACTGCAAGAAGTCCGAGGAGGACATCCATGGCTGACAAGTCACTGAACCGCACCGAGCTCGTCGCTGCCGTCGCGCAGGAGTCCGGCCAGAGCCAGGCCACCGTCAACGGCGTCGTCGACGCGCTGTTCAGCGTCGTCTCGTCGTCGGTCGCCGACGGCACCAAGGTCACGATCCCGGGTTGGATCGCCTTCGAGAAGACCCACCGCGCCGCGCGCACCGGCCGCAACCCGCAGACGGGTGACGCCATCGAGATCGCCGCGAGCGACTCGGTCAAGGTCAGCGCCGGCTCCAAGCTCAAGGCTGCCGTCAAGTAAGACCGCTCAGCAGCACCGGAAGGGACGGCCTCGGCCGTCCCTTCCGTCGTTCCCGGGGCCGCTGCATCCGGCGGGCGGCTCTCCTGCACAGCCGGGAGGCACCGCCCACCGCCCACAGGTCGGCCCACCGGCGTGCCGTGGTCGGCCGGGCACCGCCTAGGCTTGTCGGGTGGACCGGATCGCACGCATCGCCGGCCCCGCCGTGCTGCTGCTCGTCGGGTTCGTCTCGCTCCTCGTCGCCCTCGTGATCGGCGGCGGGGCGGACCGTGCGCTCATCGCGGACCCGGGAGCGGTCGTCCGCTTCGGTCTGCCGATCGCCCGGCTGGTCGTCGACCTCAGTGCAGCAGCGACGATCGGCGGCCTCACGCTCACCGTCGTCGGACTGTCGCGCAGTCGCCCCGAGTGGAACCGTGCGATCGACGTCGCGGCCGGTGCCGCCGGGGTCTGGACCGTCGCCGCCGCGGCCACGACCTTCTTCACGTTCCTGTCCGTCGCCGGGTCGGCCCTGAGCCTCGACGAGCAGTTCGGCCAGTCGATGGGGGTGTTCCTCACCGGGACCGACCTCGGTACCTCATGGCTGGTCTCCGTGCTCGTCGCCGCCGCCGTGACGGTGCTCTGCTTCGCGGTCCGCGGGCGTGGCATGGTCGCGCTCACCGCCGGCATCGCGATGGTCGGACTCGTGCCGCTCGCGCAGCAGGGGCACGCCGCCGGCACCGCCAGCCACGACTCGGCCGTCACCGCGCTCGGGCTGCACCTGGTCGGCGCCGCGCTGTGGGTCGGCGGGCTGCTGCTCGTCGTGCTCCTGCGGGGCGTGCTGCCCGGTGACCGGCTGCCGCTCGTCGTCGCGCGGTACTCGAGCATCGCGCTCGGCTGCTTCGTGCTCGTGGCCGTGTCGGGGACGGCCTCCGCGATCATCCGTGTCGGCGCCCCGGCGAACCTGCTCACGCCGTACGGGGTGCTCGTGCTCGTGAAGACCGCGGCACTCGTCGGCATCGGCGTGCTCGGCGCGGTGCAGCGTCGGCGGGCGATCCGGTCGCTCACCGACGCCCCGGAGCGCCGCGGCCCGTTCTGGACCCTCGTGCTCGTCGAACTCGCCGTCATGGGGGTCGCGAGCGGGTTCGCCGCGGCACTCGGGCGCACCGCGACCCCGGTCGGCGAGGTCGCCCTCAGCAAGACCACGAACCCGACCCCCGCCGAGCTGCTGACCGACGACCCGCTCCCCGGCGACCCGGGGTCGTGGGGATGGCTCACCGCCTGGAACGTCGACCTGTTCTGGCTGATGGCCGCCGTCCTCGTCGCCGCCGCGTACACCGCCGGCGTGGTCCGACTGCGGCGTCGCGGGGTCTCCTGGCCGGTGCAGCGCACGATCGCCGCCGCGATCGCGGTCGTGACGCTGGTCCTGGCGACGTCCGGCTCGCTGCACACGTACGACCGCTTCCTGCTGTCCGCCAACGTCGGCGCGCACGTGCTGCTCGGGCTCGTCGTCCCCGCACTCCTCTGGGCCGCGGCGCCCGTCCGGTTGATCCGTGCCGCCGTGCACCCGCGTGACGACGGGTCGACGGGCGTCCGCGAGTGGACGGGCCTGCTCGTCGACAACGGCGTCGTCCGGTACCTCGCACAGCCGTTCCCGTCGTTCGTGCTCCTGGCCGCGGTGTGGTGGGGGCTCTACGCCACCCAGGTCCTCCGGTGGTCGGTGAGCGACCCCTCCGGCCGCACCCTGGTCGACCTCGGGCTCCTGGTCGTGGGGCTGCTCGCCGTGCCCACGCTCCTGACGCCGATCGCCGCCGGAGCCCGGACGGCGAGCACCGGCGCGGCGCTCGTGCGGATCGTCGGCGCGGTCGTCGTGGCTGCGGGCACCGTCTCGCTCGGCATCGCGATGCAGGGGCCGCTCGGGCTGCTCCAGGCGTCGTGGTTCGGCGCGATGGGCCGCGAGTGGGGTCCCACCCCGCTCGCAGACCAGGCACGGGCCGGCATCGTCCTCGTCCTCGCGGGGGTCGCGCTGCTCGTGACGGTCGTCGTCGTGACGCTGGTCCGACTGCGCGGCGATCGTGCAGCGCCCGACCCGCACGACGCACGCGGCGCACGCGCCCCGCACGACCCCGGGCCCTCGGCCGAGGCCACCGCGGTGGGCGCCGACACCACGCCGGCACCGGGGACGGCCGGACGGTGAGCGTCGAGCTCAGCGCCGAGCAGCGGGCGGTGTTCGAGTACATCGAGCACACCCGCGACCACGTCTTCATCACCGGTCGGGCCGGGACGGGCAAGTCCACGCTCCTCAACCACCTGTCGTGGAACACCGAGAAGCAGGTCGTCATCTGCGCCCCGACCGGCGTCGCGGCGCTGAACGTCGGCGGTCAGACGATCCACTCGCTCTTCCGGCTGCCGATCGGGCTCATCGCGGACGCCGAGCTCCGGCAGGGCCCGGAGACCCGGAAGCTCCTCAACACGATCGACACCCTGGTCATCGACGAGGTCTCGATGGTTAACGCGGACCTGCTCGACGCGATGGACCGGTCACTCCGCAAGGCCCGGGGGCGCCAGTTCGAGGCGTTCGGCGGCGTCCAGGTGGTGATGTTCGGGGACCCGTACCAGCTGCCACCGGTGCCCGGCGACGGGGACGAGCGCGCGTACTTCACCGACCACTACCGGTCGATGTGGTTCTTCGACGCGAAGGTCTGGCTCGAGGCCGAACTGCACATCGTCGAGCTCGCGACCGTGCACCGGCAGCGTGACGACGCCTTCGCCGCGATGCTCACGGCGGTGCGGCACGGGCGGGTCACCGCCGACATCGCCGGGCAGCTCAACACCGCCGGTGCCCGACCGTCGCCGGACGACGCCATCACCCTGGCGACCCGGAACGACACGGTCTCGCGGATCAACAAGGCCGCGCTCGACCGGTTGCCCGGCAAGGTGAAGACCGCCCGTGCCGACGTCAACGGCGACTTCGGGGGACGGAACTTCCCGGCGGACGAGGCACTCGAGCTGAAGCCCGGCGCGCACGTGATGTTCCTGCGCAACGACCCCGACCAGCGCTGGGTCAACGGCACGCTCGGCGTCGTGACGGCCATCCGGGACACCGTGTGGGTCGACGTCGACGGGGAGTCGTTCGAGGTCCAGCCGTCCGTGTGGGAGAAGTTCAAGTACTCCTACGACCCGGACAAGAAGGAGCTCAAGAAGGACACCGTGGGGGAGTTCCAGCAGTTCCCCCTGCGCCTGGCCTGGGCGGTCACGATCCACAAGTCGCAGGGGTCGACGTACGACCGCGCGGTGGTCGACCTCGGCAACCGGGTGTTCAGCGCGGGGCAGACGTACGTGGCGCTCTCGCGCTTGACGTCGCTCGAGGGGCTCTACCTGACCCGCCCGCTGCGGCCGCAGGACATCATCGTCGACCTCGACGTCCGACGCTTCATGTCCGAGGCACCGCGGGTCGTCGCGACCGAGCTCGATGCGTCCCCGCGCCCCGACGGCGCCTGACGCCCGACGGCGCCTGACGCCCGACGGCGCCTGACGCCCGACGGCGCCTGACGCCCGCCTGCGCTGCACCGAGCGGGCCGGATCGGTCACACTCGGCGGCCGGTGCCGA
>NZ_RBLU01000056.1 GCF_003989515.1 Curtobacterium sp. HSID17257
TCCCGTGGCGCTCCCGGCGGCGGCGTCCGCACCGGCGGCTCCCGTGCCGGCGACTCCCCCGCTGACGGGGACCGTGCCCGACGGTGAGTCGGTCGAGGCGGCGACCACCCCGTCGACCCCACGGACCGAGCGGACGGCGTCGACGAGGGCGTCCAGGTCGCGCTCCGCACCGACGACCTGCGCCGGGCTCCCCGATCCGCCGGGGAAGTGGTCGGCGAGGACCCGCTGACCGTCCCGGGCCTGGGACGCACCGATCACGAGGTCGCTCTGCGGGACGCCGTCGGCCCGGAGCCCGATCAGACCGCTGCCCATCGCCAGGAGCGCGACCGTGCAGACGATCCAGACCGTGCGGGACCGGCGCGCGACGAGGCGCCCGATCCGTGCCCAGAGCCCGGTCGCCTCCGGACCGGTGGTCGGACGACCGC
Organism: Curtobacterium sp. HSID17257; assembly: GCF_003989515.1. Taxonomy (GTDB): domain Bacteria; phylum Actinomycetota; class Actinomycetes; order Actinomycetales; family Microbacteriaceae; genus Curtobacterium. The sequence continues at coordinate 426 of NZ_RBLU01000056.1, forward strand.
CGGAACCGAAGGTCGGTCGCAGGGGCCAGAACGCCGCCCGGCGGAACGCCAGCAGCAGGGCGGGCAGCAGGGTGAGGGCGGCGAGCAGGCTGAAGGCGATCCCGATCGCCGCGACCGGGCCGAGCGCCTTGTTCGAGTTCAGGTCCGACAGGAGCAGGCAGAGCACCCCGACGATGACGGTGCCGCCCGAGGCGACGATCGGCTCGAACGCTCCGCGGAGTGCGGCCCGCGTCGCCTCCCAGCCGGTGCGGTGCTCGCGTAGCGCCTCGCGGTAGCGCGCCGTGTAGAGGAGCGCGTAGTCCGTCGCCGCACCGATCACCAGGATCGACAGGATGCCCTGCACCTGCCCGTTGACGGTCACCACGCCCGCCTTCGCCAGCGCGTACACGACGAGGATCGAGGCACACAGGGCGAAGGTGGCCGTGCCGAGCACCAGGAACGGCAGCAGCGGCGAGCGGTAGACCACGACCAGGATGACGAACACCGCGGCGAGCGCCACCCCGAGCAGCAGGCCGTCGATGCCCGCGAACGCCTCGGTCAGGTCGGCGGTGAAGCCCGCCGGGCCGGTGACGTACCCGGCCACGCCGGAGGGCAGCGCGTCGTCCACCGCGCCCCGGATCGCCGTGACCGCGTCGCCGGTGTCCGCGTCCTCGGTCAGCGTCGCGACGATCTCGGCCGCGTCGCCGTCCTCGCTCGGGATCACCGGGCTCGTGCCCTGCACGTCGTCGCGCTGGTCGAGGGTCTCGGCGATCCGGGTGGCCGTCGCGAGGTCGTCGCGGGTCAGGCCGCCGTCGCGCTCGAGCACGACGATCGCGGGCGCTCCCGATGCCTGTCGGAACTCCTCGGCGCGCTCCTGCACCTTCGTCGCGTCGGCCGATGCCGGCAGGAACGACGTCTGGTCGTTCGTGGCGACCTCGGAGATCTTCCCGAAGACGGGGCCGCCCACCCCGGCCACGACGAGCCAGACGAGGATGACGAGGGCGGGCAGGACGACGCGCAGGAACCGGGGCACGACGGCGAGCGTACACCGATCATCAGCATGCTGACGATCTCGTCCCGAGCGGTGCGCGCGAGGTCCGGCCGTAGACTCCCACCATGCACGAACCCGCGGAGCAGTGGCCCCTCGGACGCCTGCTCTCCGCCGCCGCACGTGCCGTCGAGCGCGAGTGGGACGAGCGACTGCGGGCGGTCGGGCTGACCCACGCCGCCCTCGTCGCGATCGACATCCTGCTGCGGACCGGCCCGACCGGAGCCGACACGATCGCCAGGACCGCGCGCGTGCAGCCCCAGACCATGTCGCGGACCCTCGAGCGAGCAGAGCGGGACGGCCTGGTCGAGCGGACGTCCCACCCCGAGGACCGACGGCGCCGCGTGGTGTCCGTCACCGACGAGGGCCGCCGAGCATGGGAGACCGCGCAGCACATCGAGCGCGAGGTCCTGCCCGAGGACGTCGAGCTGCGGCGACGCCTGACCGCCGTCCTCCACCGCTCGTGGCACTGAAATACCAGATGTAGTAGACTCCTCCGGTCGGCACAGGGCCGACCTGACCCGCAGGAGTCCCGATGTCCGAGCGTCGTGCTGCCCGAGCCGCGGCGGAGGCAGCAGCAGCCGAAGCCAGAGCGGCCACGAAGCACACCCGGTCGACCACTCGGCGGAAGCACCCGGTGCTCGTCGCGCTGCTCGCCACCGTCGGCGCCCTCGTCGGCGTCGCCACCGTGCTCGCGGTCGTCGCAGCAGCCTTCGTCGGGAGCCTTGCGCGGAGCTTCGACACCCACGCCGAAGCGATCGCCGACCCGTTCCCCGCCGGCGCCCGCCCCGCACCCTCCGGCGACGCCGTGAACGTCCTGCTCATCGGCTCCGACTCCCGCGCCGGCCTCGACGCCGACGATGACCGTGCTGCCGGCGGGCGATCGGACACGCTGATGCTGGCCCACGTGCCCGCGGACCGTGAGCACGTGTACCTCATGTCGATCATGCGCGACTCGTGGGTCGACGTCCCCGGTCACGGCCCGGCGAAGATCAACGCCGCGTACTCCTGGGGCGGCGTCCCGCTCACGGTGCAGACGGTGGAGCAGCTGCTCGACGTGCGGATCGACCACGTGGCCGAGGTCGACCTCGCCGGGTTCGCGGACATGACGGATGCGCTCGGCGGGGTGACGGTGCAGTCCCCGCAGGACTTCACGGCGAGGGGCCACCGGTTCGTCCGCGGCGCGAACCGCCTCGACGGCGAGCAGGCCCTGGCGTTCGTGCGGGAGCGGTACGCCTTCGCCGACGCCGACCACACCCGCGTCCGGAACCAGCAGGCGTTCCTGCGCGGGGTCCTCGACCAGGTCGTCTCCCGCGGCACCCTGACGAACCCGGGCCGGCTGCAGGAGTTCGTCACCGCGACGAGCGCTCACCTGGCGGTCGACCCCGGCCTCGACGCCGCGGTGATCGCCCGCCTCGGGTGGTCGTTGCGCGGGATCGGGCCGGACGACCTCGTCACGTTCACGATGCCGACCGCGGGCGGCGGGACCACCCCCGACGGCCAGTCCTTCGTCAGTCTCGACGAGCACGACCGCGCCGCGATCTCCACCGCGCTGCGGTCGGACGACCTGCAGCGGTGGCTCGACGACCGGCCGCGCTGAAGCGTTCCGCCGGACGGTTCCGGACAGCACGAGACCCCCGTGGCGCGTGTGCCACGGGGGTCTCGTGTCGGATCGGAGGTCGATCAGGCGGGGAGCTGGAGCTCCTGGCCGGCGTAGATCAGGTTCGCATCGTCGATGGTCGACGTGTTCGCGGCCCAGAGCTTCATGTAGCCGCCGTCGATGTTCAGCTTCGTCGCGATCGTGTCGAGCGTGTCGCCCGACTGGATCGTGTACGTCTTCCCGCTGGTCGGCACGGCGGCGGGCTTGCTCGACACGGCCGCCTTCGGAGCGGCCGGCGCGACTGCCTTCGGAGCGGCCTGCGTGGTCGCCTTCGGCGCCGCCTGCTGCGGCGCGGCCTGCTGCTGCGGTGCGGCGGGGGCCGCGGCCTGCGGAGCCGCACCCGTGGTACCGCTCAGACCGAGCTTCGCGGAGCAGGCCGGCCAGGCGCCCCACCCCTGCGAGGCGAGGACGCGCTCGGCCACGGCGATCTGGGCCTCGCGGCTCGCGGACGCCGGGTTGCCGGAGCCACCGTTCGCCTGCCAGGTGCCGAGGTTGAACTGCAGGCCGCCGTAGTAGCCGTTGCCGGTGTTGATGGCCCAGTTGCCGCCGGACTCGCACTGCGCGAGGGCGTCCCAGGTCGAGCCGGACGCAGCGTTCGCGGGTGCTGCCGCGAGGCCGACACCGGTCGCGGCGATGCCGGCGAAGGCCAGGCCACCGACGATGGTGCGGGTACGGGAAAGCTTCTTCATGGTTGATCGCTCCACCGGGACCACGGACCTGGAGCCCGCCTGAGCGGACCCGGTCGCCACTGCCCGTCCCGACCGATCGCGGTCATGTCGTGGGGTGCGCCGCCGGGGGCAGTGGTCTCGTGCCGGTGGCGCTGGTCGGCAACCATAGGAAATTCGCGACTGTTATCAAACCGAGACAATGAGTTCTACCCGTGAGTGCTATGTCCCCCACCGGACTTCCTGAGTGCCTCGATCACCATGGGCATGCAGATCCGTCTGTACCCGGGTACGCGACCTTGGCAGTTTCCTGGCAATGCTGCGAACGGGAGGCCCGTGGCGGCCTGGCAGCGAGCCTCCCGACCGCCGCCTGGTCGCGTCCTGGTCATCGCCTGGACAGCAGCGTCACGGCCTCCAGGTGACCGGTCTGCGGGAACATGTCGAGCACGCGCGCCCGCCGCAGGCGGAGCGACGGCATGCGCGCGAGGTCCTTCGCGAGGGTGACCGGGTTGCAGCTCGAGTAGACGACGTGCTCGACGTCGGACTCCTCGAGCCACGTCGCGAGCGTCTCGCCGATCCCCCGGCGCGGCGGGTTCACGACGACCAGCTCGGGCAGCGCGTCGGACCGTGCGCGGAGGGCGTGCTCGGTCGCGTCGTCGGCGGCGAAGCGGACGTCGGTCAGTCCGGCCTCGCGGGCGGACTGCTTCGCGGAACGGATGGCCTCACGACTCGTCTCGATGCCCGTGACGGCACGGCCCGGGCGCGCTGCGTGCAGGGCGAAGCCACCGACACCGCAGTAGAGGTCCCACATCGAGGCCGGCCCGACCTCGTCGATCCACGCCGACGTCTGGTCGTACAGCTGACGCGCGACGCTCGTGTTCGTCTGGAAGAAGCTCTGCGGTCGCAGGTGCATCGTGATCGAGCCGAAGCGCATCGGCAGCGTCTCCTGGTCGGTCAGCACCACCTCGCGGTCCCCCTCGGTGACGGCCTTGTGCTCCGGGAGCAGGTTCGCGGTGACCACGACCGCCTCGGGCAGCACCCGCCGCAGGTCGTCGAGGCGCTCACGCAGTCGTGGCAGCTGCCCCTCGGAGCGCAGCACGAAGCGCACCATGAGCTCGCCGTCCGGGGACTCGGTCACGAGCACGAACTTGAGCTCGCCCCGACGGGCCGCGACGTCGTACGGGATCAGCCCGGCGTCGGCGACGAAGTCCGCCAGGACCGGGAGCGCCCGCTGGATGCCCGGCGTGCAGATGCCGCAGCGCCGCAGGTCCACGCCGCGCTGCCGGTGGTCCAGGATCCCCACCGTGGGGCGCTGCACCGTCCCGCCGACGACCATCTTCGCCTTGTTGCGGTAGCCGGACTCCGGGCTGGTGATCGCCGGCAGCCACTCGACCGACCCCGTGCCCCCGGCAGCATCGACGGCGTCGCGCAGGAGTTCGCGCGTGCGGATCTCCTTGTCGAGCACCTGGTCGCCGTAGGGCTGGCCCATGAGCGTGCACGACCGGCACACCCCCCGGTCGAAGTAGTCGCACTGCATGGCCGGGTCAGGATACGGCAGCCGCGTCCCTCGTCGTGGTCGCGATGCGGTAGAGCGAGGTCGTCGCGGTGACGAACAGGGTGGTGCCGTCGTCGCCGCCGAAGCACAGGTTGGCCACGACCTCGGGGACCGGGACGTCGCCGATGCGGTCGCCGTCGGGCGCGAACACCGTCACACCCCGGTGCGTCGACGACCACACGTTGCCGTGGGCGTCGACCCGGATGCCGTCCGGCACACCCTCTCCCTCGTCGAGCCGGGCGAACACACGACCGTTCTTCACCCTCGCCTCGTCGACGTCGTAGGCGCGGACGACCGGTTCCTCCGACGAGGAGCTCGCCACGTACAGCAAGCGCTCGTCGGGCGAGAAGGCGAGGCCGTTCGGCTCGTCGACGTCGAGCACCACGGGGCGCAGGTCTCCGCCGTCCGGACCGCAGCGGAACACCCAGTGGTCGCCGTACTCCCGCTCCCCCGGGTGCCCCTCGCGCGGCTGCGTGATGCCGTACGCCGGGTCGGTGAACCAGATCGCACCGTCCCGGGTGACCACGACGTCGTTCGGCGAGTTCAGCCGCGCGTCCGCCCAGCCGTCGACGACCGCGCTGACCACGCCGTCCCGGTCACGCTCGACCCGTCGCCGACCGTGTGAGCACTGCACGACGGAACCGTCACGGTCGAGGGTCCGGCCGTTCGTGTACTCGACGCCCGACGCGTACACGGTCGTCTCGCCGGACTGCTGGTGCCACTGGAGGATCCGGTCACCCGGGATGTCCGACCACCGCACCGTGCGGGTCGACGGGATCCAGCACGGCCCCTCGGCCCAGGTGCTGCCCGTGGCGATCCGCTCGAGCGCGTCGGGGTCGGGGACGAGTTCGGTCAGGCTCGGCACGTGTCCTCCTCCGGACGGTGCCCTCCACGCTACGACGTCAGGCGGGTGCAGCGGCCTCGGCGCGGCGACGCAGGGCCTTCTCGACCGCGGAGATCCCGAGGCCGAGCATGATCGACGCCACGACCGCGAGGGTCGTCACGAGGAAGGGCTGGTCGCGACTCCAGCTCCCGGTGGCCGCGGCGATGCCGACGCAGTACGCCGCCCAGACCACGTCGGCGACGAGACAGGTGACGAGGAAGCGCCGGAGGTCGAGGCCGCTGTCGGCACCGACCAGGTTCGTGGTGAGCCGGCCCATCGGGATGAACCGACCGAGGACGGCGATCCGCCCCGGGGCCTTGCGGTACCGGGCGTCGATCGACTCCCGCGCCTTCCGGACCTTCGGGCGGCTGAACCACGAGCGCGAGCCGAGGTCGACCGTCCGTGCGAGGTGCCACAGTGCGACGTCGCCGAGCACCATGCCGACCGTCGCCGCGACGACGAGGACGAGGACCGGCAGGAGTCCGCCGTCACCCCCGACCAGCAGGGTGCCGACGGCCACGACGAGTGCCTGGCTCGGGAGGAAGACCGCGACGCTGCCCGCGGCGAGCACGAGCCCGACGACGAGGAAGGCCCAGGGCGTGCCGACGAGCTGGAGCACCATCTCCTGTGCTGCGTTCACCGGTCACCTCCGTCGGCGCGGGCACGCCGGACTCGATCATCCCAGGTCGTGCCCCGGTCGGTGCTCGGTACGGCGCACGATGCTGCGGCTCGCGCCCGACCACGCCACCAGGTCATCGGTGCTGAGGCGGCTCGCCGGGGCGGAGGTGCCGCCGACGACGGCGGCACCGATCCCCTCGAGCACCCGGCCGGAGGCGCTGGTCACCGCTGCGCGACGGGCGACAGGACCAGCTCGTCGATCCTCACGTGCGCGGGCTGTCCGAGCACGAAGGCGACGGTCCGGCCGACGTCCTCCGGCTGCAGCATCCGGGCGCGCGCCGCCGCGTCGGGGACCTCGGGTCGCTGGTCGAGGAAGTCCGTGGCGACGTCGCCCGGGCACAGGTGGGTGGCGCGCACCCCGTGCTCGGCCTCCTGCTGGTTCAGTGTCCGGACGATCGACCCCAGGGCGGTCTTGCTCGCCGAGTACGCGACGCCGGCCCCGGGCTGGAAGGACCAGCCCGCGTAGGACGACACCACCACGACCACGCCGCCCGACTCCCGGAGCGCCGGGAGCGCCGCGTCGACGACCGTCACCACCGCCGTCGTGTTCGTGGCGAGGACGGCACGGACGTCGGCGAGCGACTGGTCGTCCCAGCGCCGCGCCGGCGTGTTCAGCCCCGCCGCCAGCACCAGGCCGTCGACACGGCCGTGCCGGTCGAGCACGGCACCACGCGCGGCGGACACGGCGTCGGCGTCGGTCACGTCGAGCGGCAGCACCTCCGCCGTCCCGCCGACCGCCCTGACCTCGTCCGCGACCTGCTCGAGCCGGTCCGGGCGTCGACCGCTGAGCACCACCGTCCACCCGTCGCGGGCCGCGGCGACCGCGCTCGCCGCCCCCATCCCGCTGCCGCCACCCGTGACCCAGAGCACCTTCGCCGTCATACTCGAACAGTACGACGATCCACGGCACGGGCGCCCTCCGTTGCCGGAGCAGACCGACGACGGGAGCGACGATGCACCTCGACCTGACCGACCGCGTGGTGGTCGTCACCGGAGCCGGTCGGGGGATCGGCCGGACCCTGGCCGCGCGCTTCGCCGCCGAGGGGTGCCGCGTCGTCGCGTTCGACCTCGCCTTCGACGACGACGGTGGGGACGGCGTCGACCGGGTCGTGTGCAACGTCGCCGACCCGGGCTCCGTCCGCGACGCCGTGGACGAGGTCGTGCGCCGACACGGCACCGTCGACGTGCTCGTCAACAACGCCGGCATCAACGTCACCGGGACCGTCGCCGAGCTCGGGTGGGACGAGTGGCGGCGCTGCATGGACGTCAACCTCGGCGGCACCTTCCTGGTCAGCCAGGCGGTCGCGCCGGTGATGCAGGCGGCCGGACGCGGGCGGATCGTCAACGCGGCGTCGTTCGCGGCGATCGTGCCGAGCGTCGGGAGCGCGGCCTACGCGGCGTCGAAGGCCGCGGTCGTCTCGTTCACGCGGGTGCTCGCGTCGGAGCTCGGCCCGTGGGGCATCACCGTGAACGCCTACGCCCCCGGGATGGTGCCGACCGCGATGAACGGGTTCGCCGGGATGCCGCAGGCCGACCAGGACCGACTCCTCGACACGCTGTCGCTCCGGCGGTGGGAGACGCCGGACGACGTCGCCGACCTGCTGGTCTTCCTGGCGAGCGACGCGTCCGCGTACATCACGGGCACACTCCTCGACGTGTCCGGCGGCAAGCTCGCGACACAGGTCCCGGCGCGCGCGCACGGTCGCTGAGGTCGAGCCCGCGCGCACTGCTCCGGCGCGGAGCAGAGTGGAGGGAGCGCTCGCGCCAGCTGTCCGGTCGTTCAGGAAGTTGCCATCCGCCTCTCCGTAGTCTGTGAGGGCCCAGTGAGCCGGACTGCAGCCCGACCCCGAGGAGGTGCCCGATGGTCTCCGTCCTCGTCGCGTTCGCGATCGTCGCCCTGATCGTCCCCGCCCTGACCCCGTTGATGGGGCGACGCGTGTTCTACGTCGCCGCCCTCGCTCCGGCCGCCGCCGCGGTGCTGACCGTCGCGCAGACCGATGCCGCCCTCCACGGCGGGGTCACGAGTCGGTGGCAGTGGATCCCGGAGCTGGACCTGGCACTGTCCCTGCGGATGGACGCCCTGTCGTGGGTCCTCGCCCTGGTCGTGTCCGTCGTCGGGGCGCTCGTACTCGTCTACTGCGCGTCGTACTTCGAGCGGGACGAGCCCGGACTGGGCCGGTTCGCGTCCGTCCTGACCGCGTTCGCCGGGTCGATGTACGGCCTGGTCGTCGCTGACGACGTGATCGTGCTCTTCGTGCTGTGGGAGGCCACGACGGTCTTCTCGTACCTGCTCATCGGGCAGGACGCCGACAAGCGCGCGAGCCGGGCCGCCGCCATGCAGGCCCTCGTCGTGACGACCGCCGGCGGCCTGGCGATGCTCGCCGGACTGGTCGCCCTGTCGGTCACCGCGGGCACCACGAGCCTGTCGGGGATCATCGCGCAGGCGCCGGAGCTCGTCGACCGTCCCGGGCCGCTCGTGCCCGTCGCGGTCGTCCTCGTGCTCCTCGGCGCGCTGACGAAGTCGGCGATCGTCCCCTTCCACTTCTGGCTCCCGGCAGCGATGGCCGCGCCGACCCCGGTCAGCGCCTACCTGCACGCCGCCGCGATGGTCAAGGCCGGCATCTACCTGGTCGCGCGGCTGGCCCCAGCGTTCGCGCTGCTGACCGGCTGGCGCGAGACGATCACGGTGCTCGGCGTGCTCGGCATGCTGATCGGCGGATACCGCGCGCTGCGGCAGACCGACGTCAAGCTGCTGCTCGCCTACGGCACGGTCGCCCAGCTCGGCTTCCTCGTGCTCGCCGCGGGCTGGGGCGCACCGGCCGTCGCCCTGGGCGGGGTCGCGCTGCTCGTCGCCCACGCCACCTTCAAGTCCACGCTGTTCCTGGTCGTCGGTGCGGTCGACCACGTGACGGGCACCCGCGACCTGCGGAAGCTCAGCGGACTCGGGCGGAAGCTGCCCTGGCTGGTCGTCGTGGCCGTCCTCGCGCTCGCGTCGATGGCGGGCATCCCGCCGACGATCGGGTTCGTCGCGAAGGAGGCCGTCCTGACCGGCTTCCTCGAGGAGCTGCACGGGCCGCAGGCCGCCTGGGCGTGGATCGCGCTCGTCGGGGTGACCCTCGGCTCGGTGCTCACCGTCGCGTACTCGCTCCGGTTCCTCTGGGGCACCTTCGCCCGGAAGCCCGGCGTGCCGGACACCGAGGCACACGGCCTGCACGGGCTGGGTGTCGTGCCGTCCGTCCTCGCCGTCGCCGGCCTCGCGCTGGGCGTGCTCACCCCCGTCGTCGCGCACGGCATCGAGCCCGCCGCCACCGCGGCCGCACTGCCCGAGGGCGAGGTCCCGCACCTGGCGCTCTGGCACGGGCTCGAGCCCGCACTCGGCCTCTCCGCGATCACCCTCGTCGGCGGTGTCCTCCTGTTCCTCGCACGACGCCGGGTGGAGGCCGTGCAGCACCGGCTCTCCGGGTCGCCGAGCGCGGCGGACACCTACCGGAAGACCATGCGTGGGCTCGACCGCCTGGCGACCGGGCTCACCGCCGGCGTCCAGCGCGGGTCGCTCCCCTACTACCTGACCGTGATCTTGTCGGTGTTCGTCGCCGGTGCGCTGGCGAACCTCGTGCTCGGCGGCCCGTGGGTGTTCCGCGTGCGCTTCGCCGACTCGTGGGGCCAGGTGCCGGTCGTCGCCGTGATGGCCGTCGCCGCGATCGCCGTGCTGACCGCGAAGACCCGGTTCGCCGCCGCGGTGCTCGTCGGCGTCACCGGCTACGGGATGTCCGTGCTCTTCGTCCTGCACGGTGCCGTCGACCTCGCGCTCACCCAGCTCGTGGTCGAGACCGTCACGCTCATCGCGTTCGTGCTGGTGCTCCGCCGGCTCCCCCCGCGGATCGCCACGGCCAACCCGTCGCGCTTCCGGATCGTGCGGGCCCTGTTCGCCGGTCTCGCGGGAGCCACCCTCGCCGTCGTCGTGGTCGTCGCGGCCTCGGCACGGAACAGCACCCCGATCTGGCCGGACATCCCGGCGCTCACGAAGTCCTTCGGCCACGGCCTGAACGTCGTGAACGTCGCCCTGGTCGACCTGCGCGGCTGGGACACCCTCGGCGAGCTGACCGTCGTCGTCGCCGCGGCCACGGGTGTCGCGAGCCTGATCTTCCTCGACTCGCGCGAGGACACCCTGCCGCGACTGCGCGACCTGCCCGCGAGCGTGACGAGCGACAAGCACCGCCCGGACGGCGAGCCCCGCGCCTGGCTGCCGACGAGTGCGGCGATCCCGACCGGCCGCTCGGCGCTGCTCGACGTGGTCGTCCGGCTGCTCTTCCACGGCCTCGTCGTGCTCTCGCTCTACCTGCTCTTCGCCGGGCACAACGCGGCGGGCGGCGGGTTCGCCGGCGGCCTGGTCGCGGGCATCGCCCTGGCCGGTCGGTACCTCGCCGGCGGTCCCGCCGAGCTGGGCGCCGCCGCACCGGTCCGTGCCGGACGCCTGCTCGGACTCGGTGTCGCGACCGCGGCCACGACCGCGATCGTCCCGCTGTTCTTCGGGAAGGAGGCCCTGTACTCCGCGTTCTTCGAGGCGACCGTCCCCGTGCTCGGCCACGTGGAGTTCGTCACCGCGACGTTCTTCGACATCGGCGTCTACCTGGTCGTGGTCGGGCTCGTCCTCGACGTGCTCCGGAGCCTGGGGGCCGAGGTCGACCGACAGCGCCTCGAGGACTCGCGGGCACGCATCACCGACACCACGGAGGGCGACGTCGACGACAACGCCGCCGCCGCGACCCCGGAGGGGAGTGCCGTATGACCATCACCCTGGTCCTCGTCATCGCGATGGCGGTGCTGTTCTCGTGCGGCGTGTACCTGCTGCTCGAGCGGTCGCTGACCCGGATGCTGCTCGGCTTCCTGCTGCTCGGCAACTCGCTCAACCTGCTGCTCCTCATCATGTCCGGCGCCGCGGGCAAGCCCCCGATCGGCGGCTCGTCCGAGGGCATCACCGACCCGCTCCCCCAGGCGTTCGCCCTGACCGCGATCGTCATCACCTTCGCGGTGAGCGCGTTCCTGCTCGCACTCATCCACCGCTCGTGGAAGCTGTCCCGCGCCGACGAGGTCGAGGTCGACGAGGCCGACGTCGCGATCGGCAAGGACCGCGACGACGACCCCGCGGACGACGACCCCGAGATCGACACCGACACCGAAGCGGTCCAGAACGAGGAGGCCTCGCGATGACCTGGCTCGTCCCCCTGCTCGTCCTCGTCCCGCTGCTCGGCGCCGCCATCGCACTCGGCCTGCTCCGGCACCAGAAGCTCCAGCGCGCCATCACGGTCGCGGTGCTCGCCGTCGCCGTGGTCGTCGCCGCCACGCTCATGGTGCTCGTCGACCAGCACGGCACCATCGTCGTGCAGGTCGGCGGGTGGCAGGCGCCGTACGGCATCTCCCTCGTCGTCGACCGGCTGAGCGCCCTGCTCCTCACGGTGAGCGCGAGCGTGCTCCTGCTCGTGCTGCTCTTCTCGATCGGCCAGGGCCTCGCGGCCGACGACGAGGACGCCCCCGTCACGATCTACTACCCGACCTACCTGGTGCTCGCGGCGGGCGTGCTCGACGCGTTCCTGGCCGGCGACCTCTTCAACCTCTACGTCGCGTTCGAGATGCTCCTCGTGGCGAGCTACGTGCTCATCACCCTGGGCGGCAGCGAACAGCGCGTCCGCGCCGGCACCACGTACATCATCACGAGCCTCATCGCCTCGGCGCTGTTCCTCGCGTCCATCGGTCTGGTCTACGGCGCGACCGGCACCGTGAACATCGCGCAGATCTCGGAGCGCGTCGCCGGGCTCCCCGAACACGTGCAGCTCCTGCTCCACACGATGCTGCTCATCGCCTTCGGCATCAAGGCCGCGGTGTTCCCGCTCGCCTTCTGGCTGCCCGACTCCTACCCGACCGCACCGGCGCCGGTCACCGCGGTCTTCGCCGGACTGCTCACGAAGGTCGGCATCTACGCGATCATCCGGCTCGAGACGATCATCTTCCCGGGCCCGCAGCTCAACGACGTCCTGCTCGTCGTGGCGGTGCTCACGATGATCGTCGGCGTGCTCGGGGCCGTGTCGCAGACCGACGTGAAACGGCTGCTGTCCTTCACGCTCATCAGTCACATCGGGTTCATGGTGATGGGGATCGGACTGGGTTCCGTCGTCGGCACCGCCGCCGCCGTCTTCTACACGGTGCACCACATCGTCGTGCAGACCACGCTGTTCCTGGTGTCGGGCGTGATGGAACGCGTCGGCGGGACGACCTCGACCCGGTCGCTCGGCGGACTGCTCAAGGCCGCTCCGCTCCTCGCGGCCCTCTACCTGGTGCCGGCGTTCAACCTCGGCGGGATACCGCCGTTCTCCGGCTTCATCGGCAAGCTCGGCCTGTTCCGCGCCGCGGCCGAGGACGGCTCCCCGATGGCCTGGGTGACGATCGCTGCCGGGGTGGTCACGAGCCTCCTGACCCTGTACGCGCTGATGCGCGTCTGGGACGCCGCGTTCTGGCGGCCGAAGCCCGCCGCCGAGGCGGCTGCCCCGCACGCCAGCACGGCGGAGCCGCACGCGCACCTGCGATCGCCGGAACCGGCGCCGCTGACCGTCTCCGAGGAGACCGGCGAGGCGTACCACCCGGGAGGCTCGACCACCGTCACCGACGCGGCGCACGCGAGCAGCGCCTCCCGTCCGGCCACCGGCCAGACCCCGGCCGTCGAGCCGTCGGTCCACACGCCGCTGCCGCGGATGCTCGTCGCCGTCACGACCGTGGCGGTCCTCGGGTCGGTCGCGCTGACCGTCGTCGCCGGGCCGCTCTACGGGTACGCGACCCGCGCGGCCGAGTCGCTGGAGTCGCCGGCGCGCTACGTGCAGGCGGTCCTGGGCAGCACGGACGGAGGTCCCCGATGAGCGACACCCGCCGCATCACCAACGCCCGACGGATCGCCGTCGCCTGGCGGTACGACGTGCCGCTCGTGGCCGGACTGACCGTGCTCTGGGCGCTGCTGTGGGGGTCGTGGACCGTCCTGACGCTGCTGTGCGGCGTGGTCGTCGCGCTCCTCGTGACCCAGCTGCTCCCGCTGCCGCCGGTCCCCCTGTCGAAGCGGTTCTCGCTGCCGCGCGCGCTCTGGTTCCTGGTGGTGTGGGCCGGGCACGTCGTCGTCGCCTCGTTCAAGGTGGCCTGGGCCGCGATCCGACCGCGCGGCGTCCGGCAGAGCTCGATCGTCCTCGTGCAGCTGCACACCACGTCGGAGATGACCTTCACGCTCGCCACCCTGGCGATCTCCCTCGTGCCCGGGTCGTACGTCGCCGACGTCGACCTCCCCCGCCGACGCCTGCTCATCCACGTGCTCGACACCGAGCGCCGCGAGCAGGTCGGCCAGGAGCGACGGACCGTCGCACGCATCGAGGAGCTCGTCATCCGCGCCATCGGGTCGAAGCAGGACGTCTCCGAACTCGCCGAGCCGCTGCGGGAGGTGACCCGGTGAGCGCCGCGGTCGTCGTCATGGCCGTCGGGATCGCCCTCGTGCTCGTGCTGCTCGGTGCCACGCTCGCACTGGCCGTCGGTCGGATCGTCCGCGGTCCGACGATCCTCGACCGGATGATCGGTTCCGACATGGTGCTGACCACCGCGCTCGTCGTGATCGCCGCGGCCATGATGATCCGCCGCGACCTCACCGCCGTACCCGTGCTGGTCGTCATCGCGGCGACGAGCGTCTTCGCGACCATCGCCGTCGCACGGATCGTCACACCGTCGTCGGACCCGTCCGACGAGGGGATCGACGTGACCACGCCGGAGCACGCCGTCGAGGAGGAGTCGAAGTGATCGAGATCCTGGAGTCCTTCGTCGACGGTGCCGGCGTCCGTGCGTGGATCGCCCTCGGGTTGATGCTGGTCGCTGCGGCGCTGTCGCTCGGCGCCGCCGTCGGGATCGTGCGCTTCCGGGACCCGCTCGTCCGGCTGCACGCGATGGCGAAGCCGCAGGTGCTCGGCCTGGCGCTCGCCCTGGCCGCCGTCGTCGTGGCGGTGTGGACCTGGACGGCGTTCTGGGTGGTGCTGCCGGTGCTCGTGTTCCAGCTCTTCCTGGTGCCGGTGTCGACGCACATGATCGCCCGTGCCGGGCTGCGGTCGAACGACTACCGGCACGAGGACCTGCTGGTCGACGACACCGAGGACTGACTCACCCGGCAGCGCGGACGGCAGCCTCGTCGTCGTCCGAGAGTCCTGCGCCGTGCGGGTGGACCGGTTGCAGCTGCTCCCACGCGAGCACGTCCGCCAGCGTCTCGGCGAGTGGGCGCCACCTCAGGCCAGCCGAACGTGCGCGGTCTGCCGGTCGGTCGTTCATGCCCTGGTGGTCGTCGTCGGGGATCCACAGCGGTAGGGACCGCGCCCCCGCCCACGGTGCGACCCCGCGCGCGAGGAGCACCTCGTCCGACAGCGGCTCGACCGGGACGTCCACGGCCGCTGCGGCCCGTGCTGCCTCGAGGTGCTGCCCCAGCGTGACGACCTCGCCGGTGACGTCGTGGACGCCCGCTCGGCCGCCCTCGGCCGCTCCGACGAGCCAGACCGCGAGGTCGCGGACGTCGATCACCGAGGTGGGCCGATCGGTGCGCGCCGGGACGACCACCGCACGGCCGCTTGCCGCGGCGCGGGCGAACCGCCACGGCCAGTAGCCGGAACGTCCGGTGTGGTCGACCGGTCCGCCGACGAGTCCGGCCCGGGCGATCGAGGCGCGCTCGGAGCCGAAGGCGTCGAGGACCGCACGTTCGCACGCCACCTTTGCAGCGCCGTACTCGGCGGGGTCGTCGGACGGCTCGACCACGGCGGCGTGCTCGTCGGCACCGCGCTCGGCCTGGGACGCGTAGACGCTCACGGTCGACACGAAGACGTACCGATCGGCGACGGGCTCGAGGTCACGGGCTGCGCGACGGACGTGCTCCGGGGTGCGGGAGACGTCGACGACCGCGTCCCATCGCTCGCTGGCGACCCCGGTCAGGGCGTCGTCGCGGTCCCGGTCGGCCCGCACGAGTCGGGCGCCGGTCGGGACGTCCGAGCCGCGTGCGACGCACGTCACGTCGTGGCCGGCGTCGAGGGCGTACTGCACGACGGTCCGACCGAGCCAGGCGGTGCCACCGAGGACGAGGATGCGCATGCCGTCCAGCCTGCACCGGTCGGCGACCGGGCGTCCCGCGGCGCTGGGGTCTCAGGCGGTCGCGGCGACCGGGGTGCCCGCGCGCCGAGCGAGCAGCAGGTCCGCCACGGCGGCGACGACGACCAGCGCGGCGGCGTACGCGGGGAACGCCATCGCAGCACCGGTCCCGAACCGCTCCGCGACCTCGCCGACCACGGCCGACGCGACCGACTGTCCGACGATGACCGCCGAACCGAGGATCGTCATCGTCGTCGCCGAGCGTCCGACGGGCGACCGGTCCGACCCCAGGCTGTACTGCGCCACGAGCGTCGGACCGATGCCGATGCCCATGATCCCGAGCACGAGGACGACCGACCCGACGGAGTCCGCCCGGCTGAAGGCGATCGCGCCGCCGAGCAGCACGACACCGAACACGAGCCAACGCCAGGCGACGCCGAACCGCTGCGGGAACGCCGCCGAACCGAGGGCGAGCGCCGCGGACCCGATCCCCATCACGCCGTAGAGCAGGCCCGCGCGGGACGCCTCGCCCTGCTGCTCCATGAAGGCCGTCAGCGAGGTCAGCGTCGACCCGAAGAAGAGTCCGATGCCGAGGATCCCGACGACGACCACGAGGAGCCGCGGACGGAGCAGCTGCCGGGCCGGGGCACGCGTCTCCTGCGTCGGCCCGCCGACGACGAGGGCGCCGGTCGGGTGCAGGGCGAAGGCGGTGACGAACACGAACGTCAGCGCCGAGGCTCCTGCGACGGCCACCCACGGCGCGATCGTGCTCGCGAGCAGACCGACCAGGAACGGTCCGACGATGAAGACGGTCTCGTCCGCGGCGGACTCGTACGCCATCGTGCCGCTGAACACCTTGTCCCGTCGGGCCCCGGACATGCGCTGCCGGATGATCGCGACGAGCCGCGTGCGGGACATCGGCGCGACCTGGGGCGCGGTCGCACCGATCAGGAACGACATCGCCAGGACCGCGAGGTCGGGCGCGGTGCTCGCGACGACGAGCGGCAGGACCCCGAGGAGCACGGCGTTCGCCAGTCCGACCGGCACGAGGACGGCGCGCTGACCGAAGCGGTCGGCTGCGGCACCGACGAGCGGCCCGAAGATCGCCGAGCCGATGCCGACGAACGCGGAGTTGATGCCGCCGAGGGCGACGGAGTCACGGGACGCGACGACGAGGGTGAGGACACCGACGACCATCATCGCGAACGGCAGACGGGCGACGAACGCGATCGGGAAGTACCACCGGCCGGCGAGGGAGACGAGGGACGCGTCGGAGCGTCGGGGTTGGAGCATGAGGGGGTGTGCCTTCTGGGGCCCGGCCTGTCGGGCAGCGGGCCCATCGGGTGCCGCCGCTGTCCGTCGGTGGGGCCGACGGCCGGTAGATACACACTGCTTGCTGTTGTGTCCGTCCAGGGTACCAAGCCCGTCCGGACGGCACACGGGGTCGGGTCGGGACGCACCACGGGTCGGCCGGGAGGCGCGTGGCGGGTCCGCCACGCGCCTCCCGGCCGTCGTCAGCCGCGTCGCAGGCCGTCGTCGATGCGTGCCAGCAGGTCGGCGGCGGCGCCGAGGCCGCCCTCGTCGCCACCGAGGGCGGTGCGGAGCCGGCCCGCCCAGTGCGCGTGCAACCGCGCGATGCTGTCGTGGGCGAGGGCGGTGGGGTGCAGCTGCACGGTCCGGGCGTCGTCCGGGTCCGTGCGGCGCTCGACCATGCCCTTCGCGACGAGGGAGCGGAGCGCGACGCTGCAGTTGCTGCGCTGCAGCGCCGTGGCGTCGGCCACGGCACTCGGGGACGCACCGGGGTTCCGGTGCACCCACCGCATCACGAGCGCCTCGGTGCCGGTCAGCGGGACGATGTCGAGCGCGTGCGGACCGTGCGGGTCGACCTCGCGGCCGATGCGCAGGACGACGTCGGCGAACTCGGCGAGGGCGTCGTCGGAGACCGCTGGTGCCATGCCGTCACTGTACCGTCCTGGGTCAATGAGTTATGGTTTCATAACCATGACGACGGACACCGGATCCATCCGCGCCACCACGGCGACGCCCTCCACCCGCCCCACGGGCATCACGACACCCCTGCTGCTCGTGCTCGGCCTGCTCAGCGCGGTCGCCCCCTTCGCGACCGACCTCTACCTGCCGGCGTTCCCCCGGATGACCACGGAGCTGTCCGCATCGGCCACGACCGTGCAGCTCACCCTGACCGCGTTCCTGGTCGGCGTGACCGCGGGGCAGCTCGTGTTCGGACCACTGTCGGACCGCTTCGGCCGGGTGCCCCCGCTCCTTGCCGGGGCAGCGCTCTGCGTCCTCGCCAGCGCCGCAGCGGTGCTCGCGCCGAACGTGGCGGTGCTGATCGTCGCCCGGCTGCTGCAGGGCCTCGGCGGTGCAGCCGGCATGGTGATCGGCCGCGCCGTGATCTCCGACCTGGCGACCGGCAGGCCCGCCGCCCGCGCCTTCTCGCTCATGATGATCGTCGGCGGGGTCGCACCCGTCGTGGCACCGCTCCTCGGCGGGCTGCTCACCGGACCGATCGGGTGGCGCGGACTGCTGACGATCGTGCTCGGCCTCTCGGTGCTGATGCTCGTCGCCGTGCTCGCCGTCGTCCGGGAGACGCACCTGCGCTCACGTCGTGACGCCCTCCGGGCCGAGCGCGTGGCGTCCGGCGCTCCGCTGCGAGCCCTGCGGTCGCGCACCTTCGTCGGCTACACGGCGGTCTTCGGCTTCGCGTTCGCGGTCATGATGGCGTACATCTCGGCGTCGCCGTTCCTGTACCAGGGCATGCTCGGGCTCGACACCGTCGGCTACGGTCTGGCCTTCGGCCTGAACGCACTGGCGCTGATGGGCGTCAGCATCCTGTCGGCGAAGCTCACCGCGACCCGCTCGGTCGAGGGCGTGCTGACGTTGGGCATCGTCCTGGTGACGGCCTCCGCCGTGGCGTTCGCGCTGCTCGTCGTGACCGGGGCACCCGTCCTCTGGCTCGCGGTGCCGCTCTTCACCGCGGTCGGGTCGCTCGGCCTCGTGCTCGGCAACGCCACCGCGCTGGCGCTCGGTGCGGTGCCCGGGGTCGCCGGCAGCGCGTCGGCGGTGCTCGGTGCCCTGCAGTTCGGGCTCGCGGCGCTCGTGTCGCCGCTCGTCAGCATCGGG
>NZ_RBLU01000057.1 GCF_003989515.1 Curtobacterium sp. HSID17257
TCTGGAGGCGCGGCTCGCCACCGCCTCGCTGCCCGCCTGGAGCGCGTGGTCGACCACGACCGCGCCGGCCCGGAGATCGTGCTTCGGCGCCTCGAACGCGGTGGCCGCGGCGAGCGCGAGCGAGTCCGCTCCGCCGCTCAGCGCGACGGTGACCAGGTCGCCCGGGTGCAGCAGTCCCTCGTCACGCGCCCGGGACAGCAGCGTGCGGACCGCCAGCCGGGTCGCGGCGACGGCCGGGTCCAACCGGGGACGCGGAGTGTTCACCCGGTAACGTTAGCCGCGCTTTCTTCCCGCACATGAGACCAGGAGCGCACCATGACCGCGTACGACGTCGTCGTCGAGATCCCCAAGGGCAGCCGCAACAAGTACGAGGTCGACCACGAGACCGGTCGCGTCTACCTCGACCGCGTGCTGTTCACCTCGTTCGTGTACCCGACCGACTACGGGTTCTTCGAGAAGACCCTGGCCGACGACGGCGACCCCGTGGACGCGCTGCTGCTGCTCGAGTTCCCGACGTTCCCGGGTGTCGGCGTGAAGGTCCGCCCGGTCGGCGTCTTCAAGATGAGCGACGAGGCCGGCAACGACGAGAAGGTCCTCGTCGTCCCCGCCAAGGACCCGCGCTGGGCACACATCCAGGACATCTCGGACGTGCCGGAGCAGACCAAGGCCGAGATCGCGCACTTCTTCGAGCGCTACAAGGACCTCGAGCCGAACAAGTGGGTCAAGGCTGAGGGCTGGGGCGACGCCGCCGAGGCCGAGCGCATCGTGCAGGCCGGCCAGGCCGCGTACGTGCCCGCCGGTCACTGACGCCCGCACACACGACGACGGCGCCCGCGCTCCCCTCGGGGAGTGCGGGCGCCGTCGTCCGTTCGGGGTCGGAGTCCCGGTCGCGGGCTGCGGGTCGCTCGTTGCGGGTCGCTCGGGCTAGACCGAACCGCTCGGGCGGCCGACGTACGGCAGGAGCTGGTTCGGCAGCCAGATACCGCGCTCGACCACTCCGACGCCGGGCCGGGCGGCCTCGACCATCGTGCCGTAGCTCGTGACGATGCTGTCGTGGTAGGCGCCGGAGACGCTGCCGTTCGACGAGTAGAAGAGGATGTCGCCGGGCTGCCGCTGCGACAGCGGGACGAGCCGCCCGACGGACTTGAAGTAGTTGTACTGCCAGACGACGTTGTGGCCGCCGGTCGCGATGCCCTGCGAGTTGTACGCCATCATCACCAGGCCGGAGCAGTCCCAGGTGTTCGGGCCCGCGCCGCCCAGGACGTACGCCTTGCCGAGCTGGTTCCGCGCGTACGCGATGGCACCGGCGGCCTTCGACGGGCTCGAGACCGGCTTGGGGGCAGGTGCCGGGGCTGGTGCGGGAGCCGGGGCCGGAGCAGGCGCGGGCGCCGGCGCAGGCGCAGGGGCAGGGGCAGGGCGTGACGGGGTCGTGCTCGGCTGCGTGGTGCTCGGTCGCGACGGGCTCGTGTTCGGCTGCGTCGTGCTGGGCTGGTTCGTGCTGGGCTGGTTCGTGCCGGGCTGGCTCGTGCTCGGGCGGGACGGCACGGACGTCGACGCGGGGTCGGTGCTGCCGGCGGACGCGGTGTCCCGGGAGGCGGCGGCGGTCCGGGCGGCGAGCTGCTGTTCGGCGCGTGCCGCCTGCTGCTCGTTCCAGTAGGCCGTCTCGGTCGCCTTGCTCGTGCCCTTGAGGAACGCCAGCTGGTCGAGCACCTCGGACTGCTTGTCCTGCTGCTGCTGCACGCTGGCCCGGGCCGAGGCCGAGGCGTCGTTGGCCTCGTCGAGCGCCCGCTCGGACTTCGACGTCGCCGCGGCGAGGGCCTTCGTCGCCGCCGACTGCTGTGCGGCGATCGACTCGACGGTGTTCTGGTCGGTCTGCGCCTGGGCGAGCACCCGGGCCGACCGCTCGGAGAGGTGCGAGACCGTCCCCACGCGGTAGAGCAGGTCCTTCGCGTCCGAGGCGTCGACGAGCATCGAGGTCGACAGGTCGCCGCCACCGGTGCGGGAGAGCTCCACGACGAGCCCCGCGACCTGGGCCGCCGACTCGTCCGCCCGCTGCTCGGCACGCTTCGCCTGTGCCGTCAGGTCGTCGAGGGACGCCTGCGCCTCCTGCTGCTGCGACACCGCCATCGCGTAGTCCTGCGCCGCCTGGAGCTCCGAGACCTCGGCGCTGTCCGCGGCGTCCTGCAGCGTCTGCAGTCGAGCGCTCAGCTCGTCCACGGTCGACTGGGCCTGAGCCGTGTCGGCCTTCGCCTGGCGCACGTCGTCCCAGCTCGGGGCGGACGGGGCTGCCTGCGCGGGACCGGCGACGACGACCGACAGGCCGATGCCGAGGACGGCGACGACCGCGGTGCAGCCGGACAGGGTGCGGGAGGAGGGCTTCATGTCTGGCTCAGGGCCTCTCGACGGCGCTGTTGCTCATACCGAGATCCCCCGCGCTGCCATGAAGGGGACCGGGTCGACGGCGGAACCGTTCACCCGGGTCTCGAAGTGGAGGTGGCACCCCGTCGACCAGCCGGTGGAGCCGATCTTCGCGATCTGCTGCCCGGCCTCGACGTGCTGCCCGACGGAGACGAGGATGCCGCCGTCGACGATGTGCCCGTAGGCGGTGGAGATGCCGCCGCCGTTGTCCAGCACGACCTCGTTGCCGTAACCGCCGCCGTTCGCGGCGAACGTCACCGTGCCCGAGTGGGCGGCGTAGATCGGGGCGTAGCAGGCGGGCGCGAGGTCGACACCGGCGTGCAGTGCCCGGTTGTGCGTGTACGGGTCGACGCGGTAGCCGTAGGGGCTCGTCTGGTACCCGCCGGCGGGACGGACCCAGCCGGAGGAGTTCGGCGCGCCGCCGCCCGTGCCGCCCTGGCTCGTCGCCCCGGCCTGCGCTGCTGCCTGCGCCGCCGCAGCTGCACGGGCGGCCTCCTGCGCCTTCGCCTCTGCGACGCCCTTGTCGTACGCCGCCTCGACGTCCTGCGCGTTCGTGGTCAGCAGGGTGAGCTGGGCCTCGAGCCGGGACTGGTTGTCCGCCTGCGCGTCGACGGCGGTCTGCGCGCGGTCGGCGGCGTCCTGGGCGGCCTGCATCTTCGCCTGGGCCGCGTCGGCGAGGGCGCCGAGGGCCTCCTTGGCCTGCTCGGACCGGTCCGCGAGGCCCTGCGCGACCCCGCGGTCCTGCGAGGCCTGCGAGTAGATGCCGTCGGCCTGCTCGGTGAGCTTCGACATCGCCCCGAGCTCGTAGAGCAGGTCGCCGGAGTCGGACGGGTGCGTGAGGATGTCGGTCGTCACGTCGTTCGCGCTGGCGCGACCGAGCTGCGCGGCGAGCTGCCCGGCCTGCTCCTCGGAGCGCTTCGCGGTGCGGTCTGCTTCGTCCGCCTGCTGCTGCAGCGTCTGCTGCTCGAGGGTCGCGGCGTCGTACTTCGTCTGCGCCGTCTGGTACGCCGTGCCGGCCGCCTCGGACTCCTGCTGCGCGGCCGATGCCTTCGCGGTCAGGTCCTGGAGGAGCGCCTTGATCTCGGTGACCTTGGCCTGCTGGGCGTCCTTCGATGCCTTCGCCTGCTCGACGTCCGACCAGCTGGGGTAGCTCGTGGCCGAGGCCGCGGCGACCGGGCCTACCGCGGCGAGGGCGCCGGCGGAGAGCACGACGGCGACCGCGGCGGCGAGGACGCGGCGGCGGGAGCTGGGGATGCGGTGGGGTGCAGGCGACATGGTCTCGATCTCGTAACGGTGCGGCGAGGCTCGGACACGCCACACTGTCAACAGACGCAACAGTAACAACACGGGTCACGGCAGGGACACCCCCGAGCGAGGGTCCAGGCCGCCCATGATGGTTGCACCGGACCCCCGCCCGAGCAGCATCGGCAGGGCGCGACACGCCGGGGATGCACGCTCGGGGGCGTTCGATTTGTGCATCACGCGGACCGTCCGTATGCTTGACTCCCGGTAGCGCACGGCGCAGCTTGCGGCCCTATCGTTTAGTGGCCTAGGACACCGCCCTTTCACGGCGGCAGCACGGGTTCGAATCCCGTTGGGGTCACTCCACGTGAGTGAGCAAGCAGCTGAGCAACACCACACAACAAAACACATGGCCCTGTAGCGCAGTTGGTTAGCGTGCCGCCCTGTCACGGCGGAGGTCGCGGGTTCAAGTCCCGTCAGGGTCGCCACGGCTGGATAGCTCAGTTGGTAGAGCGTTCGACTGAAAATCGAAAGGTCCACGGATCGATGCCGTGTCCAGCCACGGTGAAGAGCCCCTCACGAGAGTGAGGGGCTCTTTTGCGTTCCCGGGGGTGCGCTCGTCGCTCGTCGCTCGTCGCACTTCGGTGGCTCGACCTGCTCGCGCACAACCGGGAGCACGTCGCGCCACGGACTTCCCTGGCGCGACGTGCTTCCCGTTGTGCTGACCGCGAGCCGCCGGCGCTTCGCGGCCTCAGGCCTCGCGGGTCTTCGGGCTGCTGTCGTTCGTCTTCGCCGGGTCGCGCTCGACGACCGACCCGAGGGCGTCGTCGATGCGGGACATCAGCTCGGCAGGGATCTGCACCCCGGCCGCGCCGGCGTTGTCGTGCACCTGCTCCGGACGCGAGGCGCCGATGATCGCCGACGCCACGTTCTCGTTCTGCAGCACCCAGGCCACCGCGAGCTGCGCCATCGACAGGCTGAGCTCGTCCGCGATCGGCTTGAGGTCCTGCACCGCCGACAGCGTCTCGTCGTTCATGAACCGCTCGATCATCTTCGCGCCGCCCTTGTCGTCGGTGGCACGCGAACCCTCGGGCAGCGGCTGACCGGGCTGGTACTTGCCGGTCAGGACCCCCTGGGCGATCGGCGACCAGACGATCTGCGAGATCCCGAGCTCCTTCGACGCGGGGACGACTTCGCCCTCGATGACCCGCCAGAGCGCCGAGTACTGCGGCTGGTTCGAGATGAGCTGGAACCCGAGGTCCTTCGCCAGTGCCGCGCCGGCCCGGAGCTGGTCCGCAGTCCACTCCGAGACGCCGACGTACAGGACCTTGCCCTGCCGAACGACGTCGGCGAAGGCCTGCATCGTCTCCTCGAGCGGGGTCTCGTGGTCGAAGCGGTGTGCCTGGTAGAGGTCGACGTAGTCGGTCTGCAGCCGCTCGAGCGAGCCGTCGATCGACTCGAGGATGTGCTTCCGGCTCAACCCGGTGTCGTTGTGCCCCTTCGGGCCGGTGGGACCGAAGACCTTCGTGGCGATCTCGAGCGACTGGCGACGCTCCCCCTTGAGTGCTTCGCCGAGGACGGTCTCGGCGCCGGTGTTCGCGTAGACGTCGGCGGTGTCGAACGTCGAGATGCCGACGTCGAGCGCGGCCCGGACGCAGGCGATCGCCGCGTCGTTCTCGACCTGGGATGCGTGGGTGAGCCAGTTGCCGTAGGTGATCTCGGAGACCTTGAGGCCCGAGTTGCCGAGGTAGCGGTACTCCATGTGCGTGTCACTCCTGTCGTGGAGCGCATCGGTGCGCCCCGACTCGTGACGGTAGTCCGCAGCGGCCCGACGGCTTCCACTCTTCGCCGATGGGCCAGTACGGTGATGTATCAGTAGCAGACCGCGCAAGACGAAACCCCGGCGATGTGGCCGAAGCCAGTGATCGTTCCGGGGTCTTCGTCACCGAGTCTACAAGGAAGCCGATGCCTCGCCAAGATCTCCCGGCGCTCCTGACGTCAGAGCGACTGCGGTCGTACACGCTGCGGTGCCCGGACGTCGCGAGCGCGCTCCACCTCTACGAGTGGAACATGCATGCCGCGGCAGCAGTCCTGGAGCTGACCGGCATCGTCGAGGTCGTCGCACGCAACGCCCTGGACGAGGAGCTCCGAGCCTGGGCAGCCCGACGCGGCGCCACGACGTGGTTCGACGCCGTGCCGCTCGATCAGCAGGGACGACTCGACCTGGCGAAGGCCCGAGCACGCGCAACCCGGAACGGACGACGGCCCGAAGTGCATGGACGCGTCGTCGCGGAACTGTCCTTCGGTTTCTGGCGGTACCTGGTCGAGACGCGCTACCTCACCGCCCTGTGGACCCCAGCGCTGCACCGCGCCTTCCCGCGAGGGCCGGCGGACGTCCTGACACGCCAGCGGCAGGTCCGCACTCGCATGCAGCAGCTGCACTTCGTCCGGAACCGCGCCGCCCACCATGAGCCGATCCACCAGCGGGACCTCCGCCGTGACCTCGACGACGCACTCGACCTGCTCGGCTGGATGCACCCCGCAGCCGCCGAGTGGGCGGCGGACGTGACGTCGCTCGGCGCAGTCCTGGACGCCCGACCCAGCGGCTGAGGGGCAGGATCGCAGGGGCGCGGTGCACAGCGGCACCGCCGGGAGCGAAGGAGCATCCATGTCGGGACCGAGCGTGCTGTTCATCGGCGGCAGCGGCATCATCAGCGCCGCGTGCGTCCGCGAAGCCGTCGAGCAGGGGTTCGACGTCACCGTGCTCAACCGGGGCGCGACGGACAAGCGGCCGATCCCGGATGCCGTGACGCGCCTCCAGGCCGACGTGTCGGACCGCACCGCGCTGGAAGCCGCGATCGGCGACCAGCACTGGGACGTCGTCATCGACTTCGTGGCGTTCACGCCCGACCAGGTGCAACGGGACATCGAGGTGTTCACCGGTCGGACGAACCAGTACGTCTTCATCTCGTCGGCCTCGGCGTACCAGACGCCCGCGACGCACCTGCCGATCACCGAGTCGACGCCGCTGAAGAACCCCTTCTGGCAGTACTCGCGCGACAAGATCGCGTGCGAGGACCTGCTCGTGAAGGCGTACCGCGAGGACGACTTCCCGATGACGATCATCCGGCCGTCGCACACCTACGACGAGACGCTCGTGCCGTTCTCCGGCGGATGGACGGTGCTCGGGCGGATGCGCGCGGGGAAGCCGGTCGTGGTGTGCGGGGACGGCAGCTCGCTGTGGACGATCACGCACGCGCGGGACTTCGCGGTCGGTTTCGTGGGGCTGCTCGACCGGGCCGAGGCCATCGGCGAGGCCTTCCACATCACGGGCGACGAGGCGCCGACCTGGGACCGCATCGCGCACGAGCTCGCGGTGGCTGCGGGGGTCGACGACCTGCAGATCGTGCACGTGCCGAGCGATGCGATCGACGCGCTCGACGCCGACTGGGGTGCGAGCCTGCTCGGGGACAAGGCGAACACCTCGGTGTTCGACAACACGAAGGTGCAGACGCTCGTGCCGGAGTTCGCGCAGACGACGTCGATCCGGCAGGGCGCGCGGGAGATCGTCGCGTGGTTCGACGCCGACCCGTCGCGCCAGGTGACGGACGAGCGGCTCGACGGGCTGATGGACCAGCTCGTGGAGCGGTGGCAGGTGCGTTGACGCGGAGCGCAACGGACGGGAGGCGCGTGGCGGGCCCGCCACGCGCCTCCCGTCCGACAGGTGGTCGCGTCTAGCGCGCGGCCAGCACCTCGCCGAGGGTCCCGATCGCCAGGCGCACCTCGTCGTCGGTGACGACGAGCGGCGGCGCGAAGCGGATCGTCGACCCGTGCGTGTCCTTCACGAGCACACCCCGGTCGGCCAGGTCGTGCGCGATCTCCTTGCCGGTGCCGAGCGCGGGGTCGATGTCGATCCCCGCCCAGAGCCCGGCGACGCGGTGCGAGACCACTCCGTGTCCCACGAGCTCGTCGAGCAGCCCGCGGAGCAGCGGTTCACCGTCGAGCGCGCGCTGCTGGAAGGTGCCCTCGCCGAGCATCGCGACGACCTCGGACCCGACGGCGGCCGCGAGCGGGTTCCCGCCGAACGTCGACCCGTGCTCGCCCGGACGCAGGACACCGAGCACCTCGCGGGAGCCGACGACCGCGGAGACCGGGACGATCCCGCCGCCGAGGGCCTTGCCGAGCGTGACGAGGTCGGGGCGGACGTCGACGCGCTGGACGGCGAGGGTGTGCCCGGTCCGCCCGAGGCCGGACTGGATCTCGTCGGCGACGAACAGCGCGCCGAACTCGTCGCAGATCCCGCGCACGGCGGGCAGGTAGGACTCCGGCGGGATGACGACCCCGCCCTCGCCCTGGATCGGCTCGAGCAGGACGGCGACGACGGTCTCGTCCATCGCCTCCCGCAGGGCCGCGGCGTCACCGTACGGCACCGTCCGGAAGCCCGGTGTGTACGGCCCGAAGTCCTCGCGGGCGGAGGGGTCGTCCGAGAACGAGACGATCGTCGTGGTGCGGCCGTGGAAGTTCCCGGACGCGACGACGATCGTGGCCTGCCCGGCCGGCACGCCCTTGACCCGGTAGCCCCAGGCGCGGGAGACCTTGATCGCCGACTCGACGGCCTCGGCACCGGTGTTCATCGGGAGCACGAGTTCGGTGTCGGTCAGCGACGCCAGAGCGGCGGCGAACGGGCCGAGCCGGTCGTTGACGAACGCGCGGCTCGTCAGGGTCACCCGGTCGAGCTGGGCCCGGGCGGCGTCGAGCAGCCGGGGGTGGCCGTGGCCGAAGTTCACCGCGGAGTACGCGGCGAGTCCGTCCAGGTAGCGCTTGCCGTCGACGTCGGTCACCCACGCGCCCTGGCCGGACGCGATGACGACCGGCAGCGGGCTGTAGTTGTGAGCGAGGAAGCGGTCCTCGACGGCGAGCGCAGCGGCGGTGGCACCACCGAGTCCGGTGGCGTCGCCGGACGCGCCGGCACCCGTGTGGGTACCGGCTCCGGTCGCGGTGCTCACGGCTACCGCGCGACCGAGGTGCCGGTGCCGACGGGGTGCAGGTCGAGCGTGCAGCACTTCACGCCGCCGCCGCCGAGCAGGAGCTCGGACAGGTCGACGCCGATCGGGTTGTAGCCCTTCTCGCGCAGCTGCTCGGCGAACCGGACAGCGCGGGAGGCGATCACGACGTTGTAGCCGTCGGAGTACGAGTTGAGGCCGAGGATCGCGGCGTCCTCCTCGGTCGCGATGATCGCGTCCGGGAACCGCTCGCGCAGGATCGCCAGCGAGGCCTCGTCGAAGGCGCTCTCGAGGTAGGCGATGTTCGAACGGCCGGACGCGTCGGGCTCCGGGTCGAGCACGGCGATGGCGGTGTCGAGGTGGTAGAAGCTCGGGTTGATGAGCTTGAGGGTGACGACCTCGCGGCCGTAGATGCGGGCGAGTTCCTCGTGCGAGGTGCTGTCCGAGCGGAAACCGGTGCCGGCGAAGATGCTGTCGCCGATGAGCAGGAAGTCACCCTCGCCCTCGTTGGTCTCCTCGGGCTCGGCGACGGTCAGGCCGGCGCTGCGGAACCAGTCCATGTACGCGGGGCCCTCGGGCTGGCGCTCGGGGTACTGGAACTTCGCGCCGTACGCGACGCCGTCGAGCACGAAGCCGCCGTTGGCCGCGTAGACCATGTCCGGCAGGCCCTCGATCGGCTCGATGTACGAGATGTCGAAGCCGAGCTGCTCGTAGACGTCGACGAGCGACTGCCACTGCTCGACGGCCTTCGACGTGTCGGTCGGCTCCTCGGGGTGCATCCACGGGTTGATCCGGTAGCTGACCGTGTAGTGCGTCGGCTTGCACATCAGGATCGTGCGCTTCGTGGCGACACGGGCCGGTGCGGCCTGCGGTTCGGTTGCGGTGTTCGACATCAGTCCTCCTGGGACTTCTGGCCCGAGCCTGCCAGGAACCACCACGGGAGAGCTCCGACGAGACGCAGGCTCACTCGCCGGAGGCGGACCAGGTCGACGCCTGCCCAGAGTCTTGCACGAACGGTCCGGTCGGTGCAGTACCCCGTCCACGAGCGCGTGGCACCCGTTCGGGTGACGCACGATTCCTGCGTCGGACCCACCCGGCTCGCAAGAACCCCGCGTACGATTGACGAACATGGACACGCTCGACCACCGCATCCTGGACCAGCTCCGGGAGAACGCCCGAGCCGGCTACGGCGACATCGGGTCGGTGGTCGGACTCTCCGCGTCCGCCGTCAAGCGTCGGGTGGACCGTCTGGTCGCCGACGGGGTCATCCAGGGCTTCACGATCAAGGTCGACCCCGCGGTCGAGGACCGCGGCACCGAGGCCTGGGTCGAGCTGTACTGCCGCGGCACGGTCTCGCCCGACGAGCTCCGCACGCTGCTCGACACCGTGCCCGAGGTCGTCGACGCGGGCACGGTCACGGGCAGCGCCGACGCCGTGGTGCACATGCGGTCGCGGGACCTGCCGGCGCTCGAGCTGGCGCTCGACCGGGTGCGCCTGGCCCCGCAGGTGGACCACACCCGCAGCGCGATCGTCCTGTCCAAGCTGGTCAGCCGCGAATCCGCCTAACCCCCATCTCTTCCGCGAAACGCAACGTCGGCGACAGTGCGCAGCGGCACAGCGCTGCGAGGGAGCGCCCACGTTGCGTCTTGCGAGTGTTCCGCGCGTAGGGTCGCGGTGGTGGGGATCGGGATGACGGCCTGGAGGCGCGGCGCGGCCCCCGCACGTCGGCCGGCGGCCCGCCGCCTGGTCACCGCGGCCGCCGTCGCGTACGTCGCGAACTGCCTCTGGGGCACCGCCGTCGCGGTCCGGATCATCCGGACGAAGAAGCTCCGCGTCGTGCACCACGGCCTCTTCGTCGTCACCGCGACCCTGACCGGCGTCGCCGCGACCACCCCCGTCTGGACCCGCGACCGCTCGGCACTCTTCCTGCTGCCGGCCCTGGTGCCCCTCGCACTCGCTCCACGCACGAACCCCCGCTCGGGAGCACACTGGAGAGTCGCGGTCGCCGCCGCACCGTCCTACCTGGGGGCGCTGCTCGCACGGCGCTGACCACGACCACGAGACACGAGGGACGCACGTGGAGCTCTTCGAGGCCATCCGACGCCGACGCACGACCAACGGGGCGTTCCTGCCCGAACCGGTGTCCGAGGAACACCAGCGGCTGCTCATGGAGCTCGCCGGGCGGGCACCCTCGCAGCTGAACAGCCAGCCGTGGCGGTTCGTGATCGTCGAGGAGCGGGACACGATCGATCGCATCGCCGACATCAGCGGCCGGTCGATGACGAGGACGATGGCCGAGGGGTCGTTCTTCACGCGCTACCGGCCGTACTTCCGGTTCTCGCAGGCCGAGATGGACGAGCGGCGCGACGGGATGCTGTTCGACAAGCTCCCCGGGCCGCTCAAGCCCTTCACGAAGCAGGTGTTCACGAAGCGCGGGCAGCTGCTCATGAACACGCTCCGGGTGCCACAGACCCTCGGCGAGGAGAACCGGAAGCTCGTCGCCGGGTCGCCACTCCTGCTCGGGGTGATGCTCGACCGCGACGAGTACCGGAAGGAGGCGCGCAACGCCTTCTACTCCGTGTTCAGCATGGGCGCGGCGATGGAGAACGTCTGGCTCGCCACGACCGAGCTCGGCCTGGGGATCCAGTTCGTGTCCTTCCCGATGGAGATCGAGGAGGCCTGGGCCGAGGTCGAGCAGCTCCTCGCGGTGCCGCCGGAACTCGAGCTGATGGCCGTGTACCGGATCGGGTACCTGCCGCCGGAGCGTCGTCGTCCGGCCATCGACTGGGTGTCGAACGAGCGGAAGCGCCCGTCGCAGTACGTGTTCCGCGGGACCTGCGACACCCCGCAGCAGGGGTGGGACGACGTGCCGGACGCTGCGCGCGCGACCGACGGGACCGTCTCGTGACCGCCGGACGGCCTGACGGGGGCGAGCGGAGCCTCCCGGCCGTCTCGCCGGAGGCGCCGCCCCTGCGCGGTGTGCCGTGGATCTCGCAGGACTGGCTCGACGTGGTGTTCGTGCACTGGCGCGTCGATGTGTCGGCCGTGGCACCGCTGCTGCCCGACGGGGCCTTCCCGGACACGATGGCGCTCGACGGGACGGACGACGGGGTCACCACGTGGGTGGGCCTCATCGGGTTCCGGTTCACGGACACGCGCTTCCCGCCGCTCGGTCGGCTCGGCCGAGCCGGCAGCGTCGGCGACTTCGTCGAGGTCAACGTGCGGGTCTACACGCGCGACGACCAGGGCCGGCGGGGTGTCGCGTTCCTGTCGCTCGACGCCGGGAAGCTGCTGCCGACGGTCGGCGCGCGGGTGGTGACGGGTCTGCCGTACTGGTGGGCGCACGCGGCGATCCGGAGGACCGACGACCGGGTCGGGTACGCGATGCGGCGGCACGGGACGCACCTGCGATCGACCTTCGACGTGCGCGTGGGAGACGTCGTCGAGGAGCCGACGCCGCTCGAGACGTTCCTGACGGCACGGTGGGGCATGCACGTGCGGCGGGTGGGTGCGACGCGGTACTGGCCGAACGAGCACGAGGCGTGGCCGTTGCACCGCGCGTCCCTCGTGTCGCTGCGGGACGACCTGGTGGCGGCTGCGGGGCTGCCCTTCGGGCTGTCCGGGCTGGAACCGGACTCGGTGCTGTACTCGCCGGGGGTGACCACGCGCTTCGCGCGAGGGCGCTGAGGTAGTGCTCGCATTCAGCATTGTATCGATGTACAACATTTCGACGCCGTCATCATTCGGAGACCCAGTCCGTCTCCGAAAGGAACGCCATGAACTTCCGTCCCATGGTCATCGGATCCGCAGTGGTCCTCTCGAGTTGCCTGGCCGTCGGCGCCAGCGCGAGCGCGTTCGCCGCTCCCGGTCAGCACACGTCGCCCGCAGCGTCCTCCCGCTCGACGACCGCGACCACGATCACCGATGTGCAGCAGGAGCAGCTCGGTCGCGACGCCAGCCAGTACGTGAAGGTGACCATCGCAGTCAGCGGTGACACCGTCGTCCGGCTCCTCGATCCGACCGGCGAGGTCGTCCGGGTCGAGGACGGCAGCCCCGCTTCGCCCGTCAGCTTCCTGGTGAAGCCGACCGGTGCGGACATCGCGCGGTACACGGTGGACACCGGGGAGGGCTCGACGCCCCGCGCGGTCGACCTCGACTTCCGGGGCATGCCCCTCTCGGCACCCGAGAACCTCATCTCGGAAACGGAGACCGACCGGATCTCCGCCGCGGTCGCCCGCGGCCAGCTGACCCACGAGGTCGAGTTCGAAGCGCTGCCGGGCGCCGAGGTGACGGTCGTCGTCAACGGCCGCTCGACGGTCGCGCGTGCGTCCGAGTACGGGGTCGCCACGGTCGTGGTGGAGTTCCGCAAGGGTGAGAACGAGGTGCGGGCGAAGCAGGTGCTCGGGGCGAAGCAGTCGATCGAGTCCGTCGAGTCCTGGACGTTCGGCGGCGGCGAGCAGCCCGGCGACGGCAACGAGGGCGGTGAGCGGCCCGGCGACGGCGACCAGGGCGGCGAGCGGCCCGGCGACGGCGACCAGGGCGGCGAGCACGTCGACCGCGGGTCGCTGCGCATCGACCAGGAACAGGGCGCCGAACTCACGCCGAAGGACGGCAAGGTCACCATCTCCGGCCGCGCCTCCGGCGGCTGGGTGACCGCGACCGACGACGAGCGCAACGTCCTCGCGACCACCAAGGTGGAGAACGGCCGCTGGTCCGTCGACGTACCGGCAGCGCCCGGACGACACTTCGCGATCATCAGCCTCTCCGCCACCGAGAACGGCACCCCCGTCGCCGACGACACGCTCAACTACACCGTCACCGGCGACGGCAGCGGCAGCGGTGGTGAGCAGCCCGGCGACGGTGGTGCCGTGCTGCCGGTGACGGACCTCACGGTCGACCAGTCAGGGACGGTCCACCTCGACTCGCACGGCTTCGCCACGTACACCGGCACCGCTCCGGGAGACTCGGTGCGCGTCCTCGTCAAGGGAAGCAGGCCGAGGAGTTCCCCGTCACCGACGGGCGCTTCACCGCGGACCTGTACCAGCGACCGGGCGCGTGCCGACTCACCTTCATGGCGAAGTCGCACGGCAACGTGTGGGACGTCGTGAAGACGATCAGCATCACCGTCGAGGGCTGACGCGGAAGCGGCCCGAGGAACCCCGCCGGTCGGTCGACCGGCGGGGTTCCGTCGTTCCGCGACGGAACGCTCCCTTCCGCAGCTGAGTAGCGTCCCTGACGTGACCGGTGGAACGCAGCAGCAGGACGTCCGACGTCGAGCGGGATGGCTCCCGCAGGACCAGAGCGGGCTCGAGGCCTGGCTCCGCGGGCGTCGCGAACGCCACCAGGAGCGCGACCCCGACCGGGCCCTGCACCCCGCGGTCTCGGCCCTCCGCGACCTCGTCGAGGGCGACCCCGTCCTGCGCATGCACGCACACCAGATGATCGAGCAGGTCCCCGCCGGTCGTGCGTACCAGGACCGGCACCTCGAGTCGTTCGCGGAACTGCTCGAACTCGTCGACGAGGTCATCACGACCGCGCCCGAGTACAGCGACGAGCAGATGGTGATGACCCCGCTCGACGGCGTGCTCGACTGGACGAAGGCCACCCCGGCGGGCTTCGCCTTCTACCGGGACCCGCGCGTGAACGACGCGCTCCGGACGATCCTGCAGGGGTGGTGCGACTTCCTGTCGAGCGACAAGTCCCTCGAGGTGCTCGTCGACGCGCCCTCCGGGTGGTGCAGCGACGCTGCTCGGCGGGCGGTCGGCATGGACCGGTTCGAGCACGACGCCGATGCCGAGCACTGGGGCTTCGGGTCGTGGAACGACTTCTTCACGCGGCGCTTCAAGGACGGTGAGCGGCCGGTGGCGTCTCCCGACGACGACGCCGTGGTGGTCAGCCCGTGCGAGGCCACCCCGTACCGGATCGCGAGCCGCGTCCACCGGCTCGACGAGTTCTGGGCGAAGGCCGAGCCGTACTCGGTCGAGGAGCTGCTCGCCGGCGACGAGACGGCCGACCTGTTCGTCGACGGCACCGTCTGGCAGGCCTTCCTCAGCGCGCTCGAGTACCACCGCTGGCACAGCCCGGTGGCCGGGACCGTCCTGCGTGCCTGGGTGGAGCCGGGCACCTACTACTCCGAGGCCTCCTCGCAGGGCGCCGATGCCGCCGAGCCGCAGCTGTCGCAGGGGTACCTGGCACACGTCGCCACCCGCGCGATCCTGCTCATCGACGCCGACGATCCGACGATCGGGACGATCGCGGTCGTGTTCGTCGGGATGTCCGACGTGTCGTCGTGCGTGATCGGCGAGGGGATCGAGGCCGGTACGCGGGTCGGCAAGGGCGACGAGCTCGGGTACTTCCAGTTCGGTGGATCGTCGGTGTGCGTGCTGTTCGGGCCGGACGTGGTCGAGTCGTTCTCGCTCGGGGCGCTCCCGCAGGCGCCGGAAGAGGAGCCGTCGGTGCTGCCCGTGCGGTCGCACCTAGCGACGGCGCGGCAGCGGTCCGTGGGCTGATCCCGCTGCGCGAGCCCGGCGGCAGCGCAGCGCCCGGGGGACACCGGCTGGACCGGCGTGCACACGGACCTGCGTACAACGGACAGCATGACGCGCGTGGCAGTGGTGACCGGTGGTTCGGCAGGACTCGGGCGGGCGACCGTCCGCGAACTCGCGGCCCGGGGGTGGGACGTCGCCGTCCTCGC
This sequence comes from Curtobacterium sp. HSID17257, assembly GCF_003989515.1. Classification (GTDB taxonomy): domain Bacteria; phylum Actinomycetota; class Actinomycetes; order Actinomycetales; family Microbacteriaceae; genus Curtobacterium. The sequence goes on from NZ_RBLU01000057.1 coordinate 15,358, forward strand.
CCGTGGACGTGACGGTGTCGACGCCGCGGTCGCCGACGTCGAGGCCGTCGGTCGCCGTGGGCTCGCGCTGATCGCCGACGTGGCCGACCGCCAGGCCGTCGAAGCCGCCGCCGACCGCACCGAGCAGGAGCTCGGGCCGATCGACCTCTGGGTGAACTGCGTGATGGTCGGGGTCTTCGGGCGCTTCACGGACACCGGGCCCGACGACTTCGAGCGCGCCGTCGACGTCAACTTCCTCGGCTTCGTGAACGGCACCCGCGCGGCGCTCGCGCGCATGGTCCCCCGTGACCGCGGGCACGTCATCCAGGTCGGCTCGGCGCTGGGCTTCCGGGGCATCCCCCTGCAGGCCGCCTACTGCAGCGCGAAGCACGCCATCGTCGGGTTCACCGAGTCGGTGGTGTCCGAGCTCACGGAGCAGGGCAGCAGGGTGGCCGTGAGCCGCGTCGACATGCCGGCACTCAACACCGTGCAGTTCAACTGGGTGAAGTCGCTGCTGCCGCACCACCCGCAGCCCGTCGCACCGATCTACCAGCCCGAGGTCGGCGCCCGGGCGATCGCCGTCACCGCCGAACGGCCGCGCCGTCGCACGTGGGTGGGCGAGTCGACCGTCTACACGATCCTGGGCAACCGGATCAGCGGCCGCTTCGCCGACTGGTACGCGGCGAAGACCCTGGTGAGCGGGCAGCAGGCCGAGCAGAAGGACGGGCAGTCGCTGCCGACGAACCTGCACGAGCCGGTCCCCGGCGACCACGGCGCGCACGGCGTCTTCGACGACTCGGCGCACGCCTGGTCGCCGCAGACCTGGTGGGTGGAGCACCGCCGGCTCGGCAACGGCATCATCGGCGCCGCCGTCGGTGTCGCGGGTGCGATCGCCCTGGCCGCGGGGAAGCGCCGGTGAGCCGCCGCACCCGCAGGGACCGTCGGCAGCGAGCTCGGTGGGTCGAGGGGCTCCGCGCCGCCATCGGTGTCGCCCACCTGCTCGCCTCGCGCGGGTCGACGGGCCGGGTCGCCGTGTTCGGTCGCGTGCTCGGTGTGCGTCAGCTCGTGCAGGCCGCGCTGCTCACCCGTGCGGCCGCACCGGAGGCACACGTCCTCGGTGCAGCGGTCGACGCCACGCACGGTGTCACGATGGTGCCCCTCATCGCCCTCGACCGGCAGACGCGCGGGTTCGCCGCTCGCCAGCTCGTGGTCGCGGTGGTGCTCACCGCGCTCGAGATCGGCCTCGTCGGCACGGAACGCGGACGCCCGCGCCGACGCTGACCGGGACGGACTACTCGACCTCGTCGATCGGGTGCTCCTCCTCGACACCCGTCTCGTCCATGCGGTCGCGCAGGTGGTCGGCCATCACGCCGGCACCCTCGTGACCGTGGTCGTGCTCGACCTGCTCGACCAGGCCGTGCAGCTTCTCGTCGTTGGTGGCCTCGGTCGCGCCGTCCATCACGGGGGCGGTCTGGACCTCGTCGTCGTTCGCTCGTGCGTTCATGCTCCGGACGCTACGCTCGCGTCCGGTCCCGTCCCTCAGAGCCGCAGTCGACTGAACGCCCGGGAGACGTCACCGTGCCGGTGCGCGACGACGGACACCGTCTGCTCCCGCAGGAAGTGCAGCATCTCGACGATGCCGGACTCCACCACGGGATCGTCGTGGATGGTCGTGTCGGTGCCGGCGCCCAGGGCCTCCTCGAGGGCCCGGGCGTCACCGCCGAGCAGCCGCACGCGCGACCCCGGGCCGCCGAAGGCGACGTTGCGCCGCGGCTCCGCCCCCTGCGCGAGCACCATGTCGATCGGGTCGAGTTCGGGCTCCGTCCCGTCCGACCAGCCGTCCTGCAGCAGGGTGCCCGCTGCCGCACGGCCGAGGAACGTGGCGTCGTCCTCGACGACCTGGTCGACCACGTCGAGGGGGGACCGGGCCCTCGAGAACAGCGGCAGGAGTTCGGCGGGCAGGGGTCGGGCGGTGCTGAGGAGCACGTGCGCGCGGGCTGCGGTCGCAGCGACGAGCACGCGGACGAGCTCGCCGGCCCCGACGCCGGAGGACTGCCGGACCACGACCGACTGCGGGCGGAAGCGGATGACGTTGCGCTCGACCACCAGGTCCGCCGTGTCGCGCGACCGGCCGTACAGCGACGCCCGGGCCGCGGCGTCGCTCTCGGCCCCGGCGCGGACGCGGTCGAACTCCTCGAAGGACAGTCCGGCCCGCGCGGCCTCGATCACCGCGGTGACCCGGTTGCCGAGTCCCTGCAGCTGGATGTTCCGGTGCGGCTGTCGTCGGGTCGGGTCCCAGCGGTCCGCACCGATCACGGCCAGCGGGCCGCCGCGGTGCACGGTCGGTCCCACCGCGGTCCCCCGCCACCCGCCGACGGGCTGGCGTCCGGGCCGGGCTCCGGTCGTCGGCCGGCCGACGACGAGCACGCCGGCGCGGGTTCGGTCGGACCAGGTCGCGACCTCGTCGGGGTCCAGTGTGTGGAGTGCCGCGACGGAGCCACCGTCGACGGAGTGCTGCAGTGCGATCGCCTCGTCGAGGGTCTCCACGCGCACGACGTCGAGCACGGGTGCCGGCACCGCGGAGCGCGACAGGTCGGCGGTGGCACGGACCCCGTCGCGCACGCCGGGCGACCAGAGCCGGCCGGTGTCGTCGAGCGCGACCGGTTCGACGAGCCAGGACTCCCCCGGACGCAGTTCGGTGAGTGCGGTCCGGACGGCGCCGGTCGGCTCGGCGACGAGCGGGCCGACCTGGGCGGTCGGGTCCGTCGGCCACGCGGTGCGCAGGCCCCGGACGGCGTCGGCGAGCTGCTCGCGGAAGCGCGGGCTCTCTCCCACGGAGCCGACGAGCACGAGCAGCGACACCGCCGACGCCGCCTGTCCGGCTCGGGCGAAGGCGGAGGTCACGACGTCCCGCACCGCCTGGTCGAGGTCGGCCGAGGGGGTGACGACCGCGGTGACGACCCCGGTGGTCTCCGCCACGAGGGGCAGGTCCGCGCGCCACCAGCGGTAGGAGCGGGCGGTGTCGGGGGTACCGGTGAGCACGACGCGGTCGACGGCGGGGTGCGCCACGAGGTCGCGGGAGAGGTCGCTGCCGTCGAGGTCGACGAGCTGGAGCAGGGAGTGCGGCACCCCGGCGTCCCAGAGCACGTCGGCGAAGACGGCCCCGGTGCGTCGGGCGGCGGTGGCGGGCTGGAGCACGACCCCGCTGCCCGCGGCGAGCGCGGTGAGCACGCCGTCGGCGGCGTCGAGGAGCGGTGCGTTCCACGACGGCACGACGACCGTCAGGCGCGGCGGCACCGGGACGGCGCCGGTGATGTCGTCCAGGTGCCGCGTCCGGTCGGCGGCGTGCGTGGCGGCGTCGACGGCCCGGCTGACCTCGCCGTCGGCCTCGCTCAGGGTGAGGCCGACCTCGGCGATCATCGTCTCGACGAGTGCGCCTCGGTGGGTCTCGAGCGCGTGGCCGATCAGGTCGAACAGCTCGGCGCGGTCCTCCGGGTCCTGCCGGCCCCAGTTGACGCCGGCCTGTGCGGTGCGGGCGACGAGTCGTTCGAGGTGTCCGCGGTCGGTGATGCGGGCGGCGCGGATGGTCCGGACGCCCCGCTGCGACTCCGGCACCCGCCCGAGCAGCTCGGCCGCCCAGGCGCGGTTGCCCGACGTCGAGGGGTCGGTGTCCGGGGTGTTCTCGGCAGCCGAACGCAGCACCGGGTCACCCGGCGGCCGGCGGCGGTCCTGCGTGCGACGGGTGGGCGGCGCGGGACGCACGAGGGCGGCCACGGCGTCGACGTGCTCGG
>NZ_RBLU01000058.1 GCF_003989515.1 Curtobacterium sp. HSID17257
TAGTTGGCGGTCGACTAGTAGACTACAGATACGGACAGATATACAGTACAGCGCAGGACAGCAGTCGTCAGTAATGAAGTAGATAACTGGCTACTTTCACGCGCAGCACGGTAGGAAGGTCTTCCAGCGCGTGGCGAGACACTGAGCAGAGTTCGTTGCCCAGTTCGAGAGTGCGGATCATTAGTTTGTTGTTGCACTCCGCGAAATGCAGTTCGTAGTGTTTTTTTTTTTTT
>NZ_RBLU01000059.1 GCF_003989515.1 Curtobacterium sp. HSID17257
TGCGGTCGCCGACTCGGGGGCGCTGCGGCACGCCGAGGTGCTCGGCACCGCGGTCGCGGGGCGGTTCACGCACCGCGACCTGTAGCCGACGCCCCTACTTCTGGTCCTTCGGGCACCAGTAGAGCTTGCGTCCGGCCATGTCCGCCATCCGGATCTCGGTGCCGCACACCCGGCAGGGCTCCCCCTCGCGGTGGTACACCCAGTGGCGGTCCTTCCGCGAGCGCACGGCCTTGGCGTGGTCGGCCTCGGACAGGTCGTCCATGGTCAGCATGAGGCCGTCACGGACCCCCGCGTGCAGCAGCTTCGACCAGTCCTGCCAGAGCGCCTTCGCCTGCTTGACGGTGATCTTCTTGCCGGGCTTGTACGGGTCGATGCGCTGCCGGAAGAGCAGCTCGGCCCGGTAGATGTTGCCGATGCCCGCGACCACGGCCTGGTCCATGAGCAGCTGCCCGATCGCGACGTTGCGCTTCCGGACGTTGTCGACGAAGGTCTTCTCGGCCTCCGGGCCGTCGTCGTTGATCGGGTCCGGTCCGAGCTTGTCGAGCGCACGCTGCACGCCGGCCGGGTCCTCGACGACGCACGCGGTCGGGCCGCGGAGGTCCGCGACCGTGTCCTCGGTCAGGATGCGGACGCGCACCTGGCCGACGGGGTCCGGCGGGAAGGACTCGATCGGGTCCTCGGCCTTCTCCTGCTCGGCCATCCGGTACCGGGCGAGCCGCGGGGCGCCGATCGACGACAGCGACTCCTCACCGTCGCCGTCCTCGGACAGCGCCTCGGCGGACGAGATCACGCCCGCGAAGTCCCACGCGCCGTAGAGCCCGAGGTGGACGCGCAGGAACAGGTCGTCCTCGAACTCCAGGAACATCTGCTTCGCCACGGCACGCGCGGCGATCATGCGCTTGCCGTCGAGCTGCGCGGCGCCGTCGGCGAACCGCCCCTGCGGGCTGGAGACCTCGCAGCGCTTGCCGACGAAGTGCCGGGAGAACTGGTTCGCGATGCGGTGGACGGAGTGACCCTCTGGCATCGGTCCTGTCTACCCGGACTACTCGTCGATCTGCCGACCGGCGATGTGCCCCGTCGTCTCGTACTCGGCCAGCTGCGCGATGCGGCGGGCGTGGCGTTCCTCGCCGGAGAACGGCTCGGCGACGAACAGGTCGACGAAGCGCATCGCTTCGTCCTCGGTGTGCTGACGCGCGCCGATCGAGATGACGTTCGCGTCGTTGTGCTGGCGGGCGAGGAGCGCGGTCGACTCGTTCCAGACCAGGGCCGCGCGGATGCCCTCGACCTTGTTCGCGGCGATCTGCTCACCGTTGCCCGAGCCGCCGAAGACGACACCGAGCGCCTCGACGCCCGCGCGCTGGTCCTGCACGACGGCGTGCGCGGCGTTGATGCAGAACGAGGGGTAGTCGTCGAGCGCGTCGTACTCGGTCGGACCGTGGTCGACGACCTCGTGCCCCGCCTCGGTCAGGTGCTGGGCGAGGGTCTTGTTGAACTCGAGGCCGGCGTGGTCCGTTCCGAGGTGGATGCGCATGGCTCCGATCCTATTCCCGGCCCCGCGCGGCCCGGACCACCACCACGACGTACCGCACGGGCTCCGCGCCCGGGTTCCGGTAGACGACGTCGGCGGGTTCGCCGAGCTCGATGCGGTCGCCGGCACTCAGTCGCGTCGGCACGTCGCCGACGACGACCTCGAGCACGCCGTCGACCACCCAGATGCAGTGCCGCAGGAACGCGTAGGCGGACGCCGGGTACGCCACCTGCGCACCGGCCGGGAGGCGCACCTCGGTGACGTCCGCGGGGAAGTCGGCACTCGAGACCGGACGACGGCGGTACCCGGTCTCGGGATCGGTCCAGGAGTCGGCGGTCGCGCCGCGTTGGACGCCGCGCGCCTCGTCGGGATCGGTCGCCCGGGGCACCTCGTGGTCGAGTGCCTCGTCGAGGAGCTGCGAGATCGTGAGCCCGAAGGCACCGGACAGCCTGCCGAGGATGGTCGCCGTCGGGCTCGACACACCGCGCTCGACGCGGTTGATCATCGCGCGGGAGACGCCGGACTCCTCGGCGAGCTCGGTCAGGCTCCACTTCCGTTCGGTCCGCAGACGCTGCAGCCGCTCTCCCAGGCGGCGCTGGTCGGCGTCGTCCGGGTGCTCGGCACCGGGTTCCGTCGCCGGCTCGACGTCGTCTACGATCTGAGACATGGCGACAGCATATGCGACGGAGTCGACGGCGCCGGTCACGGTCCGGGACTGCGAGCCGCGCGACCTCGACGTCGTGCACGCCCTGCACGTCGACGCCGTGCTGCACTCGACGGCGATCTGGCAGGAGGAGCCGCACCCGCGGGAGTACTTCGACGGGTGGCTCGCCGAGCGTCGTGCAGCCGGGTTGCCCGTGCTGGTCGCCGAGCTCGACGGGGTCGTCGCCGGCTACGTCACCTACAGTGCGTTCCGGCCACACCAGGGGTACCGCCACACTGTCGAGCACAGCGTCTACGTCGTGCCGGCGTTCCGCGGTCGGGGCATCGCGACCGTGCTGATGGACGCCCTCGTCGCACACGCCCGCGCGGCGGACGTGCACGTCGTGATGGCCGGCATCTGCTCGTCGAACACGGGCTCGATCGCCCTGCACGAGCGGCTCGGGTTCGTCACCGTCGGGGTGCTGCCCGAGGTCGGCCGGAAGTTCGACCGGTGGCTCGACCTGACGCTCATGCAGTTGCGCATCGCCTGACGCACACGATCCGGACGTCACTCGTCGCCGGGGAGCGGAACCTCGATCGGCGGTGGAGACGGGCGGAACGCCGGGGCGGCGTCGCCGTGCACGACGGCACGATGGGTGGCGAACCAGTCCCACGCGACCGCTTCCTCGGCTTCCGCGGGGCTCTCCGCGAGGCAGTCGTTGCACCGCGCGTGCCACCCCTCGTCGTCGTGCCAGCGGTGCGGGTGTCCCTGCGGCACCCAGTTCGGCGACCACGTGACGTCGAAGGCGTAGACGATCTCGGCGGCGACGCCCCACGCCACCTTGCGCAGTGCAGCGTCCTCGATGCCCTGCTCCCACGACAGCCAGCCGTTCCGGAGTTCCTCGAAGACGTTGTCGGCCAGGAGCTCGTGGTGCCGGTTGTCCCACGCATCACTCGACGAGCGCACGACGACGGCCGGGTCGTCCGAGGGGACCGACGGCGTAGCGGTCTCGGTGCTCGTCGGCGCGGCCGGCTGCGCGCTCGCACCGTGCGTCCGTGCGTATCGCTCGCCCTCGGGCGCGTTCATGAGCCACAGCGTCGCGGCGAGGTCCTCGTCGGACTCGCCGACTCCCGGCGCGCTCACGTACCGGGACCGCAGCGTGGCGACCTGGTCCGCGATCGTCCGGTCGGTCCCGACGAACGCCAGCACGCCCTGTGCCCGCACGAACATCCCGCTCTGCAACAGCCCTCGTCGGAGTCCGACCTCCAGGGCCCGGAGTGCCATCGCGCGAGCGGCGACGGGATCCGGCTCGTGGTCGGTGCGGGCGAGCCGGTGCACGGCACGGAGATCGGTGGCGCACCCGTTCACGCCGAACTCGAGGACGTCGAGGAGGAGGCGTTCCTCGGGCGTCCGCGGTGCAGGCTCGGCGCTCGGTGGAAGGCCGTCGTCGCGCCGGACGCTGCGCCGCTGCACCTTCGGGTCCTCGGCGTCGGAGGGTGGGACCACGTCGATGTACTGCTCGTGATCGGGCAGCGGCTCGCGGAGCGCTGCGATCGAGCCGTCTGGCATCGCCCGCACCTCCACGGTCGGGAACGCCACGTACTGCAGGTCTGCGTCAGACAACGACCTTGTCCCCGTTCGGCTCGATGACGTTCCCGTCGGCGTCCCATATCCCCTTGAGGTGATGACCGACGTGCGCATCCGGATCGATGCTCGCTGCCTCGCGGCGACTCCGCTCGGCCTCGTAGAGATCCATCCCTCGAGGAGTGTCGGTCGCGAAGACGTTCCAGAGCGTGCCGGTCGCGCCGTACCGTGCGCCAGCACGCTCGAGACGATCGGCTACCGGGCCGTCCCAGTTCGACCACCGTCCCCGCCCCTCCTCATCAGGTTCGAGAGACCCGAGCCCCATGATGTCCTGCTCGACCGAAGCCCGGATCCAGCCGAGCACGCGAGAGCGCGTGGTCGCGTCGTCCTCGCCGGTGCGGTGTGCGACGGTCGTGTGCCACTCGGAGAGGTCCGTACCCAGGCCGTCCGCGACGTCCGCGAGCAGTTGGTAGGTCAGTTCGTTCATCGGGCGTCCTCTGGTAGGTCGTGTGGATCCGATTCCTTCGGGAGATGGATCTTGATCTTGTCCTTCGAGCTCGCGTGGACATCGATGGTCGGGCCGCCGGATTTGCTGTCCGGCCGCCACTGGACCGTCGTGCCGTCCGGGAGTTCGACGGCCGTCGCACCCGGAGCACCGACTTCGATCGGCTTCCCGCCTCTCGACAGTTCCCTCCAGATGTCGACCAGTTCCTCCGGCGTGGCCACCTCTCGGTTCGGCTTCGTCGACCCCTTGTACCCAAAGCCCTTCGCCACGTTGATCGCTTCGTCACCGGTCATCGGCCCGATGACGTCGGTCATGATGCCAGCACCACCGGCGACCTCGCGCGGCTTGCCGGTGAGTGGATCGTGCGTCCAGGCCCAGGCGTCCCGGTCGGCCTGCGCCATCCGCTGCCGCATCGCATCCGCGGGAGTCTGCTTCGCGGTGTCGCCGCTCAGTCCGAAGAGGATCCCGAGGAGTTCGAGCGCGGACGCTCCGGCGGCCGCACTCCCCGCCCCGGCTGCTGTTCCCCCGGCTGCCCCGAGCCAGGGCCACGGGAACTGGAACGGCGTCGAGGGGAACCCCGGGAGCGGCATCGGCGCCACGAGGCTTGCGGTGCGGACATCGGTCGCGTCGGTGGCGAGTCCGTCTGTCGAGTCTCCACCGTCGATCCGCCGGATGCGCGAGGCGAGGTCCCGCTGCCACTCGCGCCACTGCTCGTTCCACGCCCGGACCGCCGATCGGAGCGCGGTGTCCTCGGCGGCGAGGCCGGGGACCTCCCGCCACGGCGTGGTCGACGCCGGCGGATCGACGAGCGCCGCGTCGTGCTGTGCGACGGCGTGCCCGATCCCGTCCGTGAAGGAGGCGATCCGTTCCGCCAGCACGGCCCGTCGAGAGCGGAGGTCGGCGAACTCGAACGAGGCCCCGTCGAGCAGCCGGTGCAGGGCCGTGACGCTGTCGGCCAGGCCGTCGGCTGCGTCGCTGGACCGGCGGGTCATCGCGGGCATCGCCTCGCTCACACCGTGCATCGCGAAGGCGGACGGCATGGCCGCCCAGGACCGCTCGCCATCCGTGGCAGCGGTCCGGACGCGCTCTGCGGCAGCGCTCGCCGCACCGGCCGCGGCCACGACCGCGGCCATGTCGAGACGGATCTCGTCGAGGAGCCCCGCGCTCACCGGCGCACTCACCGGACGGCGCCCCGCTCGGCCCGGACGGCCATCTCCGTGTCTGCTTCGTCCACCGCGGCCAGGGCGACCCGGCCGACCGCGCTCACCGCCGCGAGGTGCGCACCGATCCGCGGTGCGGTGGCCGACCGCGCAGCGGCGAAGGACGCGACGGCCGAGGCGACGACGTCCGAACCGCTCGCTGCCGAGGTGACCGCATCGAGCCCCTCGGTCAGGGCCGCTGCCCGTTCGGCGACCTCGGACGCCGCGTCGCGGACGTCCGCGACCGTCTGTTCGGTCATCCCCCGGTCGACCCGGTACTGCTCCCCCATCGAGACCCCCGTGCTCGTGATGTTTCAGCGTTCAGTCAGCACCGTAGCAGACGGGAGGTGCGGGGCGGGGCCGCACCGTGCCTCCCGTCCGCCCGCTGGTCGCGTCCGCGACGCGGGTCGGGCTACGCGACCGTGTCGAAGATCGGGCCGACCGTCCGCGAACGCTTGAGTTCGAAGAAGCCGGGGTACTTGGCGACGGCCACGACGCCGTCCCACAGGTCGAGCGCCTCCTGGCCCTTCGGCGCCGGGGAGATGACGGGACCGAAGAAGGCGGCGCCCTCGACGGCGATGACCGGGGTGCCGACGTCCTGACCGACGCGGTCGATGCCGTCCTGGTGGCTCGCGCGGACGGCCTGGTCGACCTCGTCGGTCCAGGCGTACTCGAGCAGGTCCTCGTCGAGGTCGAGTTCGCGGAGGACTGCGGGCACGACCTGGTCGGGGTCGGACTCCTGGCGGTGGTGGACGTGCTCGCCGAGCGCGTCGTACAGCGGCTTGACGATGTCCTGGCCGTGGCGGAGCAGCGCGGCGGTCACGATGCGCGGGTAGAGCTGCCCCTTGTGGATGCGCTCCCGGTACTCGTCGGGGATGTCCTGGTCCTCGTTCAGGACGAACAGGCTCATCACCCGCCAGGTCACGTCGATCGGGCGCTGCCGCTCGACCTCGCCGACCCAGCGGCTGGTCATCCAGGCCCACGGGCAGTTCGGGTCGAACCAGAACTCCACAGCGGTACGAGCGGTCTCGGTGTTGTCCACAGTCGTCTCGGTCACGCTGCGAGCGTACGCGCGCTCGCTAGGCTGATCCCATCGTCCCGACGGCGCACGACGCCTGCCGGGATCCCCTCACCGCGGACATCGATCGTCCGCGCCGCAAGCGAAGTTGGAGCGTCCGTGCCCGGAGAGAACCTCACCAGAACCGAAGCCCAGGAACGCGCCGCGATCGTCGACGTGCAGACGTACGACGTCGAGCTGGACCTGACCCGCGGGGCCGAGACCTTCGGCAGCACCACGCGCGTCCGGTTCACCGCGACGGCCGGTGCCTCGACCTTCATCGACGCGATCACGAAGACCGTGCACTCGATCACGCTGAACGGCACCGCGCTCGACGTCGCGGCCGTCAACGACGGCGTCCGGATCCAGCTCGACGACCTGCAGGAGCAGAACGAGCTCGTGGTGGTCGCCGACGCGATGTACACGAACACGGGCGAGGGCCTGCACCGCTTCGTCGACCCGGTCGACGACGAGGTGTACCTGTACTCCCAGTTCGAGGTCCCGGACTCCCGCCGCATGTTCGCGGTGTTCGAGCAGCCCGACCTCAAGGCCGAGTTCACCTTCACCGTCACGGCGCCGGCCCGCTGGCAGGTCGTCTCGAACTCCCCGACGCCCGAGCCGCACGTCGACGGCGAGGTCGCGACCTGGGCGTTCACCCCGACCGCGAAGATCTCGAGCTACATCACGGCGCTCGTCGCCGGCCCGTACGAGGTCGTCCGCGACGAGCTCACGAGCCGCGACGGTCGCACCATCCCGCTGGGTGTCTTCGCGCGGCGCTCGCTCGCCGAGTACCTCGACCCCGAGTACGTCTTCGAGACGACGAAGAAGGGCTTCGCCTACTACGAGGAGAAGTTCGACGTCCCGTACCCGTTCGAGAAGTACGACCAGCTCTTCGTGCCGGAGTTCAACGCCGGCGCGATGGAGAACGCGGGCTGCGTGACGTTCACCGAGACCTACGTGTTCCGGTCCAAGGTCACCGATGCCATCAAGGAGCGCCGGGTCGTCACGATCCTGCACGAGCTCGCGCACATGTGGTTCGGCGACCTCGTGACCATGAAGTGGTGGAACGACCTGTGGCTGAACGAGTCGTTCGCCGAGTGGGCGTCGACCATCGCCACGGCCGAGGCCACCGAGTGGACCGAGGCGTGGACCACGTTCCAGGCGATGGAGAAGTCCTGGGCCTACCGCCAGGACCAGCTCCCCTCGACGCACCCGATCGTCGCGACGATCAACGACCTCGAGGACGTCCAGGTCAACTTCGACGGCATCACGTACGCCAAGGGCGGTTCCGTCCTCAAGCAGCTCGTGGCCTGGGTCGGCATCGACGCGTTCTTCGCGGGCGTCTCGGCGTACTTCAAGAAGCACCACCACTCGAACACCGAGCTCCGTGACCTGCTCGTCGAGCTCGAGGCGACCAGCGGCCGCGACCTGTCCGAGTGGTCGAAGCTGTGGCTCGAGACCGCCGGCGTGAACACGCTGCGCCCCGAGATCGAGGTCGACGAGTCCGGCATGATCACGTCGTTCGCCGTGCTGCAGGAGGCCCCCGCCGACCACCCGACGCTCCGCCCGCACCGCCTGGCGATCGGCGTGTACGGGTTCACGACGGACGAGTCGGCTCCGTTCGGTGCCGACACCGCATCGGCCGGCGGCAAGCTCGAGCGCACGCACCGCGTCGAGATCGACGTCGACGGCGCCCGCACCGAGGTCCCCGAGCTCGTCGGCGTCCACCGCGGCGACCTCGTGCTCCTCAACGACGACGACCTGGCGTACGCCAAGATCCGTCTCGACGAGCAGTCCCGCCGCACCGCGATCGAGCACCTCGCCTCGATCGCGAACCCGCTGGCCCGCTCGATCGTCTGGGGTGCGATGTGGGACGCCACGCGCGACGCCGAGTCGCCCGCGAGCGACTACGTCCGCCTGGTGCTCGGCAACATCGCGACCGAGACCGAGTCGACGACGATCCGCACCACGCTCTCGCAGCTGCTCCTGAGCGCGCGCAGCTACGTCGCGCCGGCGAAGGTCGACACCACGGTCCGCACCGTCGGCGACACGCTCTGGCAGCTGGCGTCCTCGGCCGAAGCCGGGTCCGACGCCCAGTTCCAGTTCGTGAAGTTCTTCGCGCAGATCGCGTCAACGCCGGAGCACGTGGCGACGCTGCAGGGCCTGCGCGACGGTTCCGTCACGCTCCAGGGCCTGGAGATCGACACCGACCTGCGCTGGGAGCTGCTCGAGGGCCTGGTGCTCGCCGGCGCTGCCGGCGACGCCGAGGTCGACGCCGAACTCGCGGCCGACAAGACGGCCTCGGGTGAGCAGGCCGCCGCCCGGGCGCGCGCGACGATCCCGACCGCCGAGGGCAAGCTCGCGGCGTTCTCGTCGCTCGTCGACTCGTCCGAGGCACCGAACGCGATCGTCCGGCAGACGACCGTCGGGTTCCAGCACACCAACAGCCCGGTCGTGCTCGAGGGGCTCGTGTCGAAGTACTTCGACGTGCTGACGCGCATCTGGGCCGAGCGGAGCTACCACATCGCCGACACGATCGTCAGCGGGCTCTACCCCGCGCCGCTCGCGTCGGTCGAGCTCCGTGACGCCGCGAACGCGTGGCTCGAGGCACACCCGGAGACCCCGGCGCTCCGCCGCATCGTCTCCGAGAACCTCGCGGGCACCGAGCGTGCGCTGCGGGTCCAGGCGGCTGACGCCTGATCTCAGCGCTGCGGTCGAACTGAGGGCGGGGCCTCGGTGATCCTCAAGGGTCACCGAGGCCCCGCCCTCTAGCATCGTTCGGATCATGAACTCGGCAGCGAACACGACCGACGACGTCCCCGCCTGGATGTCGAACACCTTCACCCAGTTCGTCGAGACCTGGCACGTGCCGATCGTGATCGTCGTGACGATCATCGCGGCGATCCTCGTGCGGCTACTCCTGCGCCGCGTCATCAAGGGCGTGGTCGACCGGGTGGTGAACGGCGCCAAGCGTCGTCAGAACGTCGACGACACCCAGGCGCTCATCGCTTCTCCGGTGCAGACCGCGCGCGTGGTGCAGCGGACGCGGACGCTCGGCAGCGTGCTCGAGAACCTGGCGACCGTGGCGGTTGTCATCATCGCCCTCGCCGTGATCATCCCGCAGGTCTTGCCGAACGCCGCAGTGGGGATCGTCGGTGGCGCGTCCCTCATCGCCGCGGGCCTGGCGGTGGGTGCACAGAGCATCGTGAAGGACCTGCTGTCGGGCGTGTTCATGATCCTCGAGGACCAGGCGGGCGTCGGTGACGTCGTCGACACCGGGCAGGCCACCGGCGTCGTCGAGAACGTGGGCCTCCGCGTCATGCAGATCCGCGACGTGAACGGCATCCTGTGGTTCGTCCCGAACGGGCAGATCCTGCGCGTCGGCAACCTCTCGCAGGGCTGGTCGCGCGTCCTGGTCGACATCACCGTGCCGTACGACACCGACATCGACGCCGTGCAGGACGCCCTGCTCCGCGCCGCGGTGACGATGTCGCAGGAGCCCCGCTGGCGGCAGCGCATCGTGGAGAAGCCGGAGATCTGGGGCCTGCAGTCCGTGTCGGACGCGGGCATGGTGTTCCGCCTCGTCGTGAAGACCCGCGCCTCCGAGCTCGACGTCGTCGGACGCGAGATGCGCGTGCGGCTCAAGCGCGCCGTCGACGAGCTCGGCATCACGCTGCCCGCGATGGCGATGATCATGCCCGAGGGGTGGGAGAACGCCACGTCGATCAACGGGCTCCGCTCGGTCCGGACGCAGCCGACCCCGGCGCCCACGAAGTCCCGAGGGGGCAAGCGTGGGAACCTGTTCGGACGGGCGATCCGCACGGACGACCAGGACCGCGGGCAGGAGCCCGGGAAGGACCACCAGTGAGCGACCTCACCCCTCCGACACGGGGCGGCGGCGTGCCGGCACAGCCGATCACGCTCCGCGTCGGCGAGCACGGCACCAGCGCCACGGGTTCCCTGTACGAACGGATCGGCGGCGCACCGACCTTCGACCGGCTCGTCCGCCGCTTCTACGAGGGCGTGCAGCGGGACGAGGTCATCTGGCCGATGTACCCGGCAGACGACCTCGAGGGTGCGATCTGGCGGCTCTCGGCGTTCCTGCAGCAGTACTGGGGAGGCCCCGGCACCTACAGCGAGGAGCGCGGGCACCCAAGGCTCCGGATGCGGCACAACCCGTTCCGCATCACGTCCGAGGCGCGGGAGCGCTGGCTCCACCACATGCACGATGCCGTCGAGTCGCTCAGCTTGGCGCCCCTCGACGAGGCCGAACTGTGGGCGTACCTCGACCGGGCCGCCCACGCGATGACGAACACGTTCGACTGACCGTCCCGTCTCGGCCCGGCCACGGACGGGAGGCGCGTGGCGGGCCCGCCACGGGCCTCCCGTCCGCCCCGGGGCGGGACTACCGGACGGACGGCCCGTCCGCCAGCTCCTCGACCAAGGACGGTCGGGTCGGGTTCCAGCCGAAGGCGGCACGCGCATGCGCCCCGGACGCCTCCTGGTGCAGCAGCAGGGCGTCGGCGAACGTGCGGCCGAGCCGTCGCCGGCTGTCGTCGGCGCTCTCGGCGACGACCGGCGAACCGTGCGCGCCCGCCTCCGCGATCTCGCGCACCGTGGGGTTGTCACCCGTCGCAGCGACGACGTAGCCGTCCTGCTCGGCGCGCTGCACGGCGAGGACGTACAGCTCGCCCAGGTCGTCGACGTGCACCGTCGTCCACCGCTGCGACCCGTCGCCGACCAGGCGGACCTCGTGTTCCCCGTCCCCGACGAACATCATCGGGATCCCGGCGCCGCGGCCGTACACGATGCCGGGTGCGACGATGGTGGTCCGGGCCGCACTCGCGCGCACCCGCGCTTCGATCGGAGCGCGCCACGCCGTCAGCTCCGGCGGGTCGACGAGCGACTGCTCCGAGATGTCGGTGGAGTCACCGAACGTGAAGATGCCGCCGGTGTGCACGAACGGCTTCGGTGTACCGGACAGGGCGTCGATCACCGTCGCCGTGAAGTCGGGGTCCACGGACTCGGCCGAGGCGGTGTGGACGACGGCGTCGCTCTCGTGCGCGAGGCGACGGACGAGGTCGGTGTCGCTGAGGTCGCCGACGATCGCCTGCCCGCCGGCGTCGCGGACCGCCTGCGCCTTCTGGTCGGAGCGGACGACCGCCGTGACCTCGTGCCCGTGGGCGACGAGAGCGCGGAGGACTGATGACCCGATGTAGCCGGACGCACCGGTGAGGAAGACGTTCATGACGCAACCCAACCACTCCGATCGTGGTGCCGGGTGGACGTCAGGGAGACCTGGGGACGGCGAGTCGGACGGGCCTCGTCGTGCAGGAACTGGCCCGTGCTACCGGTCGAGGTTCCAGCTGCGCCGCTTCACCAGGATGTGCCCGCGCGACGAGGTCATACGGCTCCAGGGGCCGGTCTCGAACAGCCGCACCGGGTCGTGTCCGAGGAACCCGAGGCTCTCCCCCGCGAAGCCCGCGGCCGCCGGCACGTGCTCGATCCCGGGGACGGGGCGCCCCCACACCTCGGCGCGGATGCGACGGACGATCGCCTCGCCGGCGTTCGACGGGACGGCGTCGGCGACCTCCGCGATGCCGTCGCGGGCGGCGCGGCGGAGCAGCTCCGGCGAGATGTCGGGCAGCGGCACCCAGCCGCCGCGGGGCGGCGAGATCGCGGCCCACGTGACCGTGTTGACCTCGTGCGGGAGCTCGACCTCGATCGGGGTCGGCCGCGTCGGGTCGGCACCGTCGGCCCCGGCTGCGTCGTGCTCCTCGGCCAGGACGCGGAGTCGCTCCTGCAACGACGCGAGCGGGACGACCGCGTTGATCGTCGCCGGCTCCGTGAGCGAGAAGGTGCGGAGGCCGAGCACGGTCGGGAGTTCGTCGAGCAGTCCGAGCGGGTACAGGATCGCCGTGTAGACCGCCAGGACGCCCGAGTCGGCGATGAGCCGCACGGAGCCGTCCTCGATCCGGGCAGCGCGTCCGAGGTAGGTGCGGAGGTCGCCGAGCGAGGCGGCGTCGGGAAGCGTGAACGAGGTGCCCATGTCGACACCGATCCTACCGGTGGCGGGTTCGTAGACTGCGGGGGTGAACGGCGAACCCGACTTCCTCAGCACCCTCCGACTGCAGGACACCGGCGCGAGCACGGGCGAGACGATCCTCACCGGTGCCAGCCACTGGTCGCCCGGCGGCCGGGTGTTCGGCGGACAGGTGCTCGCGCAGTGCATCGTCGCCGCGCAGCACACGATCGAGGACCGCGACATCCACTCGATGCACGGGTACTTCCTGCGCCCCGGCGACATCGACGTGCCGATCACGTTCGCCGTCGAACGCATCCACGACGGCCGGTCCTTCGCCACCCGACGCGTCCAGGCCTACCAGCGCGGTGTCCCGATCTTCTCGATGATCGCGTCGTTCCAACGACCGGACGACGGGGTCGAGCACCAGGACCCCTTCCCCGTCGACACCCCCGAGCCGGAGTCGCTGCCGTCTGCCGCGTCGATCCTCTCGGCGATCGACCACCCCGTGGCGCAGGCATGGGCGGAGCGTTCGATCGACCTGCGGCACGTCGAGGGTCCGGTGTTCGTCGACGTGCAGGGCGAGCGCGTCCCGCACCAGGCCGTGTGGTTCCGGGTCGACGGCGACCTGCCCGAGGACCCGTCGCTGCACCGGGCCGTGCTCGGCTACGCGAGCGACATGTCGATCCTGGAACCGATCATGCGCCGGCACGGAGTCGCCTGGGGCACGCCCGGGGTCAAGAGCGCGAGCCTCGACCACGCGATGTGGTGGCACCGGGACGGTCGTGCCGACGATTGGGTGCTGTACGTGCAGGAGTCGCCGAGCGCCCAGGGTGGCCGGGGGTTGGCGTTCGGGCGGATGTTCTCCCGTGACGGCCGTCTGCTGGCCTCGGTCGCGCAGGAGGGCATGATGCGCGTCCCGCGCTGACGCTCCGCGCTACGGGCGGGAGAACTCCACCGGGGCTTCGACGAACGGCGCGCACGCGGCACGCTCAGCCTCGGACAGGCGCCGGGGTCGGTTGGTCGCCGCATCGACCATGACCAGGGCGGTCGTGGCGCGGGTGTACAGCACCTGGGGTTCGACACCGGCGGGCGACCGGATCTCGTACGAGACGTCGATGCTCGCGCCCCCGATGCGCCCGATCCACATCTGGACGTCGAGCGGCCGCCGCAGGTACGGGATCGACGCCAGGTACTCGAGCCGCTGGGCAGCGATCACGGTCATCGTCCCGGATCCGGGGCGACCGTCGATGATCGGGTCCGGCAGGTCGTCCTCGGGCGCGACGTCGGCGGGATCGTGGCCCCAGAACCCCGCGATGCGCGCCTCCTCCAGGAGACGCAGCATCGCGGAGTTGTTGACGTGCCCGTACGCGTCGATGTCGCTCCACCGGATGCGGACGGGGACGTGCAGCCTGGCCACGGGTCAGTCGCGCGTGAGCTTGCGGTACGTCGAGCGACCGGGCTTGTTCGCGTCCGGCCCGAGACGGACGAGCTTGTTCTCCTCGTACGCCTCGAAGTTGCCCTCGAACCAGTACCAGTCGGGGGTGCCGTCCTCGTTCAGGCCCTCCCACGCGAGGATGTGCGTGGCGATCCGGTCGAGGAACCAGCGGTCGTGGGTGATCACGACGGCGCAGCCCGGGAACTCGAGCAGCGCGTTCTCGAGGCTGCCGAGGGTCTCGACGTCGAGGTCGTTGGTCGGCTCGTCGAGGAGCAGCAGGTTGCCGCCCTGCTTGAGCGTCAGCGCGAGGTTCAGGCGGTTGCGCTCACCACCGGAGAGCACGCCGGCCTTCTTCTGCTGGTCCGGGCCCTTGAAGCCGAACTGCGAGACGTACGCGCGGGACGGGATCTCGGTCTTGCCGACCTGGATGAAGTCCAGACCGTCGGACACGACCTCCCACAGGTTCTTGTTCGGGTCGATGCCGCCGCGGCTCTGGTCGACGTAGGAGATGTCGACGGTCTCGCCCACCTTCAGCTGCCCGCCGTCGAGCGGCTCGAGGCCGACGATGGTCTTGAACAGCGTGGTCTTGCCGACACCGTTCGGGCCGATGACGCCGACGATGCCGTTGCGCGGCAGCGTGAAGGACAGGCCGTCGATGATGACACGCTCGCCGAACTGCTTGTGGAGCTTCTCGGCGTCGATCACCTGGGATCCCAGGCGCGGGCCGACGGGGATCACGATCTCCTCGAAGTCGAGCTTCCGCGTGCGCTCGGCCTCGGCAGCCATCTCCTCGTAGCGGGCCAGACGAGCCTTCGACTTCGCCTGACGGCCCTTCGAGTTGCTCCGGACCCACTCGAGCTCGCTGGTCAGGCGCTTCGCGAGCTTCGCGTCCTTCTTGCCCTGGACCTCGAGACGTTCGCGCTTCTTCTCGAGGTAGGTCGAGTAGTTGCCCTCGTACGGGTAGAGGCGACCGCGGTCGACCTCGGCGATCCACTGCGCGACGTGGTCGAGGAAGTACCGGTCGTGGGTGACCGCGAGCACGGCGCCGGGGTACTTCGACAGGTGCTGCTCGAGCCAGAGGACGGACTCGGCGTCGAGGTGGTTGGTGGGCTCGTCGAGGAGGAGCAGGTCGGGCTTCTCGAGGAGCAGCTTGCAGAGCGCGACGCGGCGCTTCTCACCACCCGAGAGGTTGGCGATCTGTGCGTCCGCCGGCGGGCACTGCAGTGCGTCCATGGCCTGCTCGAGCTGGGAGTCGAGGTCCCACGCGTCGGCCGCGTCGATCTCCTCCTGCAGGGTGCCCATCTCGGCGAGGAGGGCGTCGAAGTCGGCGTCCGGCTCGGCCATCAGCGCGGAGATCTCGTTGAAGCGGTCGAGCTTGCCCTTGATCGCGCCGACGCCCATCTGGACGTTCTCGAGCACGGTCTTGGACTCGTCGAGCTCGGGCTCCTGCATGAGGATGCCGACGGAGAAGCCGGGCGTCAGCTTCGCCTCGCCGTTGGACGGCTGGTCGAGACCCGCCATGATCTTCAGGATCGTCGACTTGCCCGCACCGTTCGGCCCCACGACGCCGATCTTGGCGCCGGGGAGGAACGACATCGTGACGTCGTCGAGGATCAGCTTGTCGCCGACCGTCTTGCGGGCGCGGACCATCTGGTAGATGTACTCAGCCATATCGGCGCAAGTCTACTGACCCGGGCGCGCCACCGCTCCCCCTGCGCCGCTGGGCGCCGCGTACCCGGCGTGTGCCCGTCGCGTGCCCGTGTCCGAGCGCCTGCGCTCCGCGGCAGGTGGTCCGGTCGGCGCTCCGGTCACGCGACCGCACGGTCGTCCTCGTCGGGGTCGGACGCACGCTGCTCGGCGGTGGGCCGGTCGCCGGTACCGCTCGTCCGCGGATCGCGAGGATCCGCGGCTCCGCCGTGCTCGACGCCGTCGACTCCGCCGTCAGCGCGTCCGAGCCGGACGGGCTCGACGTCGTGGTGCGGGAGCGCCGTGTCGACCACGGCCGCGGGCAGGGTGTGACCGCCGTCGATCGCGTCCACGGCCGAGGGGTGGTCGTCCTCCGGTACCGTGCCCGTCACCTCGCCCGTGTCGGGGTTCACCGTCGGCACCCCGGGTGGCACCCCCGGCCCCGCGTTCGAGTCGCCGACCTGCCGCGGGACGCGGATCCAGTTGCTGATCCCCCAGGCGAGGTCGTGACCGATGCCGTCGGCGTCGATCTCGACCGAGGTCCCGCCCCGCCCGTCCCGCTCCCAGGCTCGGATCCGCACGCGACCGGTCACCAGGATCCGGTCGCCCTTCTTCATGGACTTGTGGACGTTGGCGGCGAGGGAGCGGAACGCGGTGACGGTGTACCAGTTGGTCGGACCGTTGGTCCAGGACGAGGTGCTGCGGTCCCATCGTCGTGAGGGGGAGGCCAGACGCAGGCTCGTGATCGCGATGCCGGTGTCGGTGACGAGGTGGCGGGGCTCGGTCGCGACGATGCCGCAGACGGTGATCGTGTCGTTCATGACTCGATCGTGGGCGAGCCCCGGGTCGCGGAGGCGACCCAGGGCTCGATCTGTGACTCACCACGTCGTTCAGGGGGGCTGTGGAGGAAGAGTCCCCCGTGCCTCCCGGCCGACGGGTCAGTGCGCGCGGAACTCGGGACGGTCCGCGAGGGGTCCGAGCGCCGCGTGGACCGCGCCCTTCGCGGACTCCAGCGACGGGTAGGTCCCCCCTCGACCCCGTCGGCCGTAGAGCTCGACCTGGAACCCGTCCGGCGCGCGGCGGATGCTGCCGACCGCGCCCGCCGGACCGACGGCCACCCAGGTCCCGGTGTTGTCCATCATCGTTCGACCACCTCCTCGTGGCCCCGGCGTCCGTGTGTCAGGACGCCAGGATGTACTGACTGTAGGCCTTGCGGACCTTGTTCACCTTGGGCAGCGCGACCGCGAGGCAGTAGCCCTGTCCGGGGTTCTTCGCGAAGAAGTCCTGGTGGTACTCCTCCGCACGGAAGAAGGTACCGAGCGGCTCGATCGTCGTCACGATCCCGCCGTCCCACATGTCCGCGGCGCGCTGGACCGCCCGCTCGAAGACCGCACGCTGCTCGTCGTCCGCCGGGAACATCGCCGAGCGGTACTGCGTCCCGACGTCAGCGCCCTGGCGGTCGAGCTGGCGCGGGTCGTGCAGCGTGAAGAAGACGTCGAGGACCACGTCGGCCGGGATGACCGACTCGTCGAAGGTGACCGCGATCGCCTCGGCGTGGCCGGTCGTACCGGTGCAGACGGCCTCGTAGCTCGGGTGGTCCGTCGCGCCGCCGGTGTAGCCGGACACCACGTCCCGGACGCCCTGCAGGGTCCGGTACACGGCGTCGAGGCACCAGAAGCATCCACCTGCGAGCACGAAGGTCGTCATGTGCCTCACCGTACGCTCCGCTGCTCCGGGTGCGCGAGGAGGGGGTACGGCTCCTGCACAGGATGCTCCCCGCCACCGGCCTTCCCGAGGCTGACTGCACGCCCGTGCACTGTCGGTGGTCGGCCGTAGCGTCGAGGCAACGAGACCGCGACAGACCACCAGGAGGCACCCGTGCAGACCAGCACCGAACCAGCGTTCCGGATCCGCTCCACGTCGGTTGCACGCAGCCGTGGTGACCTGCGCGTGCTCGACGTGCGGGACGACCTCAGCCGGGTCACCCGCGCCAACGGCGAGATCGTCGGGTACGTCGACCGGGTGGACGTCGCGGGCGGCACCGCGTACCGCGCCCGTCGGTACGTCGCGACGGAGCGCCGGTTCGTCGAGCTGCCGAACGTGTGGTCGGCCGACGACGCCGTGGACTGCCTGCGCTGGGGCTGAGCCACCGGGCGGCGGCGACGGGACACTCCCGGCTCGACGGAACGCCGACCCGCCTCCGCGGTTCCGGGCTTCGCGCTGCGTAGGGTTCGCGCATGGACTGGTGGAACGACCTGACCGACTGGACCGCATCCGACGAGGGTTGGCGCGTGCTGTCCGGCGCGATCATCCCCTTCGTCGCGATCGTCGTCGCCGGAGTGATCGCCGCGCTCATCGGGCGTGCGGCAGCGAAGCGGGTCGTCGCGCTCCACGACCGCGAGAGCCGGAACTCGGCGGTCGCGGGCGTGGTCGCCGCGGCGCGCAAGGCTTCTCGCTGGGGAGTGCTCGGACACGAGGAACGCGCGTACGCGGACCACCTCGCCGAGGATGCCGACGTGCGGCTGCGGCTCCTGCCGGTGAGCGGCGCTCCGCTGGCCGCCGACTGGGTGCAGCACGAGATCGCCGACATCAAGCGCAACTCTTCGACGTTCACGTCGCAGGCGGAACAGTCGCTCGGTGAGCTGCGCGATCGTCTGCTCGAGTGGAACGCCAAGCCGGGCCGCGCGAAGAAGCTGTTCAAGGCCGATCTCGAACGGTGGAAGTTCGACTCCCCGGACCCCGACGCCGAACTCATCACCCGCCAGCAGGACTGGAACGCCGGCCGACAGCAGCAGCGACCGGCCGACACGGAGGCTGGCTCGGCCCCGTCGAGCCCGACGCCGACCACGACCTCGCTCCGTCCGGCGCCGCAGCAGTCCAGTTCCCCCGCCGGAGGGGCCGCGCCGGGAGCATCGGGAGTGCACCCGTCCGGCCCGGCCGCGGTGCCGACGACCGACCACGATGCCACCACCCCGATCGACGACCTCCGCGGCGTGCGACCGCGTGCAGCCGCTGGTCCGGTGGACCGTGAAGTGGGCGCGTGCGGACGACCCCGAGGCCTCGGACGACCCGGCGCCGCCCGTGCCGGGAGCGCGGTCGATCCACGAGCGCGC
>NZ_RBLU01000060.1 GCF_003989515.1 Curtobacterium sp. HSID17257
TGTCGGGCTGCCCGACCCCGCTGCGCTGCTCCGGCAGTACCCGCACCAGCTGTCCGGCGGGCAGCGGCAGCGCATCTGCATCGCGATGGCGATGGCCGGCTCCCCCGCCTACCTCGTGGCCGACGAACCGACGACGGCGCTCGACGTCACGACCGAGGCTCGGATCCTCGAGCTGTTCGAGCGGCTCTCGACCGAGCGCGGCACCGGGATGCTCTTCGTGACGCACGACCTCGCGGTGCTCGCCCGCATCGCCGACACCGCCGTCGTGCTCGACCACGGCCGGGTCGTCGAACAGGGGTCCGTGCGCGCGCTGCTCGACGCCCCGCAGCACCCGACGACGGCGGCCCTCGTCGCCGCCGCACGCGCCACCGCCCGCCGTACCGGAGGCCCCGCATGACCGACGCGCTGCACGCCAGCGGCCTCCACCGCACCTACCGTCTGCCGCGCCGCGGCCCCTTCGAACCGGGCCCGGTACGGACCGCGGTCGACGGCGTCGACCTGACGGTCGCCTCCGGTGCGCGGCTCGGCATCGTCGGCGAGTCCGGTTCCGGCAAGTCGACGCTGGTGCGCCTGCTCGCCGGCCTGGAGGCTCCCACCGCCGGCACCGTGTCGGCCGGCGGTCGTCCCGTGGTGGCGTCGGCCTCCGCGGCCGCGATGCGCTGGTTCCGTCGCGAGACCGGGGTGGTGTTCCAGGACCCGTACGCGTCCCTCGACCCGAGGATGCGCGTCGGGTCGATCGTGGCCGAACCGCTCCGCGCACTGCGGGTGCCGGGCGACCACCGCGCACTCGTGGCCGCGGTGCTGGAGCGCGTCGACCTGCCCGCAGACGCCGCCAGCCGGTACCCGCACGAGTTCTCCGGCGGACAGCGGCAACGCATCGCCATCGCTCGCGCGGTGGTGCACTCGCCGCGGATCCTGTTCGGGGACGAGCCGATGAGCGCCCTCGACGTGGTGGTCCGTGCCCGGGTGATCGACCTGTTCCGCTCGCTCGCCGACGACCTCGGCCTGACGCTCGTGCTCGTGTCGCACGACATCGGCGTGGTGCAGCGGCTGTGCGACACCGTGGCGGTGCTCTCAGAGGGGCGGATCGTGGAGCAGGGGCCGGTGTCGCTGCTCGACGACCCGCGGCACCCGGTGACGCGGGCGCTGGTGGCGGCGGCGCCGACGCTGCCGTAGGGCGCGCGGCGAGCGCTGGCGCGGGCGACGCGACACTTCCGCTGTCGTACGACGACCACGATGCCGCGCCAGCCCGCGAGCGCACGACACCGCGCCGGCGTCAGTCGAGCGTCACCACATCGCCGGGTGTCGCCGCTGCCACCGCAGCCGTCGCTCGAGCTGCGCCCCGATGGCCAGCAGCACGCGCTCCCCACCCGGGCGCCCGATGAGCTGCACGCCCATCGGCAGGCCCGCGCCGTCCGGGTGGTCCTCGTCCGTCACGCCGACCGGCAACGTGATCGCAGGCAGCCCCGACACGTTCGCCATCGAGGTCCACGGCGAGTACGCGCACTGCCGTCGGAAGTCCTCCTCGGGGTCGTCCCCGTACCAACCGAGCGGCCGAGGCGTCAGCGCCAGGGTCGGCGTCAACACGGCGTCGAACCGGTCGAACGCCCGGATGAGCCCGGCCGAGAAGGCATCGAGCGTCGTCATCGCGTCGAGCACCTGCGTCGCGGTGAGCGCCCGCCCGCGGTCGACCAGCCAGGACACCAGCGGGGTGAGCTCGGACAGGTCGATGCCGGGTACGCGGGGCAGCCCCGCAGCGCCGGACTCCCACGCCACCCGGAACGCGTCGGCGTACGGCAGCCGGGGCATCGCGACGTCCTCGACCCCGTGGCCGACCTCGCCGAGCACCCGCACGGCGGTCTCGACGGCGGCTCGGGCAGCCGCATCGACCACGACGTCGACGGTGTCGTCCCACGGCGACCCGTCCAGCAGCCCGACGACGAAGCGCCCCTCGCCGCGCACCGCAGCCGCGGTGAAGGGTCCGTCGCCGACTTCGGGTGTGACGAGCGCGTACGGTGACGGCTCGGCCAGCCCGGTCGGGGCCACCAGGGCGTCGAGGAGCATCCCGGCGTCGGCGACGTTCCGCGTGATCGGACCGGCGACGCTCAGTCCGCCGAGGCCCGTCCGACCGGGCATCGACGGCACCCGGCCGCGGCTCGGCTTCAGCCCGACGAGACCGGTCGCTGCGGCCGGGATCCGGACCGATCCCCCGCCGTCCGTCCCGACGGCCGCGGGCACGAGTCCGGCGGCGACGGCGACAGCGGTGCCGCTCGACGACCCGCCGGGCGCCCGAGTGGTGTCGTACGGGTTCCTGGTCGTGCCGATCCGGGTCTCCGACGACGACGACATGCCGAACTCCGGAGAGGTCGTCTTGCCGAGGCTCACCGTCCCCGCTGCGGCGAGCGCCGCCACCAGTGGGTGGTCAGCGGTCGCAGGCGTCGCGGGAAGTGCGGCGGAGCCGTGCCGGGTCGGGACGCCGGCTCGGTCGTAGAGGTCCTTGTCCGCGGTCGGCAGCCCCCACAGCGGCCGGGAGGTCGGCACCAGGGACCCGAGCCGCGACGCCCGGGCGCGTGCGGCGTCGGCGGTGACGGTGACGAAGGCGCCGAGTGCGGGGTCGATTTGTTCGATGCGGGCGAGGTAGTGCTCGGTCACCTCGAGCGCGGTCGCGTCCCCCCGTCGGATCCAGTCCCAGAGTTCCTGCGCCGAGAGGTGGTGGAGTTCGAACACGGTCCCCGAGCCTAGGCCTGCAGGTGCGCGGCGAGCACGTCCCGCACCGTCGTCCAGTCGTGCGGCCCGTAGCGGTCGTTCGCGACGTGGTGGAGTTCGGCCTCGCCGCTGAACATGCTGACGAAGTACTGCATCCCCTGCCATGCGGGGAACGGCTCGGCGTCGTCGGCACGGGAGAGGCGTCGGCCGACCCTGGCCATCGCGGAGAGCGTGCTCGCGGTCCCGGCCCACTGCGTGCGGAACCGGGTGCCGGTGAGCCGCGACAGGGTGTCGGCGACGCTCCGGGCGGTCACCCGGTCACCCGCGACCTCGACGACGCGTGGCGCGTCCGGGTCGAGGGCGACGCGTGCGGTGACCCGGGCGGTGTCGTCCTTCGTGGTGAAGTCGAGCAGCTGGTCCGGGGACGACCAGTACAGGACGGTGCGGCGGTCGAACAGGATCATCGGCGCCTGCCCGGTGAGCATGTCGGTGAAGGCGCCGTTCAGCACCGAGGTCGCCCGGATCGGTGCGGCGTCGAGCGCTGCGGCGAACTCGCGGCGCAGCTCGAAGTTCCGGTTCGTCCCGGGGGTGATCGCGCGGTAGTCGGCCGAGTAGTCGGACGGCACGAACCGGGGCACGCCGGCGTCGACCGCTGCGGCGAGCAGCGCGGTCTGTGCGTCGACGACCACGGAGCGGGTGCCGCTCAGCACGGAGACGACGACGTCGACCCCGGCGAGCGCCGACACGAGTCCGTCGTGGTCGTCGTAGGCGGCGCTGACGACGGAGACACGGTCGGACCGTGTGGTGAGCCGGTCGGCGGCGAGCCCGGTGGCCGAGCGGCTGAGCGCGCGGACCCGGACGTCGGGGTCGGCCGCGAGGAGTGCGTCGACGATGCGGGAACCGAGGTCCCCCGTGGCGCCGGCGACGAGGACGATGCTGCTGGTCATGCACCCGACGCTACGCACGGGCGTCCGACACCGTCCCACGCTTGCATCCTTCGGTGGAACTCCCGGTGGTGCGTCCCTCCGCCGGTCGTCCCGGGGAGCAGACGTTCCTAGCGTCGGTGTCATGACGAACACGACCGAAGTCCGGCCCGGTGCCGGCACCGCTGCCCCCCGTGCGACGGGGGTCCGGGGCGTGGTGTCCCGGCACCCGCTCGCCTCCTTCGCCACCCTCGCCCTCGGCCTGAGCTGGCTCGCGTGGATCCCGTACATCCTGAGCCCGCACGGCCTGGGTCTCTGGGACCTGCACTTCCCGGAGTTCCTCGGCACGGCCCAGTTCACCGGGGTCCTGCCCGGCGCGCTCCTCGGCCCGCTCGGCGGCGCGTTCGTGGTGACCGCCCTCGCTGACGGCCGTCCGGGGCTGCGCCGCTGGGTCGGACGACTCTGGCGCTGGCGCGTGTCCTGGTACTGGTACGCACTGGCACTGGTCGGCGTCCCGGCGCTCATCGTCCTGACGGGTCTGCCGTTCTCCGGTGGCAACGTGCAGGCACCGACCGCCCTCGCCCTGCTCGCCCTCGTGCCGGGTCTCGTCGTGCAGCTGTTCACCACCGGACTGTCGGAGGAGCCCGGCTGGCGTGACTTCGCCCTGCCCCGGCTGCAGGACCGCTTCGGGCCGCTCGGTGCCGCCGCGGTGCTCGGTCCGCTGTGGGCGCTGTGGCACATGCCGCTCTACCTGTCCGACTGGGGCGGGTGGCCGGACGCGCACTGGTCGGAGCCGGTCGTCTTCGCGCTCTTCACGATCACGTTCAACGTCGTGATGACGTGGGTGTTCAACCGCACCGGCGAGAGCCTGCCGATCGCACTCCTGCTGCACGTCGGGGTGAACAACACCATCTCCACCCTGTGGGCGGACATGTACCCGGGCATGACGGCGGGCACGATGATGCACGGGCTCGCGATCGTCTCGACGGTGGCCGCCGTCGTCCTGCTGGTCGCCACCCGGGGTCGGCTCGGGTACGACCGTCGGCCGGGAGGCACGGATCGCCTCCCCGCGTCGCCCTCCGCCCGCCTCGTAGGATCGGACGATGGCACCCGCTGAAGCGCGTGCGGCTCGCGTCGCCGCCGACCCCCGCTCCGCGCGGGAGGTCGACGGTGGCCGCGGCCTGCGCCGCACCGACGTCCTGGTCGCCGTCGCGACCGCCGTCGTCTCGCTCGGGCTGCTGCTCGGGCTGCCCTTCCTCGACGCCGTCGATCCGGACACGCTCGGACACCCGCTCTCGGCGCCCGAGGTCGGCAGTGCTGACTGGGCGGCGACCGCGCTCGGACTCCTGGTGCAGTCCGCGGTCCTGCTCGCAGCTCGTCGGGCTCCCCGGACGGTCGTGCTCGCGGTCGCTGCCGTCCCCGTCCTCCTCGTCGCCGTCACCTCCGGCGGCGACCTGTTCGGCCTCACCGCGCTCCCCGTCGTGGTGGCGGTGGTCCTCGCCGGCGTGCGGGTACCGCTCACCGTGCTCTGGCCGTCGGTCGTCGGGGCGGCGGCGCTCGTGTCCGCCGGCACCGCGGGCAACTGGATCAGGCTGAACGGCGCGCTGTCCGACCGGTCTCTCGCCGATGCACTCGTCGACGCGCTGCCGCAAGGTGTCACGCAGGCCGTCGGGGCCGTCGGGCTCCCGCTCGTCGTGGCGCTCGTGGTGCGGTCCCGGCGCGAGGTCCGGGCAGCGCGGGACGCCGAGGTCGCCGCACGGACCGCCGAGGCCTCCGCAGCGGTGCGGGAGCAGGACGCCCGGGTCGACGCCGCCGTGTCGCGCGAACGGGCCGCGATGGCCCGGGAGCTGCACGACATCGCAGCGCACCACCTGTCCGGGATCGCGCTCATGTCGGCCGTCATCGACCGGCAGATCGACACCGACCCGACCGCCGCGCACGAGGGTGTCCGCCAGGTGCGGGAGCAGAGCACCGCGGTGCTCGAGGACCTGCGTCGCCTGGTCGGACTGCTGCGGGACGATGCCCCGGCCGAACGCGCCGTCGAGACCGTCGCGGGCATCGTCGACCTGGCCGAGCGTGCCCGGTACCGGTCCGACGTGCGGCTCGAGGTCCTCCGCGGTGCGCACGAGGTCGCCGAGGGCGTCGGACCCCTGGCGCAGCTCGCTGCCTACCGCACCGCGCAGGAGGCACTGGCGAACGCCGCCCTGCACGCCCCGGGTGCCGTCGTCACGGTGACGCTCGACGACCGCGCCGCCGACCACCTGGAGCTCCGCGTGGAGAACACCGCACCCCCGGCACCCGGCACGGCGGACGCACCGGGCGACCCGACCCCGGGGAGCACGGCAGCGGGCGGGAACGGACTGCGCGGCATGCGTGAGCGGGCGGACCTGGTGGGGGCGAGCCTCCAGACCGGTCCGACGGCGAGCGGTGGCTGGGTCGTGACGTTGCGACTCGGACGTGAGACGCCCGAGGTGGCGCGGTGATCCGGGTGCTGGTGGCGGACGACCAGCCGCTCGTCCGGGCGGGGGTGTCGGCGCTGCTGGCGGCCGAGCCGGACGTCGACGTGGTGGCGGTCGCGGCCGACGGCGGCGAGGCCCTCGCACTGGCACGGAGCACGCGGCCGGACGTGGCGGTGCTCGACATCCGGATGCCGGTCCGGAACGGGATCGAGGTGGCCCGGGAGCTCTGCGCGCCGGACGCCGACCCCGCGGTGCCGGTGTTGGTGCTGACGACCTTCGACCTCGACGACCTGGTGTTCGGGGCGCTCGAGGCGGGGGCGTCGGGGTTCCTGCTCAAGGACGCGGAACCGGACGTGATCGTCGACGCGGTGCGGCAGGTCGCGGCCGGCAACGGCACGATCGACCAGAGCCTGACGCGGCGGGTGCTGCGGGAGTTCGTCTCACGGCGGAGCCTGCAGCCGGTGACGGGTGACCGGGCGTCCGAGCTGCTGACCGCCCGGGAGCGGGACGTGCTGCTGCTCCTGGCGCAGGGCATGTCGAACGAGGAGATCGCGGCGGAGCTCGTCGTCGAGGTCTCCACCGTGAAGTCGCACCTGGCACGGATGCTGCCGAAGCTCGGGGTGCGCTCGCGCCTGCAGGCCGTCGTCTGGGCGTACCAGAACCGCGTCGTGGCGATCCCCGAGGGCTAATCGGCCGCGAGGCAGTGTGCCAGGACCGCCTGCTGGACCGGCAACAGCGCACGTTTCGCCCCGTGTCCCACGAAGGCCGGACTCGCGATCGCGTCCGCGCTGACCTCGCGCCCACGGACGAACGGCGGACACGGAGCGAAGCGCACCCCGTCGGGGGCGAGCGCCAGGACGTCCGCTGTGATCCGGTAGGGCTCGAGGGCAGCGGCGTGGCGACCGGGCCCGTCGGTCACGACGACGTCCGCGTCCGCCATCGCTCCGCCGAGGTCGTCCGTCCACGGCACGTGAGGCGCTGCCAGCCCCTCGGGACAGCACTGGACCAGGTCGAAGCCGAACAGCCGCGACGCCTCGGCCCACGCACGGGCGATGTTGCCGTCGGCGCCCACGAACCGCACCCGGAGCGACCCGACCTCGCGCCCCCGGGTGAGTGCCCACAGGTCCGCGAGCACCTCGCACGGGTGGTTGACGCTCGTCATGGCGTTCACGACGGGCACCGCGTCGGCAGCGGCGAGCGCCTCGAGGACGGGCAGGTCCGGGTGCCGGACGACGAGCACGTCGACGAAGTCCGCGAGGTACCGGGCGACGTCGTCGTGCGCCTCGTCCTTGTCGAGCGACTCCGGCGGGAACACGATCGGCTGGAGTCCGGCGAGCGCCGCACCCCGCTCGAAGGACGCCCTCGTTCGCAGGCTCGTCGGCGGGAAGAACACCGCCGCCGCTCCGTCCAGCACCGGACCGGTGCCCTGCTCGTACGCGCGGGCGAGTGCGAACACCGCGTCGGTGTCGTCGGTGTCCAGTCGTCGAGTCGCAGGAGGTGGCGCACCTCGCCACGCTAGGGGGCCGTCACCGCCGTACCGTGCCCGACTCCCCGCGCAGGACGGAGAGCACGGAGGACCGGACGGCGGCACCGCCGTCACGAGCCGGATCGACCAGGACCGCGCGCATCCCCGCGGCACGTGCCCCGGCGACGTCACGTTCGGGGTCGTCGCCGACCATCAGGCACGCCTCGGTCGAGACGCCGAGGTCGTCCGCGACACGCTCGAACGCGCGTCGGTCCGGCTTGGCGACCCCGATCCCCTCCGACGTGCAGACCACGTCGACGAGGTCTCCGAGGCCGGTCGTGACGAGCTTGTCGCGCTGCTGCTCCTCGGTCCCGTTGGTCAGGACAGCGATCGCTCTGCCGGAGTCCCGGATCTCCTGGAGGAGCGCCGCGCTCCCCGCGAACGGACGCCAGGCGGCCCGGTACGCGACGAGGTAGCGGCCGAACAGTGCGTCGAGCTCGTACGGGTCGTGCCGTGGTCGGAGCCCGGCGAGGGGCAGCACCTCGACGAGCCGGGCCCGACGCTGCTCGGCGAAGTCGGCCTCTCCACGTCGCCACCGTTCGAAGTGCCGCTCCTCCGCTTCGGCCCATGCGTCCCGCAGGGCATCGGACGGGTCGACACCGAGCTCGCCGAGGAAGTCGTCGACCGCTCGAGCTGCTGCTCCCGCGTGGTCGAACAGGGTGTCGTCGAGGTCGAAGACCACCGCACGGACGTCGCTGGTCATCCGCGCACCGCGGCGACGACCCGCTCGACCGCGGCCGCCACGGCCCGCTCGCGCACGGCCGGGTCCTCGTGCTCGGACTCGTGCACGAACGCCGTCGCCCCGCGGGCCGCGCCGCAGAAGTCCACCACGCCGTGCTCGAGCTGCGTCCGGAGTGCCTGCTCGTACCCGTGCCGCTCGTACACCCCGGCGTCGTCGCCGGCGATCGGCACGAGGTGCACCGTCAGCCGGCCGAGTCGCCGGACGATGCGCCCGTCCTCGCCGACGCCGAAGGCCCACCCGTTCACGAACACCCGGTCGAGCCAGCCCTTGACGAGCGCCGGCACCGACCACCACCACACCGGGAACACGAGCACGAGGTGGTCCGCTCCGTCGAGGCGCGCCTGTTCGGCCGCGACGTCGGGCGCCGGGTCGGTCCCCGTCCGGTAGGTGTGCCGGTCCGCGGCGGTGAAGCGGGGGTCGAAGCCCTCGGCGGCGAGGTCAGCGACCGTGACGGGGCCCGCGCCGGCGGCGTCGAGCGCCGCCTCGATGCGGTGGGCGACGGCGAGCGTCAGCGAGTCGGGGTCCGGGTGGGCGGTCACGATGAGCGTCGACACGCCTCGATCCTGCCAGCAGCGGGTGCACGGACGCCCCACCGGACGGGAGGCACGGTGCGGGCCGGCACCGTGCCTCCCGTCCGTCGGGTGGTGCCGACGTCAGTCGTCGTAGCGGTAGAAGCCCTGTCCGGTCTTCACGCCCAGGTGGCCGGCGTCGACGTGTTCGCGCAGCAGGCGGCGCGGCCCCTCCGGCAGGTTCGGGTCCTCGGCCGAGTAGTGCTCCTCGATGTCGAGGACCACGTCGAGGCCGACCTGGTCCATCATCCGGAAGGGCCCGGCCGGTGCGCCGCTGTTCACCTGCCACATCGCGTCGACGTCCTCGGGCGTCGAGACACCGTCGGCGACGACCGCGAGCGCCTCGCGCTTGATGGCGGCCCAGATGCGGTTGAAGATGAAGCCGGTCGACTCGCGGCGG
Organism: Curtobacterium sp. HSID17257; assembly: GCF_003989515.1. Classification (GTDB taxonomy): domain Bacteria; phylum Actinomycetota; class Actinomycetes; order Actinomycetales; family Microbacteriaceae; genus Curtobacterium. Next base: position 9,325 of record NZ_RBLU01000060.1, read on the forward strand.
GCCAGGAACGGGTGCACGCCGTAGCGGGGCAGCACCTCGAGCAACAGGTCGATCACGGCCGGGTCGGTCTGGCCGTCGCTCATCAGGTCGACGGCGTTCTGCTGCGGGGGCATGTAGAAGTGCACGTTGAGGACGCGCTCGGGGTGCTCGACCTCGTCGATGACCAGACGACTGGCGTACGAGGACGAGTTCGTGGCGAGGATCGTGTCCGCCGCGACCAGGGCGTCGAGCCGTCCGAACAGCGGGGTCTTCAGGTCGAGCCGCTCGGGGACGGCCTCGACGACGAGCCACGCGTCGACCACCGCGGCCTCGAGGTCCGCCTCGCCGCGGACCGTCCCCGCGGTCGCACCGTCGCGCGCGGCCACGACCCCGGGCAGGGTCTCCTCGACGTACCCGACGGCGGCGGCCCGGACCTCGTCCGACAGGTCGTGGATCCGGACCTCGGCCCCGCCGCTGGCGAACATCAGGGCGATGCGGCGTCCGAGCGTTCCACCGCCGATCACGGTCACGGGGCGGTCGGCGGTGTCTCGGGGCGGCTGGTACGGCACGGGGTCCCTGCTCTCGGTCTGTTTCGGTACACTTCGTACTCGATACAGATCGTATCGGAGTTCTGAAGAGGAGATGCGCATGCGCGCCGACGACGTCCTGCAGCACCTGACCACCCCGCTCGCCGCGCCCGTCTACCCGCTCCGGCCGACCCGGTTCACCGACCGCGAGTACTTCAACGTCGTGTACCGCACCGACCCCGACGCACTGCGGGCCGTGGTCCCGGAACCGCTCGAGGTCACCGAGCCGCTCGTCCGCTTCGAGGTCATGAGGATGGGCGAGGTCGACGGGTACGGCCCGTACGTCGAGTCGGGCCAGGCGATCCAGGTCGAGCACGAGGGCGAGCGCGGCGAGTACCTGCACGCGATGTACCTCGACAACTCGGCCGCGACCCTCGCCGGCCGCGAGCTCAGCGCCTACCCGAAGGTGCTCGGCACCCCGGCGCTCCGCGTCGACCAGGGCGCACTCGTCGGCACCCTCGACCGCGGAACCGAGCGAGTGGCCACCGCCACCATGGCGTACGAGTGGGAGCCGCTCGACCACGACGCCGCCCTGGCCGAGATCACCGTGCCGACCTTCATGGTGAAGCTCGTCCCGGACCTGCGGACCCAGCGCCACCTGGTGGCCGACCTCGTCCGCACCGAGATCACCGACGTGACCGTCAAGCAGGCCTGGACCGGACCCGCCCGGCTGCAGCTGTTCGCGCACGCGCTCGCGCCGATGGCCGACCTGCCGGTGCTCGAGGTCGTCCGGGCGTCGCACATCCTGACGGACCTGACCCTCGCCCCGGTCCGCACCGTGCACGACTACCTGGCCGACCGGCCCTCGGCCTAGCCTGGAGCCGTGACCGAACCAGCCGCGCCGCGCACCGTCCGACGGCGGAGCAGCACCCGGGCGACGCTCATCGCGGCGGCCGAGGCGATCTTCCAGGAGACCGGGTCGACCTCGGTCAGCGTCGAGGCGATCGTCGCGCGCGCCGGCTACACCCGCGGGGCGTTCTACTCGAACTTCCGGACCGTCGACGAGCTGTTCTTCGCGGTCTACGAGCAGCAGGCCGAGGCCGTCTTCGCCGTGCTCGAACACGAGCTCGGCGCCGCGCTCGACGGGCACCCGACGGTCGATGGTGTCGTGCAGGGCGTCGTGCACGGCCTGCCGCCCGAGGACCGCTGGTACGCGATCCGCTCGGTGCTCACCACGCGGGCCCGACACGACCCCGACGTGAACGCCCTGCTCCGCGCGCACACCGACCGGTTCCACGCGACGCTCCAGCCACTCCTCGTCGCCGCGCTCGAGCGGGCCGGTCGGGTCCCCACCGTCGACCCGGCGCTCTACACGCGGGCGGTGGTCGCGGCGCACGTCGGCGCGGTGAGCCAGAGCGTGCTGTTCGACGGGACGGACGCGGTGCGGGTCGCGGCGGTCGAGGGGTGCATCCTCGGGCTCACGCGTCCGGCCTGATCGCCGTCCGAGCCGCCCGGCCCGGCCCTCGTCGGAGCCGTGGGACGATTGCCGGATGACCGCCACGCTCGTCGCCAAGGACCTCGCCGGCGGCTACGCCGCCCGCACGCTCTTCGAGGGCCTCGACCTCACCGTGGCCCCGGGCGACGTGATCGGCCTGGTCGGCGTGAACGGTGCGGGCAAGTCGACGTTCCTCCGCCTGCTCGCCGGCGTCGACGAGCCCCTCGCCGGCACGGTGTCGACGAACCCGCCGGACGCCTTCGTCGGCTGGCTCCCCCAGGAGCACGAGCGGATCGCCGGCGAGACCGTCGCCGCGTACGTCGCTCGACGCACTGGCTGCGCGGACGCGACGGCCGACATGGACCGCGCTGCCGAGGCCCTGGGCGACCCGGCCGGCGGTGACGCCGCGGCCGACCGCTACTCCGCCGCGCTCGAGCGCTGGCTGGCGTCCGGTGCCGCCGACCTCGAGGAGCGCCTGCCGGTCGTGCTCGCCGAGCTCGGGCTCGAGACCACCCCGGACGGCTCCGGCGTCGGCCCGGACTCGCTGATGACGGCGCTGTCCGGTGGGCAGGCGGCCCGCGTCGGGCTCGCCGCACTGCTGCTCTCCCGCTTCGACGTCGTGCTGCTCGACGAGCCGACGAACGACCTCGACCTGGACGGCCTCGACCGGCTCGAGCAGTTCGTCCGGGGTCTGCGTGGCGGTGCGGTGCTCGTCAGCCACGACCGCGAGTTCCTCGCCCGCTCGGTGACGGCCGTCCTCGAGCTCGACCTGGCGCAGTCGTCGCACCGGCTGTTCGGCGGCGGCTACGAGGCGTACCTCGAGGAACGCGAGATCGCCCGACAGCACAAGCGCGACGCGTACGACGAGTACGCCGCGACGAAGGCCGACCTGGTCTCCCGCGCGCGGACGCAGCGCGAGTGGTCGAGCCAGGGCGTCCGCAACGCGATGAAGAAGAACCCGGACAACGACAAGATCCGCCGGAAGGCCGCAAGCGAGTCGAGCGAGAAGCAGGCGCAGAAGGTGCGGCAGATGGAGTCGCGCATCGCCCGGCTCGACGAGGTCGAGGAGCCCCGCAAGGAGTGGCAGCTCGCCTTCACCATCGGCAGCGCCCCGCGCTCGTCCGCGGTCGTCGCGACGCTGTCCGACGCCGTGTACGAACAGGGCGACTTCACGCTCGGCCCGGTGTCGCTGCAGGTGTCCGGCGGCGACCGCATCGGCATCACCGGCCCGAACGGCGCCGGCAAGTCGACCCTGCTCCGCGCCCTGCTCGGCCGGACGGAGCCGACGAGCGGGTCGGCGTCGCTCGGCTCCAGCGTCGCGATCGGCGAGGTTGACCAGGCTCGCGCGGCCTTCACGGGCGAGCAGCCCCTCGCCGCGGCGTTCGAGGAGCTCGTCCCCGAGATGACCACGGCCGACGTCCGGACCCTGCTCGCGAAGTTCGGGCTGAAGGCGGACCACGTCGGCCGCCCGTCCGCCGCGCTCTCACCGGGTGAGCGGACCCGTGCCGGGCTCGCGCTGCTGCAGGCCCGCGGGGTGAACGTGCTCGTGCTCGACGAGCCGACGAACCACCTCGACCTCGTGGCGATCGAGCAGCTCGAACAGGCGCTGGAGTCCTACGACGGCACCCTGCTGCTCGTCACGCACGACCGGCGGATGCTCGACACCGTCCGGCTCGACCGCCGCTGGCGGGTCGGGGCGGGTCGCGTCACCGAGGTGTGACGGGACGGACGGGAGGCCCGTGGCGGGCCCGCCACGGGCCTCCCGTCCGTGCCGTGGCCGGGTCGGCCCGGCCTGCAGACCCGTCAGTGCGCCGCCCGGTGGAACGGGCACCCGCCGGACCGCGCGGTGCCCGCGCCGCGGCGCGTCACCCGACCGCCCGAGGCGGGCTTCGTCGGCATCCGCCGCCGGTCGACGTCCAGTCCCTCGTCGAGCACCTCGATCCGCGGGTCACTGAGCACGGCGACGGCGGTGGCGAGGGCCGCGACGGCGACCTTCTCCCCCGGGCACCGGTGCCCGGTCGCGACGTCCGCTCCGCCGTGCGGCACGAAGGTCGCCACGGCCTCGACGTCGTCCCAGCTGGTGACGTCCAGCCAGCGGGCGGGATCGAACCGGTCGGCGTCCGGCCAGGAGCGGTCGTCGGTGTCCGTGCCCAGGATGTCGAGCACCACCCGTCCGCCCGCGCGGAGGCGCTCGCCGTCGAGTTCGACGTCCTCGGTCGCCCACGCCGGGAGCACCGGGACGAAGGGCGCGGTGCGGCGGACCTCCTGCGCGAAGGCGACCGCGACGGGCCCGTCGACGAGCGAGCCGCGGGACCGGTTCTCCTCGGCGATCCGACCACGCCACTCCGGCCGGTCGTGGAGCTCCTTCGCGGCGAAGGCGACGAACCGGGCGACGGCGATCGCCGGCCGGATCGAGTTCTGCAGCTCGATGCCCGCCGTCCTCGGCGGGAGCAGGGCGCCCTCCTGGTCGCGGTGCCACGCCCACTCGTGCAGTGCGGTGCCCTCGGCGGGGTGCAGCCGTCCGCCGCGGACCGCCTCGACGAGTCGGGCGGCGTGCCGGTCCGACCAGTGCCGGTTCAGGACGGCGAGCAGGTACTCGGGCGAGTACGGCACCCCGAAGCCGTCGACGACCTGCGCGAGCTTCGCCGACCACCGGGTCTTCGCTGCCGGGGTGCCCGGGAGCCCGGCCCACCGCATGACCGCCCGTCCGATCGCGCCGACCGCTGCGTCGTACGCCGACCGCCGGCCGCCGGCGAGCCAGGCGTCGAGCTCGCGTGCCCACTCCTCGGCGAGGAACGGCGTGAGCCGTCGGACCTGCTCGTCCTCGTACGCCACGTCGACGAAGGTCGCCTTGCGGTGTCGGTGCTCCGCGCCGTCGAGCGAGTGCACCGACCCCGCACCGAACAGGGTCCGCTGCACCAGGGCGGGCATGGCACCGTGCCGCCTGGTGCGGTCACCGTCGTAGAACAGGTCGACGCCCTCCCTGCCGCGGACGAGCAGCGCCGGCCGACCGAGCAGCCGGAACGGCACCGCGCGGGCGCCGGGTGCGGTCTGACGCCACAGGTGGGCGCCGAAGCCGTAGCCGCGGGTGAGGAGTCCGAGGGAGTCGTCGATCGCCATGCCCGCCATGGTGCCAGCGCGTCCCGAGGTGCCCTCACGGCCGGGATCTGGTGGACTGTGCACAGGAGGGGACATGCGACGCAGGACCTGGGGCATCACGATCGCCGCCGTGGCGGCAGCGGCGCTGGCTGCGGTGGGGATCGGCGCGGCCGTGCAGCAGCCCGAGCCGGCGACCACGACCGCCGCGCGGACGACGCCGACACCGGTGCGGACGGCCACGCCGACGCCGGCGCCGACGCTGCCCGCGATCCCGGTGGCTGCGTCCGAGGCGGAGCTCGCCGCACTCCCCCTGGCGTACCACGACGCCGTCGTCCCGGAGCTGCTCGACGGCAGCCACGTCCGGCCGGACAACCGGTGGGAGATCGCCACACCGAAGCAGCGCCTCGTCGCGCTCTACGCCGACCCCTCGCCGGACGCCCGCCCGGTCGCCACCCTCGCCTCGACGGTCTCCACGATCGAGACGCCCGCCGCGACGGCGGTGTGGGGCCGGTCGGACGGCGAGGACGGCGGCATGGTCCTCGTCTCGACCCCCGCGCGGAACCGCACGCCCGGCGACGGCGGCGACCCCACGGCGCCGAGCGCCACCTTCGCCTGGGCGCGTGCCGCCGACTTCACCATCGCGGCGACCGACCGGATGATCCAGGTCGACGTCGCCGCGTCGACGGTGTCCGTCGTGGGGAAGGACGGATCGGTGTCCGCCTCCGAGCCCGCACGGCTCGGGACCCCGGACGACCCGACCCCCACCTCGACCGCGACCTACGTGGAGGCCGCCTACGTCGACGCCCGCGTGACCTACACGCAGGGGAACCCGATCATCCTGACCGGCGCACACTCGTCGCGCATCCCGCAGTACGGCGGGAACGCGGCCCTGACGGCCCTGCACTACTACCCGGACCCGAACGGCAGCTCGCACGGGTGCGTCCGGATCTCCGCGGCCATGACGAAGACCCTGTCCGAGCTGCCGGTCGGGACCGCGATCTGGTTCAGCTGACGGCCGTCAGCGGTCGACTCCGAGCCCCAGCCGCGTCACGACGTCGGCGCTCTCCTCGTCGGGCGAGCGTTCGGCCGACACGGTCAGGTGTGCCTCGTCGGGCTGCGGCGGCTCGAGCGTCGCCAGCTGCGAGGCGAGCAACGACGTCGGCATGAAGTGCCCCGCCCGGGCGGCCATCCGCTGCTCGACGAGCGCGGGGTCCCCGGCGACGTGCACGAACACCACCCCGGGCGTCCGCAGTACGTCCCGGTAGGAGCGCTTCAGGGCCGAGCACGTGACGACACCGGGGGTCCCGTCCGCCAGGTGCGACCGGATCCAGTCGGCGACCGTCTCCAGCCACGGCCAGCGGTCCTCGTCGGTGAGCGGGGTGCCGGCCTCCATCTTCGCGACGTTCGCCGGCGGGTGCATGTCGTCCCCCTCGGCGAACTCCCACCCGAGGCGCTCGGCCACGGTCGCGGCGAGCGTCGACTTGCCGGAGCCGGAGACGCCCATCACCACGAGGACGCGCGGAGCGGTGTCCGCCATCAGAAGAACACCCCCGCGATGAGCACGCCGACGAGACCGATCACCGAGATGAGGCACTCGAGCACCGTCCACGTCTTGAACGTCTGCCCGACCGTCGTCCCGAGGTAGCCCTTCACGAGCCAGAAGCCCGCGTCGTTGACGTGCGACAGGAACACCGAGCCGGCGCCGATCGCGAGCACAAGGAGCGAGGTCTCCGGGGTGGACAGGTCGGCGGCGATCGGCGCCATGATGCCGGCCGCCGTGACCGTCGCGACCGTGGCCGAACCGGTGGCGACACGCACGAGGGCGGACACCACCCAGGCGACGAGCAGCACCGAGATGCCGGACTCCTGCACCGCGTCGGCGATGACCCCGCCGATGCCGGTGTCGATGAGCACCTGCTTGAAGCCGCCGCCCGCTCCGACGATGAGCAGCACGCCGGCGACCGGGGGCAGGGCGTCCTCGAGGGACTTCGCGACGGCGCTGCGGTCCATCCCGCCGCCGATCGCGAAGAACACCATGGCGAAGACGGTGGCGATGCCGATCGCGATCATCGGGGTGCCGAGGAAGTCGAGCAGCGACACCCAGCCGCCGGCGGCGTCGGGTGCGACCGCCTCGCGGACCGCCTGGGCGAGCATGAGCACGACCGGCAGCAGGATGCCGACGAGCGCGGTCGTGAACGACGGGCTGCGCGGTTCGCTGATCACGCGGGTGAAGTCGCTCTTGCCGTTCGGCAGGGACGCGGTGTCCTGCGTTGCGGGGCCGCGGCGTGCCTCCCGGCCGGCGTGCGCGGGGTCCGACGGGCCGGAGCCGCCGGACGAGCCGGTGCCGGATCCGCGCGAGCCGAACATGTCCGGCGCCGGGATGTCGACCCAGCGCGCGGCGAAGCGCGCGAACAGGGGGCCGGCCAGGATGATCACCGGGATCGCCAGGACGATGCCGAACGCGAGCGTCGTGCCCAGGTTCGCGCCGACCGTGGAGACCGCGACGAGCGGGCCGGGGTGGGGCGGCACGAAGGCGTGCATGGTGGAGAGGCCGACCAGGGCCGGGACCGCGATCTTCATGATCGGGACATCGCTGCGCTTGGCGACCAGCACGATGATCGGGATGAGGAGCACCAGGCCGACCTCGAAGAACATCGGCAGGCCGATCAGCGCGCCGATGAGCGCCATCGTCCACGGGAGCGCCGCCTTCGACGATCGACGAACCAGGGTGTCGACCACGCGGTCCGCGGCCCCCGAGTCGACCAGCATGCGACCGAACATCGAGCCGAGGCCGACCAGGATGCCGACGCTCGTCATCGTCGCGCCGAAGCCGTTGCCGAAGCTCGTCACCGTCTTGTCCGGAGCGAGCCCCGCGCCGATGCCGACCCCGAGCGCGCCGATCGTCAGCGCGACGAACGGGTGCACCTTGAGCCAGGTGATGAGCACGATGATCACGACGATCCCGAGCAGTGCGGCGACGATCAGCTGCCCGATCGGGCCGGACGGGTCGACCGTCTGCGTCGGGCCGCCCTCGGCTGCCAGGACCGTGAGCCCGTGCAACGCGTCGGCCGGCGCGGTTCCTCCGGTGGGTGCGTGAGGCATCTGTGCCCCTTCCTGGAGCCGCTGCCTCGCGGCTCCGTCGCCTTCGTGTGCGTCCGTGGGTCGTGACGCGCAGGCGGCCGTTCGCGAGCGGCCGCCCGGGCGACTTCTCGACCGCCCAATAATCTGATAAATCAGACTGTACAACGATCTCCCGCGCGGCAGCCACCCTGCGGCGCAGTCTGCCGCTTCGATGGAGACCGCGTCACAGGGACCGCTCCCCGACGCCGGCCGGACCGCAGTGCACGCCCGGTCGAACCCAGATCACGCTCGGCCCGACCCAGCGCACGTGAGGAGCACCGATGACCACCGCCCGCGGGCTCCACGCCCACGTGCTCGAGACGCTCGGGCAGCGCATCGTCGACGGGGTGCTGCCCGCGGGCACCGTCGTCCGTCCGGAGCTCGTCGCCTCGGAGTCCGGCGTGTCCCGGTCCGTCGTGCGCGAGGCCCTGCGCGTCCTGCAGTCCCTCGGCCTGGTCGAGCCACGGCAGCGCGTCGGCACGCTGGTGCTCCCCGTGACGTCGTGGGAGCTCCTCGCGCCGACCGTCATCCGGTGGCGCGGAGCCTCGCCCGCGTACTTCGTGCAGCAGCGGGAGCTGCTCGAGCTCCGGCTCGGGGTCGAACCCGTCGCGGCTGCGCTCGTCGCCGGTGCCGGCGACGCGTCCGGAGCCGCCGGGTCCCCCGCCGACGCGGTCCTGCTCGCGGCGCGGGACATGCTCGATGCCTGGGCTCGGGAGGACAGCCGCGCCTACCTCGAGGCCGACGTCCGCTTCCACCGTGCGCTGCTGACCGGGTCGGGCAACGCCGTGTTCACCCACTTCGCCGGTACCGTCGAGGCGCTGCTGCGGACCCGGACGTCGGAGTCGCGCGACACCATCTCCCGCTGGACCCGCGACGCCGCGG
>NZ_RBLU01000061.1 GCF_003989515.1 Curtobacterium sp. HSID17257
CCCGACGGCCACGGGGACGCCGCGGCTCCGTGGGTGCCACCGCCCCGGGAGCGGACGGCGCGGGCGACTCGGCTGCGACCGACCCGCGCACGGGCGACTCGGGTCCGAGTGGTCCGCGGTCGGCCGGCTCGGGTGCTGCCGACCGTGCGCCGTCGTGGGCTGCGGGCAGTGCGTGTCGTCCCATGGTTCCTTCCGGTGCGGACGACGGGGCGGTCGACCGACTCGGGAAGATAACGTATTGGTCACGAACCTGTGTCCGCCTGGGCAGGACTGCCCGGTTCCTGCGGTTCGTCTCAGCCTTGCCGGATCCGCAGGGGCGGCGTCCAGCGGTCAGTCGCGCGCGAGGTGATCGCGGACCCGCTCCTGGACGTCGGCGGCGTCGTGGTGGTCCCACAACCCGAAGTGGGTGCCGCCGGGCAGGGTGAGCAGCTCGACCTCGGGCACGACCGCGGCGGCGCGAGCGCTGTGCTCCATCGGGACCTCGGTGTCGGCGTCGCCGTGCACCAGCAGCGTCGGCGCTCGGACGGCCCCGAGCTCGAGGTCGTCCACCGCCCCGAGCACGCGCACGTCGTTGTCCCACCCCCGACGGTTGCGCCCGCCCGCGTTGCCGCTCGACGACAGGTCGAGCAGGACCCGGCGGCGCGGTCGGTCGTGCAGGACGTCCGCCACGTGCGCGGTCAGCGCCCGCCCGCGCAGCGAGCTGACGCCGGCCTCGGCGGTGCGGATGACGACGGACGGCAGCAGTCGCGCGGCGAACGCGGCGAGCGCCGCACCCGCACGCGTGTACGCGACCACCCACTCGGCGAAGGACGGCTCGGGTGGGACCCACCGCGCCGAGAGACCGGCCACCACCACGAGCGTGCGGACCCGGTCCGGGTGTCGGACCGCGAACCGGTAGGCGGCGGGACCACCACCGGACCAGGCGAGCACGGCGACGCGGTCGATGCCGAGCGCGTCGAGGAGCGCCACGTACCGGTCGGCCTCGTCGTCGAGTGACGGGTGGTCCGGCTCGAGGGTCGTCCCCGAGTAGCCCGGCCGGGCGAGGGTCACGACGCGGAACCGGTCGGACGGCAGGAACCGGGCCATCGCCTCCGCGGAGGCGATGCCGCCGGGGGTGCCGTGCAGGACGAGGACCGGGACGCCGGTGCCGCGCACGGCGACCGCGATCCCGCCGGTCCCGGTGCTCGGTGACGTCCGCTGCATCCCTGCACGCTACCGAGCGCACCATGGGGCGGACCGGGGCTGGTCGATGGACGCGCCGGGTGCCTCCCGGCGGACCTGCGGGTCCGGACAGCCGTCGGCCGACGGGGTCAGTCCGGGTGTGACCACCGCGTCCGACCGGGGGTACTCGCGACCGCGATCATCCGTCGCTGCCCCCGCAACGTCTCGCCCGGGTGCTCGCCGTAGCGTGCGGCGTACGCGCCGGAGAAGCGCCCCATGTGGCGGAAGCCGCAGGACGACGCGATCGCCGCCACCGAGGTCTCCCGTGCGTCGGCGAGCTGCAGCGCGATCCGGGCCTTGTCGAGCCGGAGGTCCCGCAGGAACGCGGTCGGCGTCGAGGCCTCCTGCCGCTGGAAGGTCTCCTGCAGGGTCCGGACGCTGGTGTCGGCGCCGGCGGCGATCTCGGAGGCGCTGAGCGGGCGTGCGAAGTGCGCGTACATGTACGCCTTGGCGCGCTCGAGCATGGCGACAGGCACGTCCGGGACACCGCCGTCGGCGGCGGGGCGGAACGCCTCGAGGACGGCCTCGGCGAGGCGCAGGTCGAGCACCGCCCGCGCCCCGTCGACCACGTCGACGTCGAGCATCGGGGCGGCGAGCTCGCGCAGCGTGCGCTGCAGCGGCGCGAGCCGTGCGGACGGGACGGCGACCGGGAAGGCCAGCGGTACGGGGGCGGCCGCGCCGCCGACGACCGCGACGGCCTCGAGGAAGTCCGCGTCGAAGTGCACCAGGTGCACGGTGCCGGGCGGTGCCGTCATCGTGAACGGACGACCGGCCGGGCACATCACCGGGACGCCCGGGCGGAGGGTGACGCCGTCCTCGCGGGCCGCGTCGAGCACGACACCGCCCTCGACCGACCAGGCCAGCAGGTAGTGCCGTCCTGGGGTGAGCTCGCCGCCGTGGTGCGCCGAGACCGACGAGGTCCGGAGGCTCACGAGCCCGTCCCCGGTCGAGCGGTACCGGTAGGTGAACGGCGTGTCGCCGTCGGGACGGGACCACAGGTGGTGGCCCGCGTACACGTCCTCGTGGAGGGCGCGGGCCTCGTCGGGTTCCGTACCGCTGTGCACGACCTCGCGCACCGAGGTCCGGCGCTGCTCGGTCGGTCGGTCCTCGGCAGGCGGGTCCTGGGTCGCGGTGATCACGTTCGGTCGCCGCGTCCGCGACCGGGTCCGCGGGCCCACGCGAGGTCGGCCAGCGAGGGCGCCGGGGCTCCCTCCGGTACCGCCCAGCCGCGGCGTGCGGCGCGGCGGAGGTGCCGGTAGGTGGTGACGCGGACCGGTTCGACCCGCTCGTCTGCCTGGTACGTCGACATGTCGTGCTCCCTGCATCACGACCGTCTGGCGTCCTGCGCCGTCCGGAGCGTCGGGGCGGTGCGGCACCGCGTTGGCGTGCGCCGCCGCGTCCACCCTGGCGGCTCCCGCGTGACGTGGCCGCCGGACGATCTCGTCGTGCCGGCGACGGTACGCGCCGGTGCGTCGGGCCACGGACACCGGACACCCAGACCGCGCACTCTGGACGGAACGTCGCCGACCGTGGGTCCGGTGTGCGACGGACGACGACGGACGGGAGGCGCGGGGCGGGCGACCCTGTGCCTCCCGTCCGGCAGGTGCTCGCGACCGACCGTGTTGCCGGTCCGGCAAGGATGCTTGCGGCGTGCGCCGCCGCGCGGTGCACTGGGTGGATGCACGCGCCCGACGCCTCCGCCCACGCCGATGCACACCCCCATGCCGGACCGGACGGTGCTCCCGGCGGCGGGGGCGCCACGGCCCGCGACTGGTGGGAGGCCCGGTACGCCGAGCGGGACGGCATCTGGTCCGGCCGGGTGAACGCCGTGCTCGCCGACGTCGTCGTCGGACTGCCCGCCGGCAGCGGGCGGGCGCTCGACCTCGGGTGCGGCGAGGGCGGTGACGTCGTCTGGCTCGCGGAGCAGGGCTGGACGGTGACCGGTGTCGACCTGTCCCGGACCGCCGTCGAGCGCGGCGAGCGTGCGGCGTCCGAGGCCGGGGTGGCCGAGCGGACACGGTTCGTCGCGGCCGACCTGGCCACTTGGGGCCCGGCGGTCGAGGAGCGGTTCGACCTGGTCACCGCGTCCTTCCTGCAGTCGTGGCCCGTCGAGATCCCGCGGGACGCGATCCTGCACCGGGCGACGTCGGCCGTGGCTCCTGGCGGGTACCTGCTCGTCACCGCGCACGCCGCGCCGCCGCACGGCGACCTGCCCGAGGAGATGCGGGCGTACCGCTTCCCCACGCCCGAGCAGGACCTCGCGGCACTGCAGCTGGACGACGGGTGGGACGTGCTGGCGGCAGAGGGACGACCGCGGTCGGCCACCGGGCCGGACGGGGAGCGACACGAGACCGTCGACAGCGTGGTGCTCGTGCGGCGGCGGCCCGGGGAGGCCGGGGCGTAGCGTCGGTCCCGTGGTGACGGACGGTGCGGCGGGATCGGACCCTGCTCGCGGTCCGCTCGAGGTCACCGGTGCGCGGGTGGGCGAGGTGCTCGACGGCGCCGACCTCCCGCAGGCCTGCGTGCCGCGACCGTTCCTGCACCCCGTGCGCACCCTCGGCGGCGTGGTGCTCACCGACCGGCACCCCGAGGACCACCCCTGGCACTCGGGCCTCGGGGTCGCGCTGCCCGACGTCGACGGCGTCAACTGCTGGGGTGGGCCGACCTTCGTGCCGGGTGCGGGGTACCGGTGGCGGGACGACCACGGCACCGCGACCGTCGCGTCCGCGGCGTCGGACGGTCCGCGACTGCGGTCGGAGGTCGACTGGCACGACCCCGGCGGTCGACTCCTGCTGCACGAGGACCGCACGCTCGAGTGGGGTGCCGCACCCGACGGCTGGCAGCTCCTGTGGACCTCGTCGTTCCGGGCGCCCGGGGACCGACCGGTGGAGCTCGGCAGTCCGGGCAGCCACGGTCGCGCCGGGGCCGGCTACGGCGGCTGGTTCCTGCGCTTCGCGCGCTGCACGGACGTCGTGGTCCGCACCCCCGACGGTGCGGGCGAGGACCGCGTGCACGGTTCGGTCACACCGTGGATCGCGTGGACCGGGTCCTTCGACGGGGAACGGGCGCACGTGCTCGTCGAGGCGCTGGACCACCGCGACGCGTGGTTCGTCCGGGTCGCGGAGTACCCCGCGGTCGGCTCGGCACTCGCCTGGCGCTCCCCCGTCCTCGTCCGGCCCGACGAGCCGCTCGTGCGGTCGTTCCGCGTGACGGTCTCCGACGGCTGACGGTCCGTCCGCGTCGCCCGCGTAGCCTCGCGGTGTGTTCCTCATCTTCGGCACCCGCGGCACCGACACCCTGCTCACCGTGGTCCGCTTCGTCTGCGGGGTCTGCGGCGTCCTGGCGGCGCAGCGGGTCGTGCGACGCACGACGAAGCTCAGCCTGTTCTTCGTCCCGCTCGTCCCGTTGTCGCGCTCGCACCGCAACGAGTGCACGAACTGCGGTGCCGTGACCCGGATCACCGCCGAGCAGGCGGACCGTGCCGTGGCGTGGGCGGACGGCCGACCGGGCGCCTGACGCGCGTCAGTGCGCGCCGTCGAGCGGGAGGGCGTCGCTCGTGGTGCGCAGCCCCTCCTGGCGCAGTTCGAGCTGCGTGACGGCCAGTGCCGCGAGGTCGCGGAGGTTCGCCAGGTCGGCCTCGGACGCCTCGCGCGCCCGGACGTCGAGCACGGCGAGGGTGCCCACCGCGGTGCCGTCGTGCCGGAGCAGGGGGACGCTCACGTAGAACCGGATGCCGAGCGGCCCGGTGACGAGCGGACTCTGCCGCATCTCCGGGTGCTGTGAACCGTCCGGGATCACCACGGGCACGGGTACCGGTGCGAAGCCGCTGCGGAAGCTGATGTTCCGCGCCGCCTCGTCGACCCCCTCGGCGATCCACGACTGCGACCACTCACGGTCCTCGTCGAGCACGTCGACCAGGGCGATCGGAGCGTCGAACAGGCGCGCCGCCATCGCGACCGTGCGCTGTAGCGACTCCTCGGGGAGCGAGTCGAACGTGGCCGGGCGGGCCCCTGCCGGTGCGGGGTTCACCGGTGCGGCGTCCACCGGTGCGGCGTGCGCCGCCGCAGCGCCGGCCGGTGCGACGTCCACCGGTGCAGCGGTCGCAGCGGCGTCGGTCAGGACCCCCGGGGTCGCGGGGTCGCCGGCGGCGCTCTCGGTGATGACGACGTCGCGCAGCATCGCGACGAGCTGCGCGCCGAGGGGCCGGTCCGCCGGGTCCTGCGCGGTCATCGCGCGGAGCAGGTGCTTCCAGTGCTCCGGCAGCGGCTCCGGAACGACGGGGTCACGCGACAGCCGGGCGATGGCGGACTCGACGAGCGACCCCGGGAACTCACGGCGCCGCGTGAAGCACTGCAGCAGCACGAGGCCGAGGGAGTACACGTCGCTGGCGGGACCGACGTCGGCGCCGCGCGCCTGCTCCGGGCTGAGGTAGGCGGCCGTACCGGTCGTGACGCCGTCCGCGGTGAGCCGTTCGACCCCGGCGGCGAGGGCGATCCCGAAGTCGGTCAGCCGCGCACGGGCCCGGTCGGACCCGGTGCCGTAGTCGACGAGCAGGATGTTCGAGGGCTTGATGTCGCGGTGCACGACGCCGTGCGGGTGGATGTACTCGAGCGCCTCGGCCATGTCGTAGCCGATTTCCGCGATGTGCTTCGCGGAGAGCGGTCCGACCTCGAGCCGGGCCTCCAGGTCCTGTCCGACGACGAGCGACATCACGAGGAAGCGCCGGGGGCCGCTCCCGACGACGTCGACGACGCCTGCGTCGAGCAGCCCGACCAGTCCGTGGTGCTCCAGGGCCGCGAGGACGCCGAGCTCGGCCTCCTGCCGTGCCAGGTCGACGGAGCCCGGATGGAAGAGCTTCACCGCGACGGGCCGGTGCAGCACTTCGTCGGTCGCGCGGTACACGACGGACATGCCGCCCCGACCGATCTCCTGCTCGAGCCGGTAGCGGCGGTCCAGGAGCGGCGCGGCGTCGTCGTGTCCCATGGGTTCCTCGTCGTCCTGTCGGTGGGCAACGATGCATCTTCGCACCCCGGTGCCGCGGATGCGCGCAAGGGCACGTCCACCGGACTGACGGTTGCCGCTACCGTGGCCGGGTGAGCGACTCCTCGACCCCGCAGACCCGACCGTCCGACACCGACTGGGAGGCACACGTCGCCGCGCTCTGGGCCGACGACACCGTGGACGACCGGACCCGGATCGACCGGATGCGTGAGCTCGCGGCCGTCGCACCCCACCCTGCGCTCGGTGCGTTCGAGCTCGGTGGCGCCCACGACTCCGGTGGGCAGGAGGCGGCGGCGCACGAGCAGTACGCCGCCGCGACCGCGGCAGGGCTCGCCGACGTCGACCCCGACCGGGCCGCGCGGCTCGTGGTGCAGCACGCGTCGACGCTGCGGAACCTCGGTCGGGTCGACGAGGCGATCGTGATGCTGCAGGACGCACCGCTGCACCCGGCGACCGGCGTCGCGCCGCGCGTCTTCCTCGCACTCGCGCTGCACAGCGCGGGCCGTGTCGACGAGGCGCTGCGGGTCGCGATCGAGGCGGTCGAACCGACGCTCCCCCGGTACAACCGGTCGGTGCGCGCCTACGCGGCGGCGCTGACCGGACCCGACCGACCGCAGTAGGCCCGGCACCACGACGGACGGGAGGCGCGGTGCCAGCTGGCACCGCGCCTCCCGTCCGTCGTCAGGCCGCCCGTGTGGCTACTGGACGCGGGTGGTGCGTGCCAGTGCGGTGCGGGTGCCGCCGGTGAGGTGGACCAGGACCGGGATCTTGCGGCCGAGGGTCTGGTCGAGGGTGGTCAGGGCGTGGTCGACGGCGTCGAGGACGGTGACCGCGTCACCGCCGCGGCGGACGTGGACCTTGATGCGTGCGGCGCGGGTCTTCTTCACCAGGTACGTGTCGACCTTGGAGCCGACGATGTCGTGGATGCCGGTGAGTTCGTGGTCGATGACGTCCCGCACGAGCGCGACGTTCACGGTGACCTGGTCCTCGCCGGTGCGTTCCCGGACCGCGACACTGGTGCCGCCGCCACCGCGGGTGAACACCACGATCACCGCCAGGACGATGACCACCGCGCAGACCCCGGCGATGATCCACAGTGCCTGGTCGGGGACGGTGACCTGTTCCGGCAGGGTGATGACCTGTCGGAGGGCGTCGCGGACGGGTTGCAGGACCCCGGCGCCGATGGTGACACCGACGATGATGCCGATCAGGCCGATCAGGAACAGCAGGACCCGGTTGACGCCGCGGTTGGTGGTGGTCATGCCAGGGTTCCCTTCTGTTCCACGGTGACCTTCACGGACGTGCCGTGCTTGCCGCCGAGGCGGCTGAGCCGGTCCTGCACGGCGTCCTCGACGGCGCTGGCGTCGACGGGGATGCCGGACAGGGGCACCACGTGCACCTGGGTGCGGTGCCCCCGAGCCGACGCGCTCGTGTTGGCTTCCGGGACGCCTGCTGCCAGGGCTGCGGCGTTGGCGGCGGTGGAGGCCAGGATGCGGGTGTCGATCACGACCGCACCGCGGTCACGGTCGATCCCGGAGCGGGGCTGCCGGCCGGGCTTCAGGGCGAGGACGATCAGGATGATGCCGAGGATCACCAGGGCAGCGGCGATGACCTCGGCGATGGTGGTGAACGCGGCGTCGGGCTTGAGGGCGGTGTCGGCCACGGTCTGCGGGTCCGCCAGCAGCGGCTGCTGCCCGGTGGCCTTCAGGACCGCTTCGGTGCCGATCCACGCCGCGACCAACGCGACGACGACCAGGGTGATCGCGACCGCGGTGGACCGGGACCGGTGGATGCTGCGACGACGCAGCCGCTTCTCGAGCTGTTCGGTGCTCATGCTTGCCTCCTCCTACCGGACCCTGCCCTCGTGCACACGCAGGATCCCGGTCAGTTCGATGTGGGTCCGACCCACGTGGCGTCCCGACAACTCGCCCACCCTGCGGCCCACCGCATCGGCGGCCGCGGAGGCGGCCCCGACGATGTCGGCTCGTTCGCGGATGGGTCCCGTGACGTCGAGGGCGATGGACCCCCGGTCGTCGTCGAGTCCCACTCGCAGGCGCTTCGCGGGCACGCCGAGCTGTTCGGCCGCGGCTGCCCGCGCCAGCGCCGTCAGCGCTCGTGCGGTGATCTCGACGCGGCCCGGGACGGCAGTCGCGTCGACTCCTACCGGGCCGGCGCTCACCGGGAGCTCCGGCGTCCGGTCAGCACGTCGGTCAGGGCACCACGATCGATCTTGCCCGTCGCGATCGCGGCCACCAGGGCACCGATCAGACCGAACACGACCACCAGGACGAAGCCCCAGAACCCGAACTGCAGTGCCACGACGGCGAGGATGGCGCCGATCAGCGCGCCGACGAGTGTGTTACTCAACGCGGGACTCCTTCTTGTCGTCGTTGTCGTCGTCGTCACCCGGGATGAAGACGTCCTGGACGGTCACGTTGACCTCGGCGACCTCCATACCGACGATCTGCTCCAGCGCACGAGCGACCGACGAACGGACACCGTCCGCGACCTGCTGCAGCGACACCGGGTACTCCGCGACGATCACGACGTCCGCCGCGACCTGCTTCTCGCCGACCTCGACCTTGACGCCCTGACCGTGGTCACGCTGCCCGATCGCATCGCGGATCGCGCCGATCGCACGAGCAGCGCCGCCGCCCAGCGAGTGCACACCGTTGACCTCACGCGCGGCGATGCCGGCGACCTTCGACACGACGGTGTCGTCGATCGTGGTCTTGCCCGCAGTGCCCGAACCGTTCTGGACGGCCGAGCGCGACGCCGCCGAAGCGGTCGCCGGAGTGGTCGAGGTGGTGGTGGTGTCAGCCATTGGTTGCTCCCTTCGAGTGCCCGCCGGGACTCGTTCCCAGCGGTTGCTGTTCACGGATGAGACGGGCTGACACCGAGGTTCGTCACGTCCCCCGTTCCACATCGGGCGATTCCCCAGGAAACGGGCTTCTCGGGCCGTTCTTGTACCCCGAACGCAGTTCGGTGCGGGCGTTGCGGTGCGCAACCGGACAGCGCCGGTGCGCTCCGTCCGCCAGCCGCACGTCGACGCAGCCGCACATCGACGCAGCTGCCCGTCGACGCAGCCGCACACAGACGACGGACGGGAGGCGCGCCACCGGTCCGGTGTCGCGCCTCCCGTCCGTCGACTGCGTCTTGGGTCGTGTCAGTGGATGCGGAGCTGCGCGACCATCGGGCAGGCGAACGGGTCGCGGGCGGCGAGCCCGACCCGGTTGAGGTACCGCACGACGATCCCGTACGAGCGCAGCAGCGTCGTCTCCGTGTACGGAACGTCCAGGGTGTCGCAATGGTCCCGCACCAACAGACGGGCCTGCTTCAGCGCCGGACGCGGCATCGACGGGAACAGGTGGTGCTCCACCTGGTAGTTCAGCCCACCCATCAGGAAGGACACCCACCAACCGCCCCGGATGTTGCGCGAGGTCCGCACCTGCCGCGAGAAGAAGTCGACCTTCGCATCGTGCGCGATCGTCGGCATCCCCTTGTGGTTCGGCGCGAACGAGGCGCCCATCATCACGCCGAACACCGCCAGCTGCACACCGAGGAACGCGCACGCCATCCCGAACGGCAGGAACCAGAACACGACCGTCAGGTAGATGCCGAACCGGGCGACGAGCAGGCCGCCCTCGAGCCAGCGGTGCCGCGCGTCGGCCTTCGTGCCGGAGCCCGTGACGATCGACATCACCGCGTACCGGTGCAGGTTGAGCCCCTCGAGCGTGAGCAGCGGGAAGAACAGCCACCCCTGGAACCGCAGGAAGGTCCGCATCAACGGGCCCTTCGCCGCCGCGGCGTCCTCCGGCAGGAAACGGATGCCGTCCGGGGCGATGTCCGGGTCCTTCCCGACCGTGTTCGGGTTGCCGTGGTGACGGGTGTGCTTGTTCATCCACCACGAGTAGCTCAAACCCACCAGGAACGTCCCGAGCCACCGACCGGCATGGTCGTTCCACTTCTGCGACGCGAACACCTGACGATGCGCAGCCTCGTGCGACAGGAACGCGAACTGCGTGAACAGCACACCGAGCGCTCCCGCCACGATCAACTGGAACCACGAGTCACCGAGGAACGCGAACGCCACCCAGGCGAGTGCGAGGCCGGCGACCAGGCTGCCGAAGAGGGACCAGTAGAAGCCGGTGCGCCGTCGGAGCAGGCCGTTCTCCTTCACCTGCGCCAGCAGCGCGGAGTAGGTCGACGTGCCGTTGCGGCTGCCGGGACCGGGACGGGTCCGGGTGAAACCGGGGGCGAGCGGGGTGGTCGTCATCGAGGACCGACCTTCTGTGGTGAGCGATCCTTCGACCGATCCGGAGAGTTCACGCATCCGCGCTTCCAGCGACCGTAGGTCACGGAACCGGGAGAACGCCTGGACGGCGCGCGCACGTCCGGGAAACGCACTCGGTGACGGACGGGAGGCGCGTGGCGGCGGCGCGTCGGGCCTCCCGTCCGGCGACCGGCGGCGATCCGCCGTGCGCCCGCGGCTGCGCCCACGCCTGCGGCTGTCGAGGGGGCGCCGAGGACCACCTGCGCTGGCGTCGCGGTCAGGCGCGGAGCGTCAACCCGTGGCGGTGCGTGGTCAGTGTCACGGCGGTCACACGACCGAACGGATCTCCGTCGAGCTGGATCTGCTCCGGTTCGTCGAGCTCGAGACGGAGGCTCCGCGCACGGGTGGTCGGCAGTGCCCGGGAACGAGGGAGGAAGCGCGCGAGCAGCCGCCCGAAGCCGGTGCGGGAGAAGAAGCGGTTGAGCGTGAGGGTGGAGCCGATCTTCGTCCAGCCGAACCAGCCGTTCGGCCGGAACGCGACGGCGTCGAGGATGCCGTCGTCGGGTTCGGCGCGCGGCAGGAGGAGCACGCCGGCGGTGAGGGTGCCGCAGTTGCCGACGATGACGGTGTGCGCGTGCATCGTCCTGGTCGGGCCGTCGTCGAGGGCGTAGCGGACGGCGATGTGGCGGTTCCCGACGATCGACCTGGCGATCGGGTCCGAGTACGCGACCCACCCGAAGCGCTTCTTGACCCAGGCGTTCGTGTCCGCCGCCATGCTCGCGTCGAGTCCGACACCAGCCATGACGAGGAACGCATGTGTGGTGGTCGAGTCGTCGGCGTCGGTCAGTTCGGCGAGCCCGACGTCGATCGGCCGGTCGGTACCGGTGAACGCGTTGTGCACGGCACCTCCGACGTCGTTGCGAGTGAGACCGAGGTTCCGGGCGAACAGGTTCCCGGTCCCGCTCGGGACGAGCGCGACCGGGACACCTGTACCGCGGAGTTCCTCGGCGACGACACGGAGGGTCCCGTCACCGCCGGCGACGAGGACGACGTCCGGACGGGCCTGGACGGCTGCACGTGCAGCGGCGCGGCCGTCGTCGTCGGCGGCGGTCTCGAACCAGCGGGCGGGTGCCCATCCGTTGCGGGCTGCCTCCGCGTCCACGAGGGCGCGCAGGCGCTCCGGGTCGGTCTTGACCGGGTTGATGACGACGGCTGCGGTCCGCTGCCGTGCGGGGTCCTGCACTGGTCGGCCCGGTCAGTCGGTGCGCTCGGCCGTGTTCCCGGAGCGTCGGACGGCCCCGAAGACCACGGTTCCGACGAACAGGACGATGCCGATGATCGCGAGCCAGAGCAGGCCCTTCAGTGCGAAGCCGACGACGGCGAGGATCAGCCAGAGGGTGAGGAGGACGATGACGGTCTTCATGGAGGTACTTCCTGTCACGGGTGGTGGTCAGTGGATGCGGAGCTCGGTGACGAGCGGGCAGGCGAAGGGGTCGCGGGCGGCGAGCCCGACCCGGTTGAGGTACCGCACGACGATCCCGTAGGAGCGCAGCAGCGTCGTCTCGGTGTACGGCACGTCGAGGGTGTCGCAGTGGTCCCGCACCAGCAGGCGGGCCTGCTTCAGGGCCGGGCGCGGCATCGACGGGAACAGGTGGTGCTCCACCTGGTAGTTCAGCCCACCCATCAGGAAGGACACCCACCAACCGCCCCGGATGTTGCGCGAGGTCCGCACCTGCCGCGAGAAGAAGTCGACCTTCGCATCGTGCGCGATCGTCGGCATCCCCTTGTGGTTCGGCGCGAACGAGGCGCCCATCATCACGCCGAACACCGCCAGCTGCACACCGAGGAACGCGCACGCCATCCCGAACGGCAGGAACCAGAACACGACCGTCAGGTAGATGCCGAACCGGGCGACGAGCAGGCCGCCCTCGAGCCAGCGGTGCCGCACGTCGGCCTTCGTGCCGGAGCCCGTGACGATCGACATCACCGCGTACCGGTGCAGGTTGAGCCCCTCGAGCGTCAGCAGCGGGAAGAACAGCCACCCCTGGAACCGCAGGAAGGTCCGCATCAACGGGCCCTTCGCCGCCGCAGCGTCCTCCGGCAGGAAACGGATGCCGTCCGGAGCGATGTCCGGGTCCTTCCCGACCGTGTTCGGGTTGCCGTGGTGACGGGTGTGCTTGTTCATCCACCACGAGTAGCTCAAACCCACCAGGAACGTGCCGAGCCACCGGCCGGCATGGTCGTTCCACTTCTGCGACGCGAACACCTGACGATGCGCAGCCTCGTGCGACAGGAACGCGAACTGCGTGGAGATCACACCGAGCGCTCCCGCCACGATCAACTGGAACCACGAGTCACCGAGCAGTGCGAACACCACCCAACACGCCGCTGTGGCGAGGACCAGCCCGCTGAACAGGGTCCAGTAGAAGCCGCGGCGCCGACGCAGGAGACCGGCGTCCTTGATCTGCGCGAGCAGCGCCGAGTAGGTGGAGGTGCCTCCGGTCCGGGCGCCACCGGGGGTGGGGCCCGTCGGGCGGAAGTGGCCGGCCATGGTGTTCTCGGCGGTCACGGTGTTCCTTTCGTGTGTTCCGGCAGCGTCAGTTCCGCGGCTGTCCCGGGTCGAGCGGTCGGTCGTTCGTCCTCGGGGTGCCGACGTGTGTCCTGCGTATCTGCGGCGGTACCGCTGCCGGTTCGCTGGTGCGCGGACGGATCGTCGGCGCGGCGGAACGCCGTGTCGACGCAAGTGCCTGCGGGCTTCGGTGTTGCGCCATGTCTGGACCTCCCGGGATGCAACGGAACGAGGAATGTTCCGGCGACCGGGGTCAGGGGCAGCTCGTGGACAACGCTAGGACGAGTGGAGCGTGCCGTGCAAGTCGCCGGACGATCGCGCGCGTCGACGACTGCCCTGCCGCGTCCGCACCGCCCACTACGGTGGTGTTCGTGAAGGAGTCTCCCTGCTGATGACCGACACCCGCGAGACGCGATTGGTCGACACCTTCGTGGCCCTGACCGACAACCTCGTCGCCGACTACGACGTCCTCGACGTGCTGCAGACCCTCGTCGATCGCTCGGTGGAGCTGTTCGACGCCGCCGCCGGTGCCATCCACCTGCTGAACCAGGACGGTGTCCTCGAGGTTGCGGCGTCCACGAGCGAACGCAGTGGCTTCATCGGCTTGCTGCAGCTGAACGCAGGCGAGGGGCCGTGCATCACCGCAGTGACGTCCGGGGAGCTGGTGACGTCGGAGGACGTCGGTTCGCTGACCGCACGATGGCCTCGGTTCGCGGCGGCGTCGAAGGACCACGGGTACCGCAGCGTTCACGCCATCCCGATGCGGCTGCGCGACGAGACGATCGGGTCGTTGAACCTGTTCCGTGAGCAGGCAGGAGCGTTGAACGGCGCCGACGCCCGCGCCGCGCAGGCCCTCGCGGACGTTGCGACGATCAGCATCCTGCAGCAGCGCACGATGACGGACGCCACGGTGACCGCTGCCCAGCTGCAGCACGCGCTCGACGCGAAGGTCCCCGTCGAACAGGCCAAGGGCTACGTCGCCCGGGCGCTATCCGTCGACGTGGACACTGCCCGTGAGGTCCTCCGCCGGTACGCGCGGACCACGCAGCGCAAGCTCAGCGACGTTGCCGCAGCCGTGGCTGACGGATCGCTCGACCTCGACGACCTCGTCGCCGGTGCGGCAGGACGGCCCGCGCCCGATGCGCTGACCTGACCGCCACACCGGCGCGTGCCGGGGTGGAAGCGTCAGACGCGGCTCGTGCGACGGCGGTACCGGAGGACCAACGTGAGCGCGGTACCCGCCGTCAGGAGCGCTGCGGCGATGCCGAGGGGAAGCGCCGGATCGCTCCCGGTGAACGCCAGCTCACCCGTCGGGGTGTTCCCGCGGACAGCCGCAGCGGTCCCGGAGGGCGTGCTGGTGGGGGCGGACGGGATCGCGGCGGGCGGGGTCGCGGCGGACGTCGGCGTCGCGGTGGGCGTCGGCGTCGTGGTGGCAGCCGGTCGCACGGTGATCGTCACGGTCTGCACGTCAGCGGGCGGTGTGCCGTTCGACGCGGTGATCGTCACCGTGGACGTGGCGGGGGTGGTCGGGGTGCCGGAGATGACCCCGCTGGTGCTGTCGATCGTCAGGCCTGCGGGGAGCCCGGTCGCTGTGTAGGTCGGGGTCGGGGTACCCGTCGCGGTCACCGTGTACGAGTACGGCGTCCCGGCGGTAGCCGTGGTGGGTGCACCGGAGGTGATCACCGGCGCGGTCGCCTCGGACGGTGTTCCCGGGGCAGGACAGCCGGTCGGAGCGGTGATCGTGTTCGTGTCCAGGGTCACGGCGCCGGTGCGGGCGAGGAGGCGCCCGACGACGGTGGCACCGGTGGTGGCGGTGACGGACTGCTGCGCCAGCACGGTCCCCCGGAACTGCGCGCCCGTGCCGATGGTGGCCGAGCTACCGACCTGCCAGAACACGTTGCACGAACTCGCACCACCGGTGATCGTGATCCGGCTCGCCGATCCGATGGTCAGCGTCGATGCGGCCTGGAACACCCACACCGAGTCCGCGGTGCCGGCCAGGGTCAGCGCACCGTTGTCCGCGAGCTGCAGCGCCCCGCCGGAGTACACGCCGGGTGAGAGCGAGAGGCCGTTCAGCTCGGTGAGGCCGGTCTGCGTCGGGGACAACGAGGCAGCGACGTCGTACGCCGTCGTCGTGTCACGTTGTGCCTGCGCCGCTGCGGCGTCGGTCTGGTGCGTGGTGCCGGTGACGCTGCCGTTCGGCGCACCGCCGAAGCCGGTGATCGAGGTGCCGGGAGAGAGCCCCAGGTCACCGTTGACGACAGACGGGCCGGTGTTCGTCACGGCGCTCGCGCCGAGGACGCCGTACGTCGACGCGGTGCCGAGGTTCACCGGGCCGTCGATCACGGTCGCCGCCGACGCGGCGGAGGTCGACATCACCGCCATCGACGCGGCGAGGCCGATGCCGGTCAGGGCGAACGCGGTACGGCGGAGGAAACGGGACGTGGCCATGGGAGGCCCCTGTCTGCGCGGGAGAGGCACAAGGCGGACGTCGACGACGTGCACGTGATCTCCGGTCCCTGCAGTATGCGCCCGTCCGCCGACGGACGGAGACGATCTCCGAGATGACCGGCCAACGATCAGGAACCGCGTCCGCCCTCCGTGACGCGGACGGGCGACGTCGGGTGCCCCAGCACGACCCGCGGAGAACGAAGCAGCCCACCGAGATCCTCGGTGGGCTGCTTCGTTCTGAACGGTTCTTGAGACGATCGCTCGCCCCTCCGGTCGGGCTGACAGGATTTGAACCTGCGACCCCTTGACCCCCAGTCAAGTGCGCTACCAAGCTGCGCCACAGCCCGTGAGCTCTCACGAGCTCTGAGCCCCGAGAGGCTCGGAACCCCGTTGCCGGTGTCCCACCACCCGCGTCCGACCGGAGCGCGAGCAGCCCGTCAAGCATAGCGGACGCCGGACCCTGCTCGCGCCACGGCGCGTCGCCACCTCCACGAGAGCGACCGGCAGGGCCGGACCGTCAGTCCTGCGGCGAGCGCGGCGGCGGCTGCACCACGTCCCGCTCGGCCGCCAGCCACGGCAGCACCAGCCCCACGAGCAGCCCGCCGAGCCCGTCCGCCGCCAGGTCGCCGATCGTGTCGTCGTACCCGACGTAGATCTTCGAGTCGACGTAGTTGTGCCCGAGCCACTCGCACATCTCCCACACGGACCCGATCGCGAGCCCGAGGGTGAACACCAGGAGCGACACGGTCACGCGCCCGGCGTCCGGTGCGTGCGGCACGAGCCGGAGGTCCGCGGCGATCACGGCGAGCAGTGCCGCGAGCAGCCCGGTCAGCACGACGTGGATCAGCTTGTCCCAGAGGAACACCGAGGTGTACCACTCGAGGGCGCTCGACCACCCGGCGACCAGCACCAGCACGCAGACCGCCAGGTCGAACGCGGGCCGGAGTCCGAGCATCCGCGGCAGGACGACCCCGAACAGCGCGAGCGACATCACCGCGAACGAGGTGCTCCCCCAGCCGATCGTCGCGACGGGGATGCTGAGGAGCGTCAGGACCCGCACCACGTCGGCCGGCAGGAACCGCCGGCGCAGGAAGGTCAGCCCGAGCGAGCGCATCACGAGGCCCACCGCACGACCGCGTGCACGGCCGCGTGGTCGGAGGGCCAGACACCGCCCGGTCGGCGGACGTTCACCGCGACCTGCTCGACGACGGCGTCCTCGGTGACGAGCACCCCGTCGATCCGCCGGCCGCCGACACGCGGCGCCCGGTAGTGCGGGTACGTCCCGTACGCCTCCCCCACCTGTCTGGAGGCTCGCCCCCAGCTGTCCACGACCCCCGCCTCCGCCAGTGCGCGCCACGGCGCCGATCCGGCCGGGCAGTTCCAGTCGGCCATGACGACGGCCGGCAGCCCGCGCTCGCGGACGATCCGACCGAGCAGCTGCGCGCCGCGCAGCCGTGCCCACGGCGACGCGACGTCGAGGTGGGTCGCGACGGCCAGGAACCGGAGCCCCGTCGAGCGGTCCGCGACGACGGCGCCGACGGCGTGCCGCGGGAAGGCGGTCGCCCACGACCGGGAACCGGGACGTGACGGCGTGCGGGACAGCGCCCAGGTGCGCCGCTCGACGACGTCGAGGCGCTCCCGATCGAGGAACAGCCCGACCGCCTCGCCACCGCCGCGCGCGCCGCGGCCGCCGACCACGGGCTCCCAGCGCGACCCGAGACGGGCGGTGAGGTCCGCGGTCTGGGTGGGCAGTGCCTCCTGGACGGCCAGCACCGTCGGTTGCTCACTGGTGACGAGCGCGACGACGGCGTCGCGGCGAGGTTCCCACGCGTCCGGGTGACCGGGTGCGTGCGGTACCCGGCGTCTCAGGTTGAGGGTCGCGCAGTGCACCTCGGGGGCGACCACCGCCCCGATCGTCGGGTGGTCGTCCGGCGCAGCTGGCATGCACCCTGTCTACGAGACGACACCTGTCGCGTTCACAGGGTGTCGTGACGCTCCCTCGTAGGGTGGATCGGATGCGTTCCGCTCGTCCAACCCGTGTCCTGCTCGCGCTGTCGGTCTCCGGGCTCCTGCTCGGTGCCGCCGGCTGCACCGCCCACGACGACTCCCCGACGGTCGCGGAGCTGACGCGCTCGTCCGCCGACTCGGTGGCCCTCGTGGCGCAGTCGGACCCATCGGCGCGGTCCGTCGCCGCGAGTCGTGCGCTCTTCGCATCGGCTCCCGGTGCGGTCGTGGCGTCCGCCTCCGACGCGGAGGCGATCGGAGACGCGGCGAGCGCCGCGACGGCCGCCCACGTGCCGCTGCTGTTGGCGGACGGCGGCGACCGGGTGGCCGGCGAGCTCCGCCGGCTCGGGGCCGACTGGTACCAGGCCGAGGGCGACGTGTCGGTCGACACCGACGTGCCCGAGCAGGACGCGCCGGAGGGTGCCGACGCGCCCGAGGCGACCGACGCCTCCCGTCCGGCGACCGTGGTCGTGGCGGACCGGCGGGCGG
>NZ_RBLU01000062.1 GCF_003989515.1 Curtobacterium sp. HSID17257
TGCCGCACGTCGATGCCATCCGTGCGGTGTACGACCGGGCCGCCGCCGCGCACTGGCCCGACCTGCAGCGCATCCACGGCGACCTGCACCTCGGCCAGGTGCTCGCTGCACCGGAACCCCGTGGATGGGTGTTCCTCGACTTCGAGGGGGAGCCGCTCCGCCCCCTCGCCGAGCGGTCGATGCCCGACTCGACGCTCCGTGACGTCGCCGGGATGCTCCGGTCCTTCGACTACGTCGCCGGCGCGCTCGCGCACGACGTCGAGTTCGTCGACGCGGGCGCCTGGGCGCAGGCGGCACGACGGGCGTTCCTCGACGGCTACCGCCGGGGCACCGGCGGCGACCTGACCGAGCACCGCGCACTGCTCGACGCCTTCGAGCTCGACAAGGCCGTCTACGAGGTGGTCTACGAGACCCGGAACCGCCCCGACTGGGCCGGCATCCCGCTGGCCGCGGTCGCGCGGCTGGCCGCTGACGGCGCAGCCTGACCCGCTGACGGACGGGAGGCGCGGTGCCAGCCGGCACCGCGCCTCCCGTCCGTCACGTGGTGACGTCGACCGACGTCGTCAGTTCACGGGGCCCGTGTACTTCTCGCCCGGTCCCTTGCCCGGCGCGTCCGGGATGCTCGAGGCCTCGCGGAACGCGAGCTGCACCGACCGCAGGCCGTCGCGGAGCGGACGGGCGTGGTGGTCGCCGATCTCGGTGGCCGCCGCGGTGACGAGCCCGGCGAGGGCTGTGATGAGCTTCCGTGCCTCGTCCAGGTCTGTCTGCTGCTGCGGGTCGTCCGCCAGCCCGACCTTCACGGCGGCCGCGCTGAGCAGGTGCACCGCGACGGTGTTGATGAGCTCCACCGCGGGGACCTCGGCGATGTCGCGGGCCTCGTCGCCGGCGTCGAACCGCTCGTCCGTCCCGACGGCGTCCTCGGGGTGCTGGTTCGCGGCGGTCTCGTTCTCGGGGGTGTCGGGCACGGTGCTCCTCTGCTAGACTCATCGGCGGCAGATGCTGTCCGTGTGCCCAGATCGCCTCCACAGGGGGCGGACCGAGTTCCGGACGGCGTCGTAGAAGAGGAGTCTCTCCCACCCGCGGCCGTGCACCACAGGCTACCGGGTCCCAACCGCTCCGCCGGCGTCAGCGCCGGTCGGCTGCCCCTCCGGGGTCGGCGTCGGGCGGCTGCCGAACGGGTTCCGATCCGTGCGTCAGATCTCCTCTCTCGTGCCGTCGTCCAGCGCAGCAGCGCCGGACGGCCACCACCTGATTGAAGGAGCTCCGCATCACCGATCCCCGCACCAACGACCGAATCCGCGTTCCCGAGGTCCGACTCGTCGGCCCCCAGGGTGAGCAGGTCGGCGTTGTCCCGATCGCCATGGCCCTGCGTCTCGCGCAGGAAGCCGAACTGGATCTGGTCGAGGTCGCCCCGAACTCGAAGCCGCCCGTGGCCAAGATCATGGACTACGGCAAGTTCAAGTACGAGGCTGCGCAGAAGGCCAAGGAAGCCCGTCGCAACCAGGTGAACACCGACCTCAAGGAGGTCCGGTTCCGCCTGAAGATCGACGTGCACGACTACGAGACGAAGCGCAAGCGTGCCGAGGGCTTCCTCCTCGGTGGCGACAAGGTGAAGGCCATGATCCTCTTCCGTGGTCGCGAGCAGTCGCGTCCGGAGCAGGGCGTCCGTCTCCTCCAGAAGTTCGCCGAGGAGATCGCCGAGTTCGGTGTCGTCGAGTCGCGTCCGACCCAGGACGGTCGCAACATGACGATGATCATCGCCCCCCTCAAGAACAAGTCCGACGTCAAGGGCGAGCAGAACGCCAAGCGTGCTGCGCAGAAGGCCGAACGTCGCGCGACGGAGCACGCAGCGAAGGGCAAGGAGGCCGACGAGGCCACCGAGTCCGCGCCGGCCGAGGCTCCCGCCGAGTAGGTCCCCGGAGATCGCCCGCGCGGCGCTCTGCGAACCGCGATGACGCGGCCCACCCATCCACCCCACGGAAAGGCACCACGATGCCCAAGCAGAAGACCCACTCCGGGTCGAAGAAGCGCTTCAAGGTCACCGGCAGCGGCAAGATCATGAAGCAGCAGGCCGGTATGCGTCACAACCTCGAGGTCAAGAGCGCCAAGCGCAAGGCCCGCCTCAACGAGGACCAGGTCCTCGCCAAGGCCGACGCGAAGAACGTCAAGAAGCTTCTCGGCCACTGAGCCGGCGGAATCGTAAAGGAACGAAAACATGGCACGTGTAAAGAGAGCGGTCAACGCCGCCAAGAAGCGCCGCGTCATCCTCGAGCGCGCCGAGGGCTACCGCGGCCAGCGTTCGCGCCTGTACCGCAAGGCCAAGGAGCAGGTCACCCACTCCCTCGTCTACGCGTACCGGGACCGTCACGCCAAGAAGGGCGAGTTCCGTCGCCTCTGGATCCAGCGCATCAACGCTGCGTCGCGTGCGAACGGCCTGACCTACAACCGCCTGATCCAGGGTCTGAGCCTGGCCGGCGTCGAGGTCGACCGTCGCATCCTCGCGGACCTCGCGGTGAACAACCCCGAGACGTTCGCGGCGCTCGTCGAGACCGCCAAGAAGGCCCTGCCGGCCGACACCTCGGCCCCGAAGGCCGCGTAGTCACGCCAGCTCCCGAAGCCCCTGCTCCGTCCACGGAGCGGGGGCTTCGTGCATGCTGCGACACTTGACCCGTGAGCGATCTCCTCGAGAACCCGAAGTCCGGACGTGTCAGGGCCGTCGCGGCCCTGGGGAAGAAGGACGTCCGCGCCGACACCGGACTCTTCCTGCTCGAGGGGCCGCAGGCCGTCCGCGAGGCGATCGAGTACCGGCCTGAGCTCCTCCGCGAGCTCTACGTGACACCGACGGCCGCCGCCCGCTACGGACTCGACGACGCGCCGGTCGACACGTGGTTCGTCAGCGAGCAGGTCCTCGACACGATGGCCGACACCGTCACCCCGCAGGGTGTCGTCGCGGTGTGCCAGCAGTTCCCGACGTCGGTGAAGGACGTCTTCCCGGACGCCGGACCCGGCCTGGAGGCGCGTGGCGCGTCCGCCACGGACGGCGCGCTGCCCGGACTGGTCGCGATCCTCGAGCAGGTCCGGGACCCGGGGAACGCCGGCACGATCATCCGCGCCGCCGACGCGGCGGGCGCCGACGCGGTCGTGCTGACCGGCCGTTCGGTCGACCCGTACAACCCGAAGGTGGTGCGCTCGACCACCGGGTCGCTCTTCCACGTGCCGGTCTCGGTCGGGGTGACGCTCGCCGATGCGGTCGCCCGTGCGAAGGCCCTCGGCTACACGGTCCTCGCCGCCGACGTGTCCGGTGACGACCTGCCGGACGTCCGCGCCGACGGCATGCTCGACGGGCCGACCGCGTGGGTCTTCGGCAACGAGGCCCGCGGGCTCACGACCGAGGACCTCGCGCTCGTCGACCGAGCCGTGAAGGTGCCGATCTACGGCCGAGCGGAGTCGATGAACCTGGCGACGGCCGCGTCGGTCTGCCTGTACGAGTCGGCGTTCGCGCACCGGACGAAGTAGTCCTGCACGGGGTGCTCCACGTCCGCGCCCACTCACAGTCCGATCGGTGCAGGACGGCGGTATCCCGGGGGCCGGTAGGCTTGGGCCTCGTGTCAGAACACCTCGAGATCAGCGAAGCGGCCGTCGCCGACGCGGTCGACCGGGCCCTCGCCGCGGTCCGCGCGACGACGACCGTGGCCGAGCTGAAGCAGGCCCGGGCGGAGCACACGGGCGAGCAGTCGACGCTCGCGCGGATGAACGCGTCGATGCGCAGCGTGCCGAAGGAGCAGAAGGCCGAGGCCGGCAAGCTCGTCGGCCAGGCGCGCGGTCGGGTCAACGCCGCCGTCGCCGAGCAGGAGTCGGTCCTCGCCGAGGCCGAGGAGCGCGCCCGCCTCGAGGCCGAGTGGGTCGACGTCACCGCGCTGCCGGTCCGTCGCGCGCCGGGCTCCCGCCACCCGCTCTCGGTCCTCAACGAGACCGTCGCCGACATCTTCGTCGGCATGGGGTGGGAAGTGGCGGAGGGCCCCGAGCTCGAGCACGAGTGGTTCAACTTCGACGCGCTGAACTTCGACCCGGACCACCCCGCGCGGGCGATGGCCGACACGATCTTCGTCGAGCCGGTCGACCGGCACCTGGTCATGCGCACGCACACCTCCCCGGTGCAGGTCCGCTCGCTGCTGTCCCGCGACCTGCCGCTCTACGTGATCGCTCCGGGGCGCGTGTACCGGGCCGACGAGCTCGACGCCACGCACCTGCCGGTCTTCACCCAGGTCGAGGGCATCGCGATCGACAAGGGCCTGACGATGGCGCACCTGCGCGGCACGCTCGAGCACTTCGCGCGCCAGGTGTTCGGCGCCGAGGCACAGATCCGCCTGCGCCCGAACTACTTCCCGTTCACCGAGCCGAGTGCCGAGATGGACGTCTGGCAGCCGAACGCCAAGGGCGGCGCGCGGTGGGTCGAGTGGGGCGGCTGCGGCATGGTGAACCCCAACGTCCTGCGTGCGGCCGGCATCGATCCGGACGAGTACCAGGGCTTCGCGTTCGGGATGGGCATCGAGCGGACCCTCCAGTTCCGCAACGGCCTGAACGACATGCGTGACTTCCTCGAGGGCGACATCCGCTTCTCGCAGCAGTTCGGAACGGTGGTCTGATGCGCGTCCCACTCCGTTGGCTCGGCGAGTCCGTCGACCTGCCCGACGACGTCTCCCTCGAGCACGTCCACGCGGCCCTCGTGTCGGTGGGCTTCGAGGAAGAGGACGTCCACACCTACGACCTCACCGGACCGATCGTCGTCGGCCGCGTGCTCGAGCGCGAGCCCGAGCCGCAGAAGAACGGCAAGACGATCAACTGGTGCCAGGTCGACGTGGGGGAGTCCGAGCCCCGTGGCATCGTCTGCGGCGCGCACAACTTCGACGTGGGCGACCTCGTCGTCGTGACGCTGCCGGGCGCCGTGCTCCCCGGCCCGTTCCCGATCGCCGCACGCAAGACCTACGGCCACGTGTCCGACGGCATGATCGCCTCGGCCCGTGAACTGGGCCTGGGCGACGAGCACGACGGCATCCTCCGCTTCGCCGACCTCGGCATGGACCCGGAGGTCGGAGCGGACGCGATCGCGCTGCTCGGCCTCGACGATGCCGCGGTCGAGATCAACGTCACACCGGACCGCGGCTACGTGATGAGCATGCGCGGCGTCGCCCGCGAGTACGCGCACGCCACCGGCGCGAGCTTCCACGACCCGGTCGAGCGCGTGACGCCCCGCTCGGGCGAGGGGTTCCGCGTCACGATCGACGACCGGGCACCCGTCCGCGGTCGCGTCGGCGCGCACACCTTCGTCACCCGGGTCGTCCGGGGGATCGACCCGACCCGGAAGACACCGGCGTGGATGGTGTCGCGCCTGGCACTGGCCGGTGTCCGCTCGATCTCGCTGCCGGTCGACATCACGAACTACGTCATGTTCGAGCTCGGCCAGCCCCTGCACGGCTACGACCTGACCAAGGTCAGCGGCGGGCTCGGCGTGCGTCGTGCGGCGGCGGGGGAGACCCTCGTCACCCTCGACGACACGACCCGCACGCTCGACCCCGAGGACCTCGTCATCACCGACGACGACGGCCCGGTCGGCCTGGCCGGCGTGATGGGCGGGGCGCGAACGGAGATCTCGGACACGACGACGGACGTCCTGATCGAGGCCGCCGGCTTCGACCAGGTCTCGATCGCCCGGACGGCCCGACGGCACAAGCTCCCGAGCGAGGCCTCGAAGCGCTTCGAGCGCGGGGTCGACCCGCTCGTGGCCGAGGCCGCCGCGAACCGCGCCGTCGAGCTGCTCGTCGAGCTCGCGGGCGGGACGGCGGACGCCCTCGGCTCGACCCTCGTCGACGCCGAGCCCCGCCCCACCATCACGATGCGTGCGTCCCGCCCGGCCGACCTCGTCGGTGTCGAGTACACCGACGCCGAGGTCGTCGACACGCTCCGTGCGATCGGGGCGACGGTCGACGTCGACGGCGAGCTGCTCGTCGTCACGCCGCCGTCCTGGCGACCGGACCTCACCGACGACACGACCCTGGTCGAGGAGGTGGCCCGCATCGTCGGGTACGACCGCATCCCCAGCGTGCTGCCGGTCGCCCCGCCCGGTCGCGGTCTGACCCGGCACCAGCAGGCCCGTCGACGCGTGTCCGCCGCCCTCGCCGCGCAGGGCCTCGTTGAGGTCGTCACCGCGCCGTTCGTCTCACGGTCCACCCAGGATGCCTACCCGGGCATCGACGGTGACGGCGGTCCCAGCGTGGTGCTCGCGAACGCACTGGACAGCGA
The DNA here is from genome assembly GCF_003989515.1 of Curtobacterium sp. HSID17257. GTDB lineage: Bacteria > Actinomycetota > Actinomycetes > Actinomycetales > Microbacteriaceae > Curtobacterium. The sequence continues at coordinate 6,301 of NZ_RBLU01000062.1, forward strand.
GCAGTCGCTGCTCCGGCGCAGCGGTCTCCCCGCCCTCGTCGACGCCGCGCGCCGCAACGTGTCCCGCGGGCTCGTCGACGTCGCCCTGTACGAGACGTCGCGGGTCTTCCTGCCGTCGACGGACGCGGAGCTCGGTACCGACTCGGTGCCGGCCGGCGCGGCCCGACCCGACCAGGACACCCTCGCCGCGCTCGACGCGTCGCTCCCGCCGCAGCCCTTCCACGTGTCCTCGCTGCTGACCGGCAACCGCGTCGTGAAGCAGCCCGGCGTGCAGCCGGAGCAGTACGGCATCGCGGACGCGCTCGACGTCGCCCGCGAGGTCGCCTGGGCGGTCGGTGTGGAGCTCCGGGTCGCGCAGACGAGCCACCCGTCCCTGCACCCGGGGCGTGCGGCCTCGCTGCTCGTCGGGGACACCGTCGTCGGCGTCGCCGGTGAGCTGCTGCCCGTCCTCACCGAGGCCGCGGTGCTGCCGCGCGTGGTCGCCGTCCTCGAGCTCGACCTCGACGCCCTGGTGGCCGCGGCTCCGGAGCTCGTCGCGGTCTCGCCGATCGTGTCCTACCCGGCGGCGACGCAGGACCTCTCCCTCGTGGTCGCGATCGACGTCCCGGCGGGTGACGTGCTCGACGCCGTCCGCTCCGGCGCCGGAGCGCTGCTGGAGTATGCTCGGCTCGTGGACGACTACCGGGGCGCGGGCGTGGACGAGGGACAGAAGTCCCTGACGTTCGCCCTGCGCTTCCGTGCCACGGACCGCACGCTGACCGCTGCCGAGGCCTCCGAGGCCCGTGACGGCGCTGTCCGGCGTGCCGGCGAGCGATTCGGGGCGACCCTGCGCGACTGATCCACCGGATCAGCACCGCCCGGGGCCGCCGCCTCCGATTCTCTCGACGACCAGTCCGACCAAAGGTGGAACCCATGCCCGTATCCGTCGCCGTGGCGGGAGCCTCCGGCTACGCGGGCGGAGAGCTCCTGCGCGTGCTCGCCGCCCACCCAGAGTTCGACGTCAGGACGGTGACGGCCTTCTCGAACGCGGGGCAGCCGCTCATCGCGACGCAGCCGCACCTGCGATCGCTGGCGCACCTGACGCTGGTGGAGACGACGGCTGCGAACCTGCGCGGGCACGACGTGGTGTTCCTCGCGCTGCCGCACGGACACTCCGGGGCGATCACGGCCGAGCTCGACGACGACACCCTCGTCGTCGACTGCGGCGCAGACCACCGGCTGACCGACCCGGCGGCGTGGGACGCGTTCTACGGCGGTGAGTACCACGGCGCCTGGACCTACGGGCTGCCGGAGCTGCTGCACGCGGCACCCGCACCGGGCACGGCCGAGGAGTGGCGCGACGTCGACGACATCACCGGACTCGGTCGGCAGCGGACGGAGCTCGCCGCGACGAAGCGGATCGCGGTGCCGGGCTGCAACGTCACGGCGGTGACGCTCGGCATCCAGCCCGGCGTCCAGGCCGGACTCGTCGAGACGGACGACCTCGTCGCGGTGCTGAGCGTCGGGCCGAGCGGTGCCGGCAAGAAGCTCGCGACCACCTACCTGGCGTCGGAGATCATGGGCTCCGCGAGTGCCTACGCGGTCGGTGGCACCCACCGGCACATCCCGGAGATCCAGCAGAACCTGGTGGCCGCCGGGGCCGGCGACGTCCGGATCTCGTTCACGCCCGTGCTGGTCCCGATGGCGCGCGGCATCCTCGCGACCACGACCGCCAGGCTCTCGCCCGGGGTCAGCGCCCGCGACGTCCGGCTCGCGTGGGAACAGGTCTACGCCGACGAGCCCTTCGTGCACCTGCTCCCGGAGGGTGCGTTCCCCCGCACCGCGGACACCGTCGGCGCGAACACCGCGCTCGTCGGCATCGCCGTCGACGAGGCCGCGGGTCGCGTGGTCGCCGTGAGCGCCCTCGACAACCTGGCCAAGGGCACCGCCGGCGCGGCCGTGCAGTCGGCCAACATCGCCCTGGGCTTCCCCGAGACCCTCGGCCTCAGCGTGGACGGAGTCGCACCGTGACCGACGTGACCTCGACGGACCAGGCCGGGACGGGCCTCCAGGGCGTGACCGCTGCCGCGGGGTTCCGCGCGGCCGGCGTGACCGCCGGACTCAAGGCGAGCGGGAAGCCCGACGTCGCCCTCGTCGTGAACGACGGCCCCGACGCCGCGGTGGCGGCGGTCTTCACGAGCAACCGGGCCCAGGCGCACCCGGTGACGTGGTCGCGCCAGGCCGTCGGCGACGGCGTCGCCCGGGCCGTGGTGCTCAACTCGGGCGGCGCGAACTGCTTCACCGGCCCGTTCGGTTTCCAGACCACGCACATGACGGCGGAGGCGGCGGGGGCCGCCCTCGGCATCGGTGCCGGTGACGTCGTCGTCTGCTCGACGGGCCTGATCGGCGTCGGCGACCAGACGTTCCGCGACGGCGTGCTCCGCGGGGTCGACCTGGCGAGTGCCGCGCTGTCCTCCGACGGTGGTCCCGACGCCGCGACGGCCATCATGACGACGGACACCACGTCGAAGCAGTCCGTCGTGACCGAGGACGGCTGGACGCTCGGGGGCATGGCGAAGGGCGCCGGCATGCTGGCTCCCGGGCTCGCGACGATGCTCGTCGTCCTCACCACCGATGCCGTGCAGACGCCGGAGCAGCTGGACCAGGCGCTGCGCGCGGCCACCCGTGTGACGTTCGACCGTGTCGACTCGGACGGCTGCATGTCGACGAACGACACCGTCGTGCTGCTGTCGTCCGGTGCGAGCGGGGTCACCCCCGAGGTCGGCGACTTCCAGGAGGCCCTGACCGCGGTCTGCGCAGACCTCGCGCGTCAGCTCCAGCAGGACGCCGAGGGTGCGAGCCACGACATCACGATCGAGGTCACCGGTGCGGTGTCCGAGGACGAAGCCGTCACGGTCGGGCGCAGCGTCGCCCGGAACAACCTCTTCAAGGCGGCGGTCTTCGGCAACGACCCGAACTGGGGCCGGGTGCTCGCGGCGATCGGCACCACCGATGCCGAGTTCGACCCGTACGCGGTCGACGTCAGCATGAACGGCGTCCGTGTCTGTCACGCCGGAGCCCCGGACCGGCCGAGCGACGAGGTCGACCTGACCCCGCGCGACACCCACGTCCTGATCGAGCTCGGGGTCGGCGCGCACGCGGCGACGATCCTGACGAACGACCTGACGCACGACTACGTCCACGAGAACAGCGCGTACTCCAGCTGATGAGCGACGACCTGACCAAGGAAGAAGAGCACGAGCTCGCCGCCGTCAAGGCCGCGACGCTCATCGAGTCCCTGCCGTGGCTGAAGCGGTTCTCGGGGAAGACCGTCGTCGTGAAGTTCGGCGGCAACGCGATGGTGAACGACGACCTCAAGCGGGCGTTCGCCGAGGACATGGTCTACCTCCGCTACGCAGGACTCCACCCGGTCGTGGTGCACGGCGGCGGTCCGCAGATCTCCGCAGCACTGAAGGAACAGGGCATCGCGTCCGAGTTCCGCGGCGGGTACCGCGTGACGACGACCGAGGCGATCACGGTCGTGCGCGACGTGCTCGCCGGCGAGGTGAACCGCGAGATCGTCGACCTCGTCAACGAGCACGGCGACGGTCTGGCCGTCGGCGTCTCCGGTGACGGCGGCTCGCTGTTCACCGGCGAGAAGAAGGGCGTCGTCGTCGACGGCGAGCACTTCGACCTCGGCCACGTCGGTGACATCACCCACGTCGACCCGACCGACGTCCTCGCCGCGATCGAGGCCGGACGCATCCCGATCGTGTCGAGCATCGCCATCGACGACGCCCACCCGGACCAGGCGTTGAACGTCAACGCCGACGCCGCGGCCGGTGCGCTGGCCATCGCGCTCGGCGCCGCCAAGCTCATGATGCTGACGGACGTGCCCGGGCTCTACCGCAACTGGCCGGACCGCGACTCGATCATCGACCTGATCGCGGTCGACGAGCTCCGGGCGCTGCTGCCGAGCCTCGAGTCGGGGATGATCCCGAAGATGACCGCGTGCCTCGACGCCGTGGTCGGCGGGGTCGGCGGCGCGACGATCATCGACGGACGGATCCCGCACTCGATCCTGCTCGAGGTCTTCACCCTGCGGGGTGCCGGCACCGAGGTGATCCCGGACCCGAGTCGTCGCACCGAGAACCAGAACACCCACGCCGAGGTAGGCCGACGAGTGCCCGAGTCCGCAGCGGACCCGGGTCGCCACGCGGCGGACGACCACGCGAGCACGACACAGCAAACGAGCACGAGCCAGCAGGCGAGCACGACGCAGAAGGGGACCGAGCAGTGAGCACCGAGACGCAGACCCAGACCTGGAACGACCGGTTCGGGGCGTCGCTCATGCGATCCCTGACCCCGCCGAAGATCATGCTCGACCACGGCCAGGGCTGCCGCGTGTGGGACGTCGACGGCAACGAGTACCTCGACTTCCTGGCGGGCATCGCCGTGAACTCCCTCGGACACGCCCACCCTGCGCTGGTCGAGGCCGTCGCCGACCAGGCCGCGAAGCTCGTGCACGTGTCGAACTACTTCGCGACGCCACCGCAGCTCGAGCTCGCCGAGCGCCTGAAGCGCATCACCGGAGCGGGGGACGCGGGTCGCGTGTACTTCGGCAACTCCGGCGCCGAGGCGAACGAGGCCGCGTTCAAGCTCGCGCGGCTGAACAAGGGCGCGGACGGTCGCAAGACCCGGATCCTCGCGCTGAAGCAGGGCTTCCACGGCCGGACCATGGGCGCGCTCGCGCTCACCGGCAAGCCGGCCCTGCAGGAGGACTTCCTGCCCATGATCGCCGGCGTCGAGCACATCGACTCGACGGTCGAGGCGCTCGAGGCCGCGATCGACGACACCGTCGCTGCACTGATCCTCGAGCCGATCAAGGGCGAGGCCGGTGTGGTCGACCTGCCCGAGGGCTTCCTGCTGGCGGCGCGGCGCCTGACCGAGGAGCACGGCGCGCTGTTCATCCTCGACGAGATCCAGACCGGTGTCGGTCGGACCGGCAACTGGTTCACCTTCCAGGGCCACGGCTTCACCCCGGACGCCGTCACGATCGCGAAGGGCATCGCCGGCGGGTTCCCGATCGGCGCCCTCGTGACCTTCGGCTGGGCGTCCGAGCTGTTCTCGGCCGGCCAGCACGGCTCGACGTTCGGCGGCAACCCGCTCGGCACCCGCGTCGCGAACGCGGTGCTCGAGGAGATCGAGCGCGCAGACCTGGTGGCCGGCGCGGTCACGAAGGGCGAGCGCATACGTGCCGGCATCGCCGCCCTCGGTTCGCCGCTGGTGCAGGAGGTCCGCGGGACGGGCCTGCTCGTCGGCGTCGGCCTGACCGCGCCCGTCGGCCCGGCCGTCAACGCCGCCGCCCTCGGGCGCGGCCTCATCATCAACGCTCCGAACGAGTCGAGCCTGCGCATCGCACCGCCGCTCATCGTGACCGACGCCGAGATCGACGAGTTCGTGTCGATCCTCGGCCAGAGCCTCGCGGCCGTCGCCGCCGAGCAGGAGACCTCCGCATGACCCGCCACTTCCTCCGCGACGACGACCTGACCCAGGCCGAGCAGTCCGCGATCCTCGACCTCGCCGCCCGGATGAAGGACGACCGCTGGGGGCAGAAGCCCCTGGCCGGGCCGCAGTCCGTCGCGGTGATCTTCGACAAGTCGTCGACCCGCACCCGGGTGTCCTTCCACGTCGGGATATCCGACCTCGGCGGCAGCCCCCTCGTGATCACGACGGCGAACAGCCAGCTCGGCGGCAAGGAGACCCCGTCCGACACCGCCCGGGTGCTCGAGCGCATGGTGTCGGCCATCGTCTGGCGCACCTACGCCCAGTCCGGGCTCGAGGAGATGGCGGCGGGCACCCGCGTGCCGGTCGTCAACGCGCTGTCGGACGACTTCCACCCGTGCCAGCTCCTCGCCGACCTGCTCACGATCCGTGAGCACCGCGGCACCCTCGCCGGACAGACCGTCGCGTTCATCGGCGACGGCGCGAGCAACATGGCGCAGTCGTACCTGCTCGCAGGTGCGACCGCCGGCATGCACGTCCGTGTCGCCGCTCCGGCAGCGTTCAGCCCCGACGCCGGGGTCGTCGCCGACGCCGAGCGCCGTGCGGCCGAGACCGGCGGCTCCGTCCTCGTGGTCACCGACCCAGTGGCAGCGGTCGCGGATGCCGACGTCGTGGTCACCGACACGTGGGTGTCGATGGGCAAGGAGGACGAGAAGCAGGCGCGACTCGACACCTTCGCGGGGTACCGCGTGGACGACGAGCTGATGGGGCACGCTGCCGACGACGCCGTGTTCCTGCACTGCCTGCCGGCGGACCGCGGGTTCGAGGTGACGGCCGAGGTCATCGACGGGCCGCGCAGCATCATCTGGGACGAGGCGGAGAACCGTCTGCACGCGCAGAAGGCCCTGCTCGCCTGGCTCCTCGCCGCGAACGCGACCGGCAGCCCGGCCGCGGCGACCAGCCCGACCGCCTGACCCTGCTCGACTGGAGTCCCGTGACCGACCGCATCGTCGTCGCCTGCTCCGCCGGGGTGGACCCGGCGGCGGCGGTCGAGCACTTCGCCGTCGACCACGAGGTCCTGGCCCTCGTGGTCGACCTCGGCGGTCGCTCCCGCGAGGTCGACGCGGTGCGCGAGCGCGTGCGTGCGGCCGGTGCCGTGGACGCCGTCGTGGTCGACGCGAAGACCGAGTACGCCGACCGGTACGTCGCCGCGGCGGTGCGGGCGAACGCCGGGGGTCCTGGGCGTCCGCTCGTCCCGGCACTCCGTCTGCCGATCGTCGCCGACCACCTGGTCCGGACGGCCCGGCAGCTCGGCGCCGACGCGGTGGCGCACCTCACCGCCGCCCCGGACGAGGTCGCCCTCACGACGACGGTCGCCGGGCACGACCCCGACCTCCGGGTCCTCCCGGTCCCGGCCGGCGTCGTCCCGGTCGGTGGCACCGAGCACGACGTGTGGGGACGGGTCCTGACCACGCGGGACGTCGAGGACCCGTGGGCCCCCGTCGACTCCTCGGCGTGGGCGCGGACGGCGGACGCGGCCACGCAGCCTGCCAGCGAGCCCGACGAGGTCACCGTGACCTTCGAGCACGGTGTCCCGGTCGCCCTCGACGGGCAACGCTTCCCGGTCCTGCGCCTGCTGCGCGAACTCGATGCCCTCGCCGGTCGCCACGGCGTCGGTCGGCACGACCTGGTCGTCGACCTGCTCGACGGCCGCAAGGCCCGTCGCCTGGCGGAGACCCCGGGAGCGACGGCGCTCGTGGCCGCGCACCGAGACCTCGAACGCCTGACCCTCGAGCGCGACGTGCTGCGCGCGAAGGACGACGCAGACCGCGCGTGGGCGGACCTGGTCGACGGCGGCCGGTGGTCGAGCGGGCTCCGGCGCGCGCTCGACGCCTTCATCGAGGAGACGCAGCGGCACGTCTCCGGCGACGTCCGGCTCTCGCTGCACGGCGGGGTCGCGAGCGTCGTCGGACGCCGCTCGGAGCAGAGCCTCGTCGACTTCGAGCTCGCAGGGGCCACGACCACCGAGAGCGTTCCGCTCGCGGACGCCCGGGCCCGACCGACACGGACGGCCACACGGCGCGACCGCGCGAACTGAACACCGCCCACACCGGTCCCGAGCCGCAGGAACACCGGCACCGACCCGCACGAACGCCGGTCCCGAGCCGCAGGAACACCGGCACCGACCCGCACCACGAACCCCGCACGACCGACCACCACCCAGGCAGGACGACATGACCGACGCGACCCAGCCCAGCAAGACCGACGCCACGAACACGGGCGCCCTCTGGGGTGGCCGCTTCGCGGACGGCCCCAGCGCCGAACTCGCCGCGCTGTCCCGGTCGACGCAGTTCGACTGGCAGCTCGCCCCGTACGACATCGCCGGCTCGCGCGCCCACGCCCGTGCCCTGCACACCGCGGGCTACCTGTCGGCGGACGAGCTCGAGCGCATGACCGCCGGTCTCGACCGCCTCGAGGCCGCGCACGCCGACGGCTCCCTGCAGCCGGACGACGGTGACGAGGACGTGCACGGTGCCCTCGAGCGCCTGCTCATCGCCGACCTCGGTCCGGAACTCGGCGGCAAGCTCCGCGCTGGCCGGAGCCGCAACGACCAGATCGCCACCCTGGGTCGCATGCACATGCTCGACCACGGCCGGCGGATCGGACGGCTCGTGATCGACCTCGTCGACGCGATCTCCCAGCAGGCCAGCGAGCACCCGACGGCGATCATGCCCGGGCGCACCCACCTGCAGCACGCGCAGCCGGTGCTCCTCGCCCACCACCTCCTCGCGCACGCGTGGCCGCTCGTCCGCGACCTCGAACGACTCCGCGACTGGGCCGACCGCGCGAGCGTCAGCCCGTACGGCGCCGGAGCCCTGGCGGGCAGCTCGCTCGGGCTCGACCCGACCGCCATCGCCCGTGAGCTCGGCTTCGCGCGCCCCGCGGACAACTCGATCGACGCCACGGCCGCCCGGGACGTCGTCGCGGAGTTCGCGTTCGTCCTCGCGCAGATCGGTATCGACGTCTCCCGCCTGGCCGAGGAGATCATCCTCTGGAACACGAAGGAGTTCGGGTTCGTCCGGCTGCACGACGCCTTCTCGACCGGGTCGAGCATCATGCCGCAGAAGAAGAACCCGGACATCGCCGAGCTCGCGCGCGGCAAGTCGGGTCGCCTCGTCGGCAACCTCACGGGCCTCCTCACGACGCTCAAGGGCCTGCCGCTGGCGTACAACCGCGACCTGCAGGAGGACAAGGAGCCGGTCTTCGACTCGGTCGCCCAGCTCGAGGTGCTGCTGCCGGCCTTCACGGGCATGGTCGCCACGCTCACCTTCGGCACCGAGCGGATGGCCGAGCTCGCGCCGCAGGGCTTCTCGCTCGCGACCGACGTCGCCGAGTGGTTGGTCCGGCAAGGCGTCCCCTTCCGTGACGCGCACGAGATCTCGGGCGCGCTGGTCCGGTACTGCGAGGAGCGCGGCATCGAGCTCGACGAACCCGGCGACGACGAGTACCGCGCCGTGTCCGAGCACCTCACGCCCGAGGTCCGCGGGGTCCTGACGATCGAGGGCAGCGTCGCGTCGCGCGCCGGCGTCGGCGGCACGGCGCCGGACCGCGTCGCCGAGCAGCTGGCCGTCCTGACCCGTCGCGTCCACGACCTCGCCGAGGGCGCCCCCTTCACGCGATGAGCGACGCGCTCCTCGCGCTCCTCGCCGAGCCCGCTCCGGTCTGCGCACCGGCGCTGCTCGGCGCGACGATCACGGGACGTGGCGTGACGCTGCGCATCACTGAGGTCGAAGCGTACTGGGGTCCCACCGACCCCGGGTCGCACGGCCACCGCGGCCCGACACCGCGGAACCGGCACCTCTTCGGGCCGCCGGGGACGCTCTACGCCTACCGCTCGTACGGCATCCACACGTGCGTCAACGTGGTGAGCGGGCCGGAGGGCACCTCGTCCGGCTCGCTCCTGCGCGGCGCCGAGGTGGTCGACGGCGTCGAGGCGGCTCGTGCACGCCGCGGTCCGTCGGTCGCGGACGTCGCGCTGGCGCGCGGTCCGGGCAACCTCGGGCAGGCCCTCGGCGCCGTGCTCGGCGAGGACGACGGCACCTCGGTCCTCGACGGATCCGGACCGTTCCGGCTCACGCTCGCACCCGGTCTGGAGGCGCGGCTCACCACCGCCGACCTGGCCGACGTGGTCGCGGAGCTGCTCGCCGAGACGGTGGCCGGCCCCGCGGGGACGGCTCCGGTCCGGCGGATCTCGCGCGGACCGCGCACCGGCGTCGCCGGTGTCGCCGGTGGGGCGACGTTCCCCTGGCGCTCCTGGCTGACCGGTGACCCGACGGTCTCGCCGTACCGACGGCACCAGCGCGCGGTCGACTGACCGGGCGAGCCGTGCCTCCCGTCCGGCTCCCGCCGGTCGCTACGATGGTCCGGTGTCCAGCGCAACCGATCCCGATGTCCTGACACGCCAGCAGAACGACCCCACCTTCGCCTCGGTGTGGGACGAACTGCGCTGGCGCGGTCTGGTGCACGTCTCCACCGACGAGACGGCACTCCAGGAGGCCCTCGACGGCGGGACGGTCACGTACTACTGCGGGTTCGACCCGACCGCGCCGTCGCTGCACTGCGGCAACCTGCTGCAGCTGCTGACGATGCGGCGGCTGCAGCTCGCCGGACACAAGCCGCTCGCGCTCGTCGGCGGGTCCACCGGGCTCATCGGCGACCCGCGACCGACCGCGGAGCGCACCCTGAACACCCCCGAGACCGTCGCCGAATGGGTGAGCCGGCTGCAGGCGCAGGTGTCCCGGTTCCTCAGCCCGGACGGCGAGAACGGCGTGCGGCTCGTCAACAACCTCGACTGGACGGCGCCGCTGTCCGCGATCGACTTCCTGCGTGACATCGGCAAGTACTTCCGGGTGAACGCGATGCTGAAGAAGGACGCCGTCGCGGCGCGTCTGAACTCCGACGCGGGGATCAGCTACACGGAGTTCAGCTACCAGATCCTGCAGGGACTCGACTACCGCGAGCTGTACCGGCAGTACGGCTGCACGCTGCAGACCGGTGGTTCGGACCAGTGGGGCAACCTGACCTCCGGCACCGACCTGATCCGGCGCACCGAAGGGGTGTCCGTGCACGCGCTCGGGACCCCGCTCATCACGAACTCGGACGGCACGAAGTTCGGCAAGAGCGAGGGCAACGCGATCTGGCTCGACGCCGAGATGACCTCGCCGTACGCCTTCTACCAGTTCTGGCTCAACACGGCGGACGCCGACGTGATCGCCCGACTGCGCGAGTTCACCTTCCTGGACCGTGCGGAGATCGGGCGACTCGAGCAGGCCGTGGCCGACGAACCCTTCCGCCGCGAGGCCCAGCGCACCCTGGCGTTCGAGGTCACGTCGCTGGTGCACGGTGCGGCTGCGACCCAGGCCGCGATCGACGCCTCGGCGGCGCTGTTCGGCAACGGCGACTTGGCCGCGCTCGACGAGGCGACCCTGCGTGCCGCGGTCGCCGAGCTCCCCGGCACGGTGTCGCTGCCTGGCGAGGCCGACGTCGCTCGCGCCCTCGTCGACACCGGACTCGTGAAGTCGCTCGGCGAAGCGCGCAGGGCGGTCGACCAGGGCGGCGTGTACGTGAACAACGTCCGCGCCGACGACCCGACCGCGCAGCTCGCGAGCCTCGCACTGCCCGGCGGAGTCGTCGTGCTCCGCCGCGGCAAGAAGACCCTGGCCGGCGTCACCCTCGGCTGATCCATCCACCCTCGGTGCACCCGGTGCCCGGTCTCCCGACGGAGGCCGGGCACCGCTGCGTCCCGGGGGAGTTGCAGAGTGCGACACGCCCGGACGACGGCCCGGTTGGCGCTCCTCGTCGCTGCTGCGTAGAGTTCTTACTCGTCACCCCAAAGGTGCGGCGGAGCGGCTGGAGCGAGAGCCCAGAGCCTGCCGGCCTCAAGCGGGACCATCCTCCACTGAAGTTCAGATCAGGCCTTGTGCTCGATCGCTTCGACGCTTAGGATGACTACTCCACCGGCCCTCTCCCACGGGATGAGCCACAGGACCTCGGTCCGACGAGTTGCCGGTGACACCAAGAACACAATGCCCCTCTGGCGGAGCTCCTTCTGGGAGTCGAGTGGGGGGTGCGTCTGGTCCTTGAGAACTCAACAGCGTGCACATTGTCAATGCCAATTTATTGACCCCGTGCGATTGCAGCTTTGGTTGTGGTCGTCGGAGACAATTCCTTTTGGATTGAAGATT
>NZ_RBLU01000063.1 GCF_003989515.1 Curtobacterium sp. HSID17257
GGTGCGGCCGGTGGCGAGGTCGATACGGACGAGCGGCATGGTGCCTCCTGATTCGGGAACTTTGTCCTTACATACTAACAAGCGCATGTCCAGAAGTCTCCCCATGACGGACGGGAGGCGCGGTGCCGTCCTCGGCGAGGGCGGCGGCGGGCGACACGAAGCGCTCGTCCCGCGACAGCTTGCGGAGCGGCTGTCGGCCGACGCGGGTGACCGTGTCGGGCAGGTGCGGGTTCTCGAAGCGACCGATGATCGCCTGCACGTAGGAGCGGTGCACCTCGGGGTCGAGCTCGTGACGACGCACCAGCAGGTCGCTGGTCTCGGCGAGCACCGACTCGAGTTCGGAGCGCACGGCCGGGATCGCGATGGCGTCCGAGATCTTGTCGGCGCCGGCGAGGAACCCGTGGTACGCGACGGTGGCGTGCCCCGTGTTCACCGTGAAGAGCTTGCGCTCGATCGAGGCAGCGAGCCCGTCGACGTAGTGCGCGCCGGGGATCTCCGGCTCGTTCCCGCCGAACGGGGTGCGGTCGATGGCCCACTCGTAGTAGGTCTCCACCGTCACGTCGAGGCCCGCGCCCTCGGGCTGGGCCGGGACGATCCGGTCGACCGCGGTGTTCGCGAACACCGCCTTCGCCAGGGCCTCGTCGCGCGACTCGGCCGGGAGCGCCTCGACGATGAACTCCCGAAGACGGTCGGTCGCGTTGATCGCGTTCTCGCACGCCATCACCGCGAGCGGCGCGGCGTCGGCGGCGCGCTGCTGGAGCGCCTTCGCGATGACCGGGGCGATGAACTTCAGGACGGTCGGTCCGACCGCACAGGTGACGACGTCGGCGGCGGCGACCTCTGCGATCACACCGGCCTCGTCCTGCGCGCTGTTCACGGCACGGAAGCCGGTGACCTCGTGGTCCTGCGCGCCCTGCCCGACCTCGTGCACGGTGTACGAGTCGGCGGCGGCGAGTGCGTCGATGAGCGGCGCGGCGACGTCGGCGAAGACGACCTCGTAGCCGGCTTCGTGGAGCAGGAGCCCCACGAAGCCGCGGCCGATGTTGCCGGCGCCGAAGTGGACGGCGGTCCCGGTCACTCGTTGACCTCGCCGAGGATCGACAGGATCGCGGCGGTGTCCGGCGCGTCGGTGAGCTTCTGGACCTCGTCCTCGTCGGAGAACACGATCGCGATCTTCGACAGGATGTCGAGGTGCTCGTTGTTCACACCGGCGATGCCGACGACGAAGCGCACGGGGTTGCCGTCCCAGTCGATCGGGGTGGCGTAGCGGATGAACGACAGCGCGGACGACTTGATGGCGTCCTTCGCATCGTTGGTGCCGTGCGGGATGGCGAGGAAGTTCCCCATGTAGGTCGAGACGCTCTTCTCGCGCTCGAGCATGGCCGGGTAGTAGTCCGCCGTGACCGCGCCTGCAGCCTCGAGGATCTCGGCCGCCTCCTTCATCGCCTCCGACTTGGTCGGGGCGGTGTCCTCGGTGTGGATGCGGATCTGGCTCTCCTGCAGGACGGGCATCGGGGGTTCTCCTTGCTGATCGAGGACGTGGTGGAGGGGGCGGACCGTGGTCCGCCCCCTCCGATACTGCACTTCGTTACTGGTTCTTGAGCTGGTCGACGACCTGGTCGTACTGCGGCGCGTTCATGAAGTTGCCGACCGACACGTGCTGCGCGTTCGGGTTCTTCTGCTTGGCGCGGTCCGTCAGCTCCTCCTGCGTGATGATCAGGTCCTCGGTGCCGTCGAGGTTCGCGATCGCCTTGTTGACGACCGTGACGCCCTCGATGCCCGCCTTCTTGACCTTGTTGCGCAGGACGCTGGCACCCATGGCGCTCGAGCCCATGCCAGCGTCGCAGGCGAACACGACGCTCTCGACGCGGGTCGCCGTCGCGGTGGACGCCGATCCGACACCACCGAGCGAGGCCTCGGCCTCCTCCTCGTTGGCCGGGGAGTTGTTGCCGAGCAGGCCCGAGGTCGCGGCGTTGACGTCGCGGCCCTTGTTGGCCTGGAGCTTCGCCATCGCGGCGCTCATGTCGCCGCCGCCGTTCGCCAGGTCACGCTTGCGGCTGGCGAGCAGGAAGAAGGACGCCACCGCGAACGAGACCGCTGCGGACAGGACGACCGACAGGATGACGCCGACGTAGCTGTCCTTCGCCGTGGCGGTGAGGACGGCGATGATCGACCCCGGCGAGGCCGGGGCGACGAGGCCGGACTGGAAGGCGACGTTGGTCGCGACCCCGGTCGCGCCACCGAGGATGACGGCGAGGAAGAGCACCGGCTTCTGCAGCACGTACGGGAAGTAGATCTCGTGGATGCCGCCGAAGAACTGGATGAGGATCGCGCCGGGAGCGGTCGAACGGGCGATGCCGACACCGAAGAAGGTGAAGGCGAGCAGGATGCCGAGACCGGGGCCGGGGTTCGCCTCGAGCAGGAACAGGATGCTCTTGCCGGACTCCTGGACCTGCTGCGCGCCGAGCTGGTCGAGCACGCCGTGGTTGATCGCGTTGTTGAGGAAGAAGACCTTGGCGGGCTCGATGATGACGCTCGCGAGCGGCAGGAGCGAGCTGTCGACGAGGAACTTCACCGCGGCTCCGAGGCCCTCGGCGATGAGCTTGAACAGCGGCGCCAGCCAGAAGAAGCCGACGAGCGCGAGCACGAAGCCGAGGATGCCGGCCGCGTAGTTGTTCACGAGCATCTCGAAGCCGGGCTTGATCTTGCCGTCCCAGATCTTGTCGATCTGCTTGATGAGCCAGGCGCCGAGCGGGCCGCAGATCATCGCGCCCAGGATCATGATCGTGCCGTTGGCGCCGATGATGACGCCCATCGCCATGATCGAGCCGACGACCGCGCCGCGGGTCTCGTAGATCATCCGGCCGCCCTGGAAGGCGATCGCGAGCGGGATGAGGTAGGTCAGGATCGGGCCGACGAGACCGATGTTGGCCACGCCGTCGGTCTCACCGAAGCCGCCGAGGACGCCCACGGGCGTCCAGCCGGTCTCGATGAAGAACGCGGTGATGAGGCCCCATGCGATGAAGATCGCGATGTTCGGCATCACCATGCCGGAGAGGAACGTGCCGAACTTCTGGACGGCGACGCGTGCGCCGCCCCGCGACTTCGCGGGTGCGTCGGGCGCTGCAACGGACGACGTTGTCATGTGCCTGGCTTTCTGTGATGGGTGCTGCTGCGGTGTGAAGGGGTACTGCGGTGGTGCGGGTACTGCGGTGCTGCGTGGGTGGAGCTGGTCGGGTCAGACGGCGTGCGCGGCAGCCGCGGCGGACCTGGCAGCCGCCGCGGTGCTCGCGGCGAGTGCCGCCGTCGCCATCTCGCGGGCCTGCTCGAGCGAGTGCTTGCCGAGTTCGGCGCGCACGTCGGCCAGGGCCGCGGGGGTCATGGACAGGGTGGTGGCGCCGAGGCCGACGAGCACGACGGCGAGCAGCGGGTCGGCTGCGGCCTCACCGCAGATGCCGACGGCCTTGCCCGCGTCGGCACCGGCCGCGCCGAGCTGTGCGACGAGGCGCAGCACGGCGGGGTGCCACGGGTCCTGGTAGGACGCGACGGTGCCGAGCATGCGGTCGGCGGCCATCGTGTACTGCGTCAGGTCGTTCGTGCCGATCGACACGAAGTCGGCGTTCGCGAAGACCTGCTCGGCCATGAGCGCGAGCGAGGGCACCTCGGCCATGACGCCGGCGGTGCGGATACCGAGCTCGCGTGCCAGGTCGACGAAGTACTCGGTCTCCTCGGCGTCGGCGACCATCGGGGCCATCACCCAGAGGTCGGCCTCGGTCGCGGCGTCGGCCTGTGCGAGGGCGGTGAGCTGGTCGCGGAGGACCTCCTCGTGGTTCCGCAGCGCACGCAGACCACGGCGGCCGAGCGCCGGGTTCTCCTCGTCCTTGTCGGTGAGGAACGGCAGGGGCTTGTCGGCGCCGGCGTCGAGCGCGCGGACGACGACCTTCTTGCCGGGGAACGCCTCGAGCAGCTGGCGGTACGACTCGGTCTGCTGCTCCACGGTCGGCGCCTTCGGCGAGTCGAGGAAGAGGAACTCGGTGCGGAAGAGCCCCACGCCCTCCGCACCGAGAGCAACGGCGCCCGCGGCGTCGGCGGGGCTGCCGAGGTTCGCGAGCAGCGGGACGGTGTGGCCGTCGGCGAGCGCACCGGCGGTGAGCGGTGCGGCGGCGGCGGCGAGGCGGTCCGCGATGCGCTGGTCGACCTCGGCCACGAGCTCCGCCGACGGGTCGGTGACGACGGTGCCGGCCGCGGCGTCGACGACGACGTGGGTGCCGTCGACCAGGTCGTCGGCGCCGGTGACGCCGACGATCGCGGTGATGCCCTTGGCGCGGGCGAGGATCGCGGTGTGCGAGGTCGGACCGCCGTCACGGGTGACGAGGGCGAGCACCTTGTCGAGGTCGAGGAGCGCGGTGTCGGCGGGCGCGAGGTCACGGGCGACGAGCACGAAGGGGGTGTCGGACTCGGGGACGCCCGGTGCGGAGACGCCGCGGAGCTTCGCGATGATGCGCTGCGCCACGTCGTCGAGGTCGGCTGCGCGCTCCCCCATGTAGCCACCCATGCCGACGAGCAGGTCGCGGAACTGGCCGAACGCCTCGAACACCGCGCGCTCGGCGTTGGTGCCGCCGTCGATCCGGGCGTGCACGTCGTCGAGGAGCGTCGGGTCCTGCGCCATGAGCGCCTGCGCCTCGAGCACGGCCTGGGCGTCGCCGCCGGCGAGCTGTCCGCGCTTGTTGAGGTCCTCGGCCACGGCGGCGAGCGCCTCGGCGACGGCGTGCTTCGCGTCGTCCGCGGTGCCGGCCAGCGCGTCCTTCGAGGGTTCGCCGAGCGGGTCCGCCATGCGGAGCACGGGGCCGTGGGCGACGCCGCGGCCGACGCCGGTGCCGAGCAGTTCGGACATTCGAGACTCCTTCATCTCCACGCGCTCACGGTGGGGGTGGTTCGTTCGGTGCGCAGCGACACGAACGGACCACGCCCGTGCGGCTTGGCAGCACACTACCCCGATCCGCGTTGACAAACAAACACATCCGGGGATAAAAATGCAGAAACAGATGCCCGTTTGCGTCTGGCGGACGAAGCAATCCGGAAGGATCCGGCGCTGATCTGCCCGAGCATGCCCGTTCTGTTCCGAGCAGGCCGACCGAGACGACGAGGTCCATGTACGCACCAGAGCGCCACCAGCGCATCGTCGAGCGCGCCCGGTCGCAGGGACGGGTCGACGTGAAGGACCTCGCCGAGCTGCTCGAGGTCACCCCGGAGACCATCCGCCGCGACCTGACGAGCCTCGAGCGCCGCGGTCTGGTCCGGCGGGCGCACGGCGGGGCGATCCCCGTCGAGCGCATCACGCTGCACCCGGGCGTCGGCGACCGCGGCGGGATCAACCAGGCGGAGAAGATGGTGATCGCCGAGGCCGCCCTCGCCGAGCTCCCGGAGAACGGCTCGGTGATGATCGACGCCGGCACCTCGACGATCTGCCTGGCCGAGATGCTCCCCACCGACCGCGGCCTCACCGTGGTCACGCACTCGCTGCCCGTCGCCATGGCGGTCGCGAACCGGTCGGGCATCGACCTGCACCTGCTCGGCGGCAACATCCGCAGCGACTCGCTCGCCGGCGTCGGCACGTGGACGCACCAGCTCATCGGCATGGTCAGCGTCGACGTCGCCTTCATCAGCATCAACGGCATCACGCCCGAGCGCGGGCTGACGACCCACAACATGGCCGAGGCCGCCGTGAAGAGCGCGATGATCAAGTCCGCCCGCCGGAGCATCCTGCTCGCCGACCACACGAAGTTCGGCCGCGAGGAGTTCGGCCGCGTCGCCCCCCTCGCCGCGATCGACACGATCATCACCGACCCCGGCGTGAACGCCGACCTCGTGCGCGAGGTCGAGGCCGCCGGCACCGAGGTCCTCTGGCCCGGTCGCGACTGACCGGCGCCGGTCCCCGGGACCGCCCACCACGTGCTCGCTAGCATGAGCGCACCACCCGTCGACAGGAGTCCATCGATGTCCGAAGCCACCCGCACCGTCACCGTCGCCAGCGCGTCCGGCCTGCACGCCCGCCCCGCCTCCCTCTTCGTCCAGACCGTCACCGCGTCCGGTCACCAGGTGACGATCGCCAAGGGCGACAAGTCCGGCAACGCGGGCAGCATCCTCGCGCTCCTCGGCCTGGGCATCGAGAACGGCGACGAGGTCACCCTCACGGTGACCGGTGACGACGCCGAGACGACGGCCGACAGCCTGGTCGAGTTCCTGCAGACGGACCACGACGCGGCCTGAGCAGGTCGGTCGCGCACGCGACAACACGACGGACGGGAGGCCCGTGGCTGCGCAGCCACGGGCCTCCCGTCCGTCCGTGCGCGCGGTCACGGCCGTCGTGGAGCAGAAGACGTCGCGTCGCCGGTCCGCACTCGACAGTTGCTGCTCCACCGACGCAGGAACGGCGGCGCGCGGGGCCGTCGGCGCGCCTCGGTAGGGTGGTCGGCATGACACGCCTGCGCCTCGCATCCGTCAACGTGAACGGCGTCCGCGCCGCCTTCCGCAAGGGCATGGGCGACTGGCTCGACACGCGCGACGTCGACGTGCTGGCCCTGCAGGAGGTCCGCGCCTCGAGCGACGACCTCGCCGGGCTGCTCGGCGACGAGTGGGACATCGTGCACGACCCGGCCACGGCGAAGGGCCGCGCGGGGGTCGCCATCGCCTCGCGGCACCGCGCGCACATCCACCGCGTCGAGCTCGGCCCGTCGGACTTCGACTCCGCCGGCCGCTGGATCGAGGCCGACTACGAGCTCGACGGCACCACGGTCACGGTCGTCTCCTGCTACGTGCACTCGGGCGAGGTCGACACCCCCAAGCAGGACGAGAAGTGGAAGTTCCTCGACGCGATGACCGAGCGACTGCCCGCCCTGCGCGCGCACAACCCGCTCGCGGTCGTCGTCGGCGACCTCAACGTCGGGCACGACCAGCGCGACATCAAGAACTGGAAGGGCAACGTCAAGCGCGCCGGCTTCCTGCCCCGCGAGCGCGCCTACTTCTCGCGGTTCTTCGGGGCCGAGGGCGAGCAGGTCGAGGGTGCCGACGGGTCCACGGGGCCGGGCCTCGGCTGGGTCGACGTCGGGCGCGAGCAGGCCGGCGACGTCGACGGGCCCTACACGTGGTGGTCGTGGCGCGGACAGGCCTTCGACAACGACTCGGGCTGGCGCATCGACTACCAGGTGGCCACCCCCGACCTCGCGGCGAAGGTCACGAGCTACACGGTCGACCGTGCTGCGGCCTACGACCAGCGGTGGTCCGACCACGCTCCTGTGGTCGTCGACTACGAACTCTGACCTCCTCCCACTCCACGCAGTACAGGAACACCTCCATGACGAAGACGCGCATCTTCTCGGGCATCCAGCCGTCGGCCGGGTCCCTCCACCTCGGCAACTACGTCGGGGCGCTCATGCAGTGGCGCGACCTGCAGGACGACCACGACGCCATCTACTGCGTGGTCGACCTGCACGCGATCACCTCCCCGCAGGACCCGGCCGAGCTCCGCGCGAGCACCCGGGCGACCGCGGCGCAGTACATCGCCTCCGGCATCGACCCGACGAAGTCGACCCTCTTCGTGCAGTCGCACGTGCCGGCGCACGCCGAGCTCGCGTGGGTCCTCAACACGCTGACGGGCTTCGGCGAGGCGAGTCGGATGACCCAGTTCAAGGACAAGTCGGCGCGGCAGGGCACCGAGGCCGCGTCGGTCGGGCTCTTCACGTACCCGATCCTGATGGCCGCGGACATCCTGCTCTACGACACCGCCGTGGTGCCGGTCGGCGACGACCAGCGGCAGCACGTCGAGCTCACCCGCGACCTCGCGACCCGCTTCAACTCGCGCTTCGGCGACACCTTCGTGGTGCCGAAGGCGCAGATCGGCACCGAGACCGCGCGGATCTACGACCTGCAGGACCCGACCAGCAAGATGAGCAAGTCCGCCGCGTCGGACAACGGGCTGATCCGCCTGCTCGACGAGCCGAAGCGCACGGCGAAGAAGATCCGGTCGGCGGTCACCGACACCGAGCGCGAGATCCGGGCGGACCGCCAGGAGAAGCCCGGTGTGACGAACCTGCTCGCGATCCTGTCGGCGTTCACGCGGACCCCGGTGGCGTCGCTCGAGGAGCAATTCGTCGGCAAGGGGTACGGCGACCTCAAGGGCGCCGTGGCCGACGCAGTCGTCGCCGAGCTCGAGCCGGTGCGCGCCCGCACGCTCGAACTGCTCGACGACCCGGCCGAGCTCGACCGCCTGCTCGCGGTCGGTGCCGAGCGCGCCGAGTCCCTCGCGCAGGCGACCCTCGCCCGGGTGTACGACCACATCGGCTTCGTGCCCCGCTCGCGCGGCTGACGATGCTCCCCGTGACACTGTCGTCGGACCGGGTCCACCTGACGGTGCCGACACGGTCCGACACGGCGGCCATCACGCAGGGCTGCCAGGACCCGGCAGTCGTGCGCTGGACCACGGTCCCGACGCCGTACACCGCCCGCGACGCCCAGACCTTCGTCGACGCCCTGGTCGGTCCGGGATGGGCGTCCGACCGCGAGTACACGTGGGGCATCCGGCGACCGGGGTCGACGTGGCTCGAGGGCGTGGTGTCGTTCCGCACCGAACACCGCGACCTCGGCTTCTGGCTCGCACCGACGGCCCGGGGCGAGGGGCTGATGCACGCGGCCGTCGAACTCGTCGTCGAGTGGGCGTTCTCCCAGGGGGCGCCCGACGTGTACTGGGAGTGCTACGAGGGCAACGTCGGCTCCGCCTCGGTGGCCCGTGCGACCGGCTTCTCGTTCACGGGCACCGGGACCGCCCGGATCCCCGACCGCGACGGCGGGCCCACGACCGCCTGGACCGGTCTCCGTCGCGCCGACGGCGTCCCGGCGTCCGACCTGCCCTGGCCGGCGGCGTCGTTCGCTGACAGGGGACAGCAGGGTGACACGTCACCGACGCCTCGTCGGTAGTGTCGGAGCGTGATGTCGCCGTCCGACCCGCGCGCCCGCCCCGAGGAACTCCGGGCGATGCGTCGTGCGCTCGAACTCGCCGCGCGCGGACCCGTCGTCGGTGACCACGCGCGGGTCGGTGCCGTGCTGCTCTCCCCCGCCGGGGACGTCCTCGCCGAGGGCTGGCACAAGGGCGCCGGGACCCCGCACGCGGAGGTCGACGCGATGGCGAAGGTGCCCGCCGAACAGCTGCGGGGCGCCACGGCCGTCGTCACCCTCGAGCCGTGCAACCACGTCGGCCGTACCGGCCCCTGCGCACTCGCGCTGATCGAGGCCGGCGTCGGCCGGGTCGTCCACGCGGTCGACGACCCGGGCGAGCAGGCGGGCGGCGGTGCCGAACGCCTCCGTGCGGCCGGTGTCGACGTCGTCAGCGGCGTCCTGGAGGACGAGGCCGAGGCGTTCCTCGAGCGCTGGCTCCTGTCCGTCCGCACCGGGCGCCCGTGGGTGACCGTCAAGTGGGCCGCCAGCCTGGACGGTCGCGCCGCCGCTGCGGACGGCACGAGCAAGTGGATCACCGGCGCCGCCGCGCGACAGCACGTGCACGAGCAGCGGGCCGCACACGACGCGATCCTGGTCGGCACCGGCACCGTGCTCGCCGACGACCCGAGCCTCACCGCGCGCGGCGACGCCGGCGAACTGCTCGCCGACCAGCCGCTCCCCGTCGTCGTCGGCGACCGACCGGTACCCGACGACGCCGCCGTCCGACGCCACCCCCGAGGCCTGGTGGCCCTGCCGGGACACGACCTGGCAGCCTCGCTGCGCACCCTGCGCGACCACGGGGTGCACAGCGTCCTCGTCGAGGGCGGCCCCACCGTCGCCTCCGCACTGATCGCCGCCGGCCTCGTCGACGAGCTGCTCGTGTACCTCGCGCCCGTGCTGCTCGGTGGCCCGCGCGTCGCGATCGGGGACGTCGGCGTGGGAAGCATCGGCGACCGCCACCCGTTGGACATCACATCGACCACCAGCCTGGGACCCGACCTCCTGGTCCGCGCTCGACCCCACCGCGCCCGGACCGGCACCGCCCGGCCCGGCGACGCGACGTCGACGGCCGCCACGACCGGGACCCCCGACCAGGCACAGAACGACCGGAGCTCCCCATGACCGACGCCCTCACCTCCCCCACCCCGGGCAGCCCGGTGCAGTTCGAGGTCGCGACCACCGTCCCGACCACCCACGGCACGTTCGAGATGCGCGCCTACCGCGACCTCGTCACGAGCGCCGAGCACGTCGCGATCATCGCCGCACTGCCGGACGGATCAGCTCCCGGCGACGACGCCCTCGTGCGCGTGCACTCGGAGTGCCTGACCGGCGAGGCGTTCGGGTCGTTGAAGTGCGAGTGCGGTCCGCAGCTCGACGCCGCGCTCGACACCATCGCCACCGAGGGCGGTGTCGTCGTCTACCTCCGCGGGCAGGAAGGACGCGGCATCGGCCTGATCAACAAGCTCAAGGCCTACCGCCTGCAGGAGGACGGCCTCGACACGCTCGACGCGAACCTCGCGCTCGGGCTGCCGGCGGACTCGCGCGAGTACGGCGGAGCCGCCGGCATCCTCGCCGACCTCGGCATCTCGCGCGTGCGCCTGCTGTCGAACAACCCCGAGAAGCGGCGGCAGCTCGAGGAGCACGGCATCGAGGTCTCCTCGCTCGTCCCGCTCGTCGTGGGCGTCGTCGCGCAGAACGCCGGGTACCTCGACACCAAGCGGGACCGGATGGGGCACCAGCTGCCCGCGCACCTCGAGGCCGGCGCGGCCAACTGACCAACCCGGCCAGCTGACCGACGCTCCGCGACGCGCGGACGCGGCCACGGTCCTCCCGGCCGATTTCCAGCTGCGCGACGGGTGTCGTAAGGTGAGGGTCCCGTCACGAGCGGTCCCACCACCCACCGAACGCACCCGGTCCGAGCACGCGCCACCAAGCGCGACCGACCGGTGTCCGCAGCTTCGGCACACCGCCGCGCTCCCCCTGAGCGCTCCCCTCGGAGTCCCCGTACATGACCGCCGCCCCGGCACCCGCCGCCACGACCGACACGAAGCCCACCGGCAACCCGCGCTCCCGCGTGATCATCGCCAGCCTCGTCGGGACCTCGATCGAGTTCTACGACTTCTACGTCTACGCGACCGCTGCCGTCCTCGTCTTCCCGACCCTGTTCTTCCCGAACGAGGACCCGACGGCCTCGCAGCTGTCGTCCTTCGTCACGTTCGCCCTGGCGTTCTTCGCCCGTCCCGTGGGGTCGATCGTCTTCGGCCACTTCGGCGACCGCGTCGGCCGCAAGGCCACCCTCGTCGCCTCGCTGCTCGTGATGGGGACGGCGACGTTCCTGATCGGGTGCCTGCCGACCTTCGCGTCGATCGGCATCTGGGCGCCGGTCCTGCTCGCCGTGATGCGCTTCGCCCAGGGCGTCGGCCTCGGTGGCGAGTGGTCCGGCGCGGCGCTGCTCGCGACCGAGAACGCCCCGAAGGGCAAGCGTGGCGTGTTCGGGTCGATGCCGCAGCTCGGCGCCCCGATCGGCTTCCTGCTCGCGAACGGCCTGTTCATCGCGATCAACGCCGCGATGCCCGCCGGTGCGGACGGCACCCCGAACGCCGACTTCCAGGCGTGGGGCTGGCGCATCCCGTTCCTGCTCTCGGCCGTGCTCGTGATCGTCGGCCTGTACGTCCGGTTCAAGCTCGTCGAGTCGACGGTGTTCCGCGGCGTGCAGGAGTCCGGCTCGGTCGCCAAGGTGCCGCTCGGTCGCGTGTTCCGCACCTCGTGGAAGGCCCTGATCATCGGGACCTTCGGCATGGTCGCCACCTACGTGCTCTTCTACTTCATGACGACGTTCACGCTGTCCTACGGCACCACCGCGGCCGAGGCCGGTCCGCTCGTGCCGAAGGTCGGCCTGGGCTACAGCCGCGGCGAGTTCCTCACCCTGCTCATGATCGGTGTGGTGTTCTTCGGCATCTTCACGCCGATCGCCGGGTGGCTCGCCGACAAGTACGGCCGTCGTCGCACGCTCATCCCCACCACGATCGGGATCGCCCTGTTCGGCCTGACGTTCCAGGTCTGGTTCGCGGCGTCGACCGGACCGATCACCGTCGTGACCTTCCTGATCGTGGGGCTGTCGCTGATGGGCCTGACGTTCGGGCCGATGGGCGCGCTGCTGCCCGAGCTCTTCCCGACCAACGTCCGCTACACCGGGTCCGCGATCGCGTACAACGTGGCGTCGATCCTCGGGGCGTCGCTCGCGCCGACGATCGCCCTGGCGCTGTGGCAGCCGGACGGCACGATCGTGTGGGTCGGGCTCTACCTGACGCTCGCCGCCGTCGTGACCGTGGTCGCGCTGTTCTTCGTCCGCGAGACGAAGGGTGCCGGGCTCGACGAGGCCGACGCGGCCGGCTCGCCGGACGCGGCCCCGGCAGACCTGCGGGCATGACCGGCGGGTCCTGACGCGACCACCCGACGGACGGGAGGCGCGGTGCCGGTCCGGCGCCGCGCCTCCCGTCCGTCGTGTGCGGGGCGGTGTGGGCGCGCTCGCGTGTGTCGGCGCGTCGTGCCGCTGCGGAACGACATGCCCGCTGTCGCACGACGACGCGGGTGTCGTACGACAGCGGGCCGCACCACGCACCGCTCCCACGCACCCCGCTCCCACGGGACGGTGCGAAGATGGACGACGGCCGCCAGCACACCCCGCACGGGCGGCAGGAACCAGGAACGATGAGCCTCTTCTCCGCACGCCGCAAGCCGTCCGAGGGACCCCGCGCGAGCTTCGGTCGCCTGCTGACCTACCTGTTCGAGAACAAGCCCGCGATGGCCGTGATCATCGTGCTGAGCGTCCTCGGAGCCGGCGCCTCGCTCGCGCAGCCGCTGCTCGTGAACCAGGTCGTCACCGCCGTGCAGCGCGGCCAGACGCTCTCGATCCTGGTGTGGGCGCTCGTCGCCCTCGTGCTCGTGTCCGGTGTGCTCAACGGCGTGCAGCACTTCCTGCTCCAGCGCGCCGGCGAGGGCGTGGTGCTCTCCACCCGCCGCAAGCTCATCGCCCGCATCCTGAACCTGCCGATCTCGGAGTTCGACACCCGCCGCACCGGCGACCTGGTGTCCCGCGTCGGCAGCGACACCACGCTGCTGCGCGCGGTGCTCACGCAGGGGTTGATCGAGTCGATCGGCGGCGCGCTCACCTTCGTCGGCGCGATCGTCGCGATGGCCGTCATCGACCCCCTGCTGCTCGGCATCACCGTCGTCATCGTGCTCGTCGCGATCGTCGTCGTCGGTGGGCTCAGCCGACGCATCCGCATCGCGTCGAAGCGTGCGCAGGAGAAGGTCGGCGACCTGACCGCCGCGGTCGAGCGGGGCATCGGCGCCGTCCGGACCATCCGTGCCGCCGGGGCCACCGACCGCGAGGTCGCCGAGGTCGACGGCCACGCGACCGAGGCCTACCGCCGCGGCCTCGACATCGCGAAGATGTCCGCGTTCGTCGTCCCCGTCGCGAGCATCGTGATGCAGGTCGCGTTCATCGCCGTGCTCGGCGTCGGCGGGGCGCAGGTCGCCGCCGGGCAGATCACCATCGCCACGCTCATCACCTTCATCCTGCTGCTCTTCATGATGGTCATGCCGCTCGGTCAGGCCCTCGGCGCGGCCGTCGCCGTCGCCCAGGCGCTCGGTGCCCTCGGCCGGATCGAGGAGATCCTGCACCTGCCGACCGAGGACCAGGACGACGCGGCCGTCCGGGTCGCCGCGGCGACCGAGAGCGACGACGCGATCGCCTTCGAGCACGTCACGTTCCGCTACGCGCGGGCCGCGGATGCGTCCGGCGCGGACGGTGCGGCGGGTGCGCCGGCTCCGTCTGCTCCGTCTGCTCGGTCTGGAGGCGCGGCGGACGCCGACGACACTGGCCCGGCCGACGACGTGGTGCTGGACGACGTGTCGTTCCGTGTGCCCCGCGGCTCGCGTGTCGCACTGGTCGGCCCCTCCGGCGCCGGCAAGTCCACGACCCTCGCGCTCATCGAGCGCTTCTACGACCCGACCTCGGGCGTGATCCGGCTCGGCGGCGTCGACGTCCGCGGGCTCGACCGCGCCGAGCTCCGTGCGCAGATCGGGTACGTCGAGCAGGACGCTCCCGTGCTGGCCGGCACCATCCGGGCGAACCTGCTGCTCGGCTCCCCCGACGCGTCCGAGGCCGAGTGCGTCCGCGTGCTCGAGGCCGTGAACCTGGGCGACGTGCTGCACCGTGACCCGCGCGGGCTCGACGCCCAGGTCGGCGAGGACGGCGTCATGCTCTCCGGTGGTGAACGGCAGCGGCTGGCGATCGCCCGGGCACTGCTCGCCGCTCCCCCGATCCTGCTGCTCGACGAGTCGACCTCGTCGCTCGACGGGGTGAACGAGCAGAAGATGCGCCTGGCGATCGACGCCGTCGCGGCGGACCGCACGCTGCTCGTCATCGCGCACCGGCTGTCCACGGTCGTCGACTCGGACGTCATCGTCGTGCTCGAGCACGGTCGGGTCGTCGGCACGGGCACGCACTCCGAGCTCGTGCAGTCCACCCCGCTCTACCGCGACCTGGCGAAGCACCAGCTGCTGGTCTGACGTCGATCCCGCGCACGTCCGTCGCCTCGATCCCGCGCACGTCCGTCGCGTCGATCCCGCAGAACGCAACGTCGGCGGTTCCTCGCAGGGCTGTACCGCACCGAGGAACCGCCGACGTTGCGTCGTGCGGAGGGGGGTCAGGCGGCGAAGGGGTCCGGGGTCAGGACGTAGACCGACTCCAGGTACTCCTCGAGGCCCTCGTGCGAGCCCTCGCGACCGAGCCCCGAGGACTTCACCCCGCCGAAGGGGAACGCCGCGTTCGACACGACGCCCGTGTTCAGGCCGAGCATGCCGGTCTCCAGGCGCTCGGCGAGCCGCTGCCCCCGGCGGAAGTCCGTCGTGAACGCGTACGCGACCAGCCCGTACTCGGTGTCGTTCGCGAGGCGGATGCCCTCCTCCTCGGTCGTGAAGCGCGTGATCGACACGACCGGGCCGAAGATCTCGGTGGTGAGGATGTCCGACCCCGGCCGGACCTCGTCGAGCACCGTGGGCGCGTAGAAGGTGCCCGGGCGGTCGATCCGTTCCCCACCGGTCACGAGTCGCGCACCCCGCTGCACGGCGTCGTCGACGAGTCCGGCGGCCTTGTCCACGGCACGGTCGTCGATGAGCGGGCCGATGGTGGTGCCGTCCTCGGTGCCGCGGCCGATCCGCAGTTCCTCGACCTTCGCGGTGAGGGCCGCGGTGAAGGCCTCTGCGATGCCCTCCTGCACGAAGAAGCGGTTCGCGGCGGTGCAGGCCTCACCGACGTTGCGGAACTTGGCCTGCATCGCCGCGGCGACGGCCTCGTCGAGGTCGGCGTCGTCGAAGACGAGGAGCGGTGCGTTGCCGCCGAGCTCCATGCTCGTCTTGAGCACGTTGTCGGCCGCCTGCTTGAGCAGCGCCGACCCGACCGGGGTCGAGCCCGTGAAGGTGAGCTTGCGCAGGCGGCGGTCGGCGATAATCGGCTCGGACAGCGCCTTCGCGTCACGGGAGGGCACCACGTTGAGCACCCCGTCGGGCAGGCCGGCGCGGCGGAACAGCTCGACCAGGAACAGCGTCGTCAGCGGGGTCAGGTCGGCGGGCTTCAGCACGACCGTGCAGCCCGCGGCGAGCGCCGGACCGATCTTGCGGGTCGCCATCGCGAGCGGGAAGTTCCAGGGCGTGATCGCGTAGACCGGGCCGACCGGGCGCCGGAGCACGATGCCGCGACCGGTGCCCTCCGGGTTCGTGCGGTAGTCACCCGAGATGCGGACGGCCTCCTCCGAGAACCACCGCAGGAACTCGCCGCCGTAGGCGACCTCGCCGCGGGACTCCGCGAGCGGCTTGCCCATCTCGAGCGTCATCAGGGCCGCGAGGTCGTCCTCGTGCTCGTGCACCAGGTCGAACGCCCGGCGCAGGACGTCCGAGCGCGTGCGCGGTGCCGTCGCCGCCCACCCCTCCTGCGCTGCCACGGCGGCGTCGAGCGCGGCGATGCCGTCCTCGGGTGTGGCGTCGGCGACCTCGGCGAGGACCTCGCCCGTGCTCGGGTCGCGGACGGGGAAGGTCGCGCCACCGCTCGCGGGACGCCATGCGCCACCGATGAACAGCCCGGTGGGGACGTCGGCGACGGAGACGTGCTCGTCGCCGACGGTGGTGGTCGTGGGGGTGGTGGTCACAGTACTGCTCCTCCGGGGTTCGCGAGCCCCTCGTCCATGTCGCTGTGGTCGACGTGCCCGCCGACCGCGCTGATCTCGTCCAGGGCGTGTGCGCTGCGCTCCGCGTCCACACCGGCCACGAGGTCGTCGTAGACGGCGACGTCGTACCCGGCGGCCCGCGCGTCGAGCGCCGTGGCGCGCACGCAGTGGTCGGTGGCGATCCCGACGATGTCGACCGTCGTCACCCGACGCTCCGCGAGCAGGTCCGGCAGCGCGGTGCCGTCGTCGGTGCTCGCCTGGAAGGCCGAGTAGTCCGGACGCCCCCGACCCTTGAACACGTGCACGTCGATCACGCTCGCGTCGAGGTCCGGGTGGTACTCCGCGCCCGGGGTACCGGCGACGCAGTGCACCGGCCACGTGTCGACGAAGTCCGGCCCCTCGGGACCGGCGAAGTGCCCGCCGTTGTCGTCGTCGCCGTGGTGCCAGTCACGCGATCCGACGATGAGGTCGTACTCGTCCCCGTGGCGGCCGGTGAAGGCGCTGATCCGCTTCGCGAGGGCTGCGCCACCGGTCACACCGAGCGCACCGCCCTCCGTGAAGTCGTTCTGGACGTCGACGACGAGCAGTGCCCTGGCCATGCGTCCATCCTGCACCTCGCGCCTCCGGACGCGGTGAGGCGCGACCCGCGCTCCGGGCGGCGCGCGCACGGCACGGCGGGGCCGGTGTCAGGACACCGCGCGCATCACGACGAGGTCAGGTTCCCGCCGCACCGGAACGTCGCCGCGGTCACCGCGTCGAGCGCCGGCAGCGCGGCGGCACGCGAGGACCCGATGGCGTAGAACGCGAAGGTCAGGCGTCGGCCGTCCGCCGCGTCGATGTACCCGCCGAGCGTGTTCGCGCTGTCGATCCACCCGGTCTTCGCGTGCACCTTGCCGCGCGCCACCGCGTTGTCGCCGGTGAACCGGCTCGCCAGGGTTCCGGACACCCCGGCGACCGGCAGCGACTCGGACAGGACGCCGAGGCCCTTCTCGCCCGCGGCGACCGCGACCATCAGGTGGGCGACGAACGACGGCGACACCGCGTTCGCCGCGCTCTCCCCCGAGCCGTCCTTGATCGTGATGCCCGTGGGGTCCACGCCGTACCCGGCGAGGGCCTTCTGGTAGACACCGGTCAGCGAGGCCGCCGAGCCGCCTGCACCGGACTCCTTCGACGAGACGCGGGCGAGCATCTCGGCCAGGGTGTTGTCGGAGTTCGGGATCATCTGCCCGATGAGCGTCGAGACCGGCTGCGAGGAGACCGATGCGATCTGGTCCGTGCTCGTGGTGGCACGCTGCACCACCTGCGCGCTCCCGGCTCCGACGACGCCCGCGTTCGCGAGTGCCGTGCGGAAGGCTGCCCCGGCGCGCCCGACCGGGTCGGTGGAACGGGGCGACGTCGCTGCCGCCGGGTTCGCCCGGTCGCCGTCGACCATGAGCGCGGTGACCCGCGGCTGGTACCCGATCGTCCGCTCGCTCTCCGGCCAGGTCGGGTCCCACGCATCGGCGTCGTCCCAGTAGCTGTCGTCGGCGACGACGGTCGTCACCGGGGCATCACCGAGCGCCGCCTTCACCTGCTGTGCGAGCTGCGCGAGGGTCGGCGCCCCCGGGTACACCGTGCCGTTGCCGGCCGAGAGCGTCGCGTCGCCGTGCCCGACGAGCGCGACGGTGCCGTCACCCTCCCGCGTCACGGTGGTGGGGATCCGGTGGTCGCCGCCGAGGACCGCGAGGGCCGTGGCGCTCGTCAGCGTCTTCATCACGCTGCCGGTCTGCGCGGCCTCTTCCCCGTTCCGCGAGAACAGCGTCTCACCCGACGCCGCGTCCATGACGAAGCCCTCGAACGAGCCGAGTCCGGCGGCCGAGGCCGCGGCGTCGATGGTGCAGGTGCGCAGGGCCGTCG